>CAZVWS010000005.1:0-83252 GCA_964631255.1 uncultured Dysgonomonadaceae bacterium | reverse complement strand
TACAGCGAAAAAAAAATTGTTTCTCTTTATAATTTGAATTATTAAGGAGCGACTAATTATTAACTACCGACTGTTAATTCCCCTCTGAAAATCAACACTTAAAAAAATTTCTTGTTCTTTTACCATATAATATTACAAAAAAATATAATAAAAAAAGATGTTATATTAAAAAAATAATATATCTTTGTGATAATTGTAAAAGAAAGTATTTTCATGAAGTACAATTCGACACATTTTTATCAATATATACATGTATTTTGTGTAAACAGTTTTTGTTTACACAAAACACATCCCCTTTTTTTCTTTCATAGGTCATTACTGTTTCACACATTTTATTAAACACATAATAATTTGAAGTCACGGCAATGACCGACGTTTGAAGGAAAGGTTATTTGTTTTTTAATCATTAATTTAAAATAGAAAAAAATTATGAGAAAATTTATTCTTTTATTTGCGATTCTTTTCTCCACACTGTTTGGAGTGAACGCGCAACAGTTGGTTGTCACAGGAGACGGAGAAGCAGAGACAACTGCCCGCACACCCGTTTACGGACTTTATATGGATTACCAACAAAAATGTCAAATGATCTATCCTGCGGCAAAATTAACAGAATTAACAGGTAATCAGATTACAAAAATAACATTTTTTGGAACTAATATTTCTGACTATCTGGCTGTTAATAATGCGTGGGGTAATGACTTACACATTAGAATGGCATGTACAACACAAGCAAATCTTGCAGATGCTTGGTTTACAGAACCAACAACAGAAGTGTATGTAGGTAAACTTAGCTTTACATCTGATCTTCTAATGGTTGTTGAACTAGACACACCATTTGAGTACACAGGAAACAATCTCTTTATAGAGTTTGATCTACCTGTTGTAGTTACTACTACTTACAATTATGCAGCATTCCAAGGTACAAAAGAAGAAACTGCTGTTGTAAGACAAGCCGAATCGTCTGGATACTCAGGTGCAGGAACACCTTATGAAGTATTGCCTAAATTGGGTATTGACTATGTAAATGACGGCGGATCTTTCGACCCTGTTAGTAGCGTTCAAGCTACAGTAAACGGTACAGATGTTAATGTAACTTGGAATGCTCCGGCAGCGAAAGCCACAAAAGAAGTGAAAACTTTCAGCTTCGATACTGACTTAGAAGGTTGGACAAATATCGATAAAGACGGAGACGGACACATTTGGTATCACAGCTCTGAAGCAAGTAATCACGGAACTATGGCAATGGCTTCAAATAGCGGTACAGGACACATTATGGGAGAATCTTATTGCAATGCGGGCGGTGCTTTAAATCCCGACAACTACTTTGTTGCTCCTCAAAAATACACCATGGGCAACAGCTCAAGCATCAGTTTCTGGGTTTGTGCACAAGATGCAAACTATCCGTCTGAACACTTCGGCGTAGCTGTTTCTACTGCAAGCAATACAGAAGCAAGCGATTTTACAACTATCAAAGAGTGGACTTTAACTCCGAGTGGAAGTAAATCAATTGACAAAGCTGCAACAAGAGGCGAAAACGGAAAAGCTTCAGGTGTTTGGTATCAAGTTACTTGCGATTTGAGCGCTTATGCAGGACAAAGTATTTGGATTGCTATTCGTCACTTCAACGTGAGCGACCAATTTATTATTTGTCTTGATGACGTTGAAATAACAACAGGTGGCGGAACTAATCCAACAGGTTATACTTACACTGTAACAAGAAACGGTGTTGATGTTGCAACAGGACTTACTGAAACAAGTTATGTAGATCAAAATGTAGCACAAGGCACATACGACTACTGTGTGAAAGTAGTTTATACAGAAGGAACATCAGAAGCTGTATGTGCTGAAGCTGTTACAGTTGTTGAACCTGACTGTGAACCAGCAGCAAACGTTAAAGCAGCCTTCATCGCTGGTTCTGCAGTAGACTTGGCATGGACAGCACCTGCAAAAGGTAGAGACGTACTTCTTACCGAAAGCTTTGAAGCAGGTTCACTTCCAACAGGTTGGACAGTGTTTGACGCTGACGGCGACGGTTACAACTGGGATGCTGAATATGGCGTAGGCGTATTTCCAGGACACAACGGTGGCAACTGTATCTCTTCTGCTTCTTACATCAACTATGTTGGAGCATTAAATCCAGATAACTATCTGATTACTCCATTGGTAGAAGGCGCAACCAGCATTACTTATTGGGTAAGTGGTCAAGATGCTGCATATGCAGCCGAAAAATACCAAGTACTTGCTTCCTCTACAGGTACAGCCGTTGCCGACTTCACTTCTGTATTTGAAGAAACCATGACTGCAAAAGACCGTGGAGTTTCTTTGGTAGGAGAAGGAAAATATCGTCAAAGTAATACACCGCAACGTGGTGCAAAAGCCCAAGGAACTTGGTACGAAAGAACGGTTGAACTACCTGCCGGAACCAAGTATATTGCGTTCCGTCACTTTGGAACATCCGATATGTATTGGTTGAACATAGATGACGTAACTGTAAATGGCGGTGGTGTTATACCTGACTACACCTACACCATTACCAAAAATGGTACTGACTTAGTAACCGGACTTACCACTACTACTTATACCGATACTGACCTCGAAGTGGGTACATTTGAGTATTGCGTAAAAGTTGTTTATGCCGACTGCACATCCGCACCCGCTTGTGCTGCTGAAGTTGTAATAGATGAAATCATCGTTTGCAATCCTGCCACCGACGTTGTAGCAACCGCTACCGGTTCTACCGTAGATGTAACTTGGACAGCACCCGTGGCTGCAAAAAATACAGTTGTATTAGCAGAAGACTTCACTGCAGGTATTCCTGATACTTGGTTGAATGTGGATGCCGACGGCGATGGACGCAAATGGATTACCCAAACAACAGAGTTGGAATCTCCATTAGAAGATGGCGTTGTTGGTTCCATGTCTGCAGCCTATGTAGATGACAGCTGGTTAGCTTTAACTCCCGACAATTGGCTTATCTCTCCGGAAGTAACCGGTGCAACAGAAGTTACCTATCAAGTTTATTCTCAAGGTTCTACTGCTTTTGATAATGAAACTTACGGAGTATATGTATCATCAACCGGTACAAATGTAGCCGATTTTACTTCCATTCACGAAGAAAATATCCATACATCCATTGGTAGTACACCAACTATGAGAACCCATGCAATTCCTGCCGGAACTAAATATATTGCATGGAGACACTTCAATAGTACAGACCAATATGTAATGATACTTGACAACATTACAGTAAACGGATCAGGTGAAACTCCTATTACAGACTACACCTATACTGTTACCAGAGATGGTGCAGAAGTAGCAACCGGTTTAACCACAGCCAGCTTCAAGGATGAAAACTTGGCAACCGGAACTTACGAGTACTGCGTAAAAGTTGTATATCCTAACTGCACATCAGTAGCAGCATGCGCTGCACCTGTAGATGTAGTAGCCGAAGATTTGGCACCTGTAATCAACTTGCAAGGCACACCTAACGGCGATGCCGTAACCTTGACATGGCAAAAACCGGGAACTACTCCCAATCCTACCGGCGATGTAACCATTATTTTGGAAGCCCATGACGTATGGGGCGACGGCAGCGGTTACCAAATGGTATTGGATGCCGATGCCAACGAATATGGCAACACCATCCCCGAGAGCGGTCCTATCTACTCCGATTGTAACGTACCTGCAACTTTGTACGATGTATTCGAATACACTGTTCCTGAGGGTGCCGATCCATCATGTACCTCTACCAATATTGTAATGGACGGCAGCAGTACTATTACTATTCCTGCCGGAGTATACGATTTCTGTATCGTTAATCCTGCCCCTTATGACAGAATGTGGGTTGCCGCCGGCGAAACCAGCCGTGTAAACGACTATACTTTCGAATCAGGCAAAACCTACCATTTCTTAATGAGCCTATCGGGCACAGGAAATGACATGTCCACATTGACCATTACCGATTCCAAAGGTAACGTAGTAGTATTGTCCAACAATGCAGCCACAACCGTTGACGATGGAACTCAACGTTTTGAAGCCGCCACCATTGGTGCAACACCCAATACCTTGCCAAGTGTCCGCGCTTTGACCGGGTATAAAGTTTACAGAGAAGGCACTTTGATTGGAGAAATAAACGATGCCAACACATTAACTTATGTAGACAACGGCGTAGCCGCAGGAACCTACAACTATTGTGTAACGGCTGTTTACGGCACTGCCGAATCAGCAGAAGAATGTGTATCCGTAACCGTAGGTGCTACCTGTAACCCTGCTACTAACGTATCGGCGGTAATCAACCAAGCGGTATCCACAACGGTTGACGTAACCTGGACAGCTCCTGCAAGCAAAGAGAGAGAGATTATTTTAGCAGAAAAATTTGAATCCGGAGCACTTCCAACCGGTTGGACAGTATTTGACGCCGACGGCGACGGTTACAACTGGGATGCTGAAACAGGAGTCGGTATTTTCGAAGGACACAACGGAGGTAACTGTATCTCTTCCGCTTCTTACATCAACTATGTTGGAGCATTAACTCCCGATAACTATCTGATTACTCCTTTAGTTGAAGGCGCAACCAGCGTTACTTATTGGGTAAGTGCACAAGATGGTGCATGGGCAGCAGAAAAATACCAAGTACTTGCATCTACCAGCGGTACCGCCGTTGCAGACTTTACTTCGGTATTTGAAGAAACCATGGTAACCAAAGGCGAACAATACGAAGGACCTCGCGGCACCAGAGCACAAGGAACATGGTACGAAAGAACCGTAACTCTTCCTGCCGGAACCAAATATGTTGCATGGCGTCACTTTGGAACAACCGACATGTTCTGGTTGAACTTAGACGATGTAGAAGTTAGTGGTGGTGCTCCCGTTGGCGATTACACCTATACCGTAACAAGAGACGGCACAACCGTTGCTTCTAACCTGACAGCTACCAGCTACTCAGACACCAACGTTGCCGACGGTTCACACGTGTATTGCGTAACGGTAGTTTATCCGACATGTACCTCTGAGCCTGCATGTGCTAATCCTGTGGTAGTTGATATTGAAGACGCGCAAGCTAATGCTGTACGCGTATATCCAAATCCTGCCAAAGATGTAATCTACGTGAAAGGTAATGCCGCAAGCGTAATGATGTACAATTCGTTTGGACAAGCTGTTAAATCGGGAATCAATAACGGTCAAATCGACGTAACGTCGTTGGCAAACGGTATTTATTACCTGGTAATCACCGGTTCGGACGAATCACGTCAAGTAGAAAAAGTAATTATTGCCAAATAATCACTTTCCGATAATATGTAATGAAAAGGGGTTGCCAATGCGGCAGCCCCTTTTTTGTGTGAGCCATTCTTCATAAAAATAATCGATATGCTGGTAATTTCCTTATAATACTGTTTTATAATACAATAAGCGTCCCAATGCATATTGAATAGTCCTCAATTTGAAATTCTATTATATTTTGTTTTTGTTTTTTAGGAAATTAACGAGACGTAAAAAGAAAATAATTAAAAAATATTTATAACTTTGTCGTGTGTAAGAATTGAATATTTTTATGAAAATAAATCACATAACGATTGATAAAAACTTCAAATTGGTTGTCTGCTACAAGCCAAGAGAATATATTATCCCGTTAAAATGTTTGTTTTACCTTTATGGAAATAGCTGATTCTTAAATGTAATTGTAATTACATCTTGTTGTTTTATTTGCTGAGTAATGTGCAGGACAAAACCGGTTTTTATAAACTACACTTTAAACAATGCAAGTCGTTGCAAATGCTCTCGAAAAAATAACGGATGTAATCTATGTATTTTTATCTATTAATTTATTAAATTAAAAATTATGAGAAAAGTTATTCTTTTATTGATGACTATTTTTGCCATGCAGGGTATGGTAAATGCCCAGCAGATTACTGTACAAGGCGATGGTGGTTTTACAACCCACAATCGTTTCCCGGTTTTCGGTTTGTACATGGACGTGGTGCAAAAAAGTCAAATGATTTATCCCGCCTCCAAATTGGAAGCGATGGTAGGAAAAAAAGTTACCCAAATTGCATTCTCTTTTGATCCTATAGACTTTACAAATAATTGGCAAAATGTAGTTCACGTATCCATGGGTACTACTGCACTTGACAATTTGGAAGCCGGCTGGGCAACAGACCAGCTGACCGAAGTATTTGTTGGCAACTTAGTAGGCAATACAAGTAGTTTCGTGGTTATCGACCTGACAACTCCTTTTGTTTATGAAGGTGGTAACTTGGTACTAATGTTTGATGTGCCGGAAGCAACTTCTACTTCTTATAAAAATGTTTATTTCTTTGGTCGTGAAGAAGCAACCAATGTTTCCAGATTAGCATTTAACGCAAGTAACTACGCTGGCGAAGGTACACCATACGCATTTTTGCCCGATATGTTGGTAACGTATGAAGACAACACTGATCCCATCGTAGTACACAACCCGGCTACAGGCGTAGCAGCTACTGCAACCGGCACTACTGTAAACGTTACATGGAACGCTCCCGCAGCTAAAAATGTAATTTTGTCTGAAAATTTTGATACTACAACAATCAATGAATTACCTACCGGTTGGACATCTATTGATGCCGACGGAGATGGTCAAAATTGGGCTGTACAAACTCACGATTGGGAAACTCCCCCTTCTGCTCCAAATTATATGACATCTTATTCTTGGTACGGAAGTGCTTTAACTCCCGATAACTATCTTATTTCTCCTGACGTATCCGGAGCAACTAATTTTACTTACAAAGTTGCATCAAGCGATGATTATCCGGCCGAAAGATACGCGATTATGGTATCTACTTCCGGAACTGCAGCTGCAGATTTCACAGCTGTTTTCACAGAAACATTGACAGGACAGGCAAAAGGTAACGGAGAAAAAGTGAGCAGTACAACTTCTTCAACAGCCAATATCAGATCAAATTGGTTTGATAGAAGCGTAGAGTTACCCGAAGGAACTAAATACGTGGCAATTCGTCACTTCGAAACCAACAACGAGAACTACCTGTTCATGGACGATTTCGTATTTACAGGTGGTACTACTCCGCTTCCCGACTACACCTATACCGTAACTAAAGACGGAACAGAAGTGGCTACAGGCTTAACTGTAACCAGCTATACCGAAGAAAATGTAGCAGCAGGTTCATACGAATATTGCGTGAAAGTAGTTTATACAGATGGCGTATCGGCTCCTGCATGTGCAACAGTAGTAGTAGATGGCGAAGTAATCGAATGCAACCCTGCAACCAACGTTACAGCAGCCTTCATCGCTGGTTCTGCAGTAGACTTGGCATGGACAGCACCTGCAAAAGGTAGAGACGTACTTCTTACCGAAAGCTTTGAAGCAGGTTCACTTCCAACAGGTTGGACAGTGTTTGACGCTGACGGCGACGGTTACAACTGGGATGCTGAATATGGCGTAGGCGTATTTCCAGGACACAACGGTGGCAACTGTATCTCTTCTGCTTCTTACATCAACTATGTTGGAGCATTAAATCCAGATAACTATCTGATTACTCCATTGGTAGAAGGCGCAACCAGCATTACTTATTGGGTAAGTGGTCAAGATGCTGCATATGCAGCCGAAAAATACCAAGTACTTGCTTCCTCTACAGGTACAGCCGTTGCCGACTTCACTTCTGTATTTGAAGAAACCATGACTGCAAAAGACCGTGGAGTTTCTTTGGTAGGAGAAGGAAAATATCGTCAAAGTAATACACCGCAACGTGGTGCAAAAGCCCAAGGAACTTGGTACGAAAGAACGGTTGAACTACCTGCCGGAACCAAGTATATTGCGTTCCGTCACTTTGGAACATCCGATATGTATTGGTTGAACATAGATGACGTAACTGTAAATGGCGGTGGTGTTATACCTGACTACACCTACACCATTACCAAAAATGGTACTGACTTAGTAACCGGACTTACCACTACTACTTATACCGATACTGACCTCGAAGTGGGTACATTTGAGTATTGCGTAAAAGTTGTTTATGCCGACTGCACATCCGCACCCGCTTGTGCTGCTGAAGTTGTAATAGATGAAATCATCGTTTGCAATCCTGCCACCGACGTTGTAGCAACCGCTACCGGTTCTACCGTAGATGTAACTTGGACAGCACCCGTGGCTGCAAAAAATACAGTTGTATTAGCAGAAGACTTCACTGCAGGTATTCCTGATACTTGGTTGAATGTGGATGCCGACGGCGATGGACGCAAATGGATTACCCAAACAACAGAGTTGGAATCTCCATTAGAAGATGGCGTTGTTGGTTCCATGTCTGCAGCCTATGTAGATGACAGCTGGTTAGCTTTAACTCCCGACAATTGGCTTATCTCTCCGGAAGTAACCGGTGCAACAGAAGTTACCTATCAAGTTTATTCTCAAGGTTCTACTGCTTTTGATAATGAAACTTACGGAGTATATGTATCATCAACCGGTACAAATGTAGCCGATTTTACTTCCATTCACGAAGAAAATATCCATACATCCATTGGTAGTACACCAACTATGAGAACCCATGCAATTCCTGCCGGAACTAAATATATTGCATGGAGACACTTCAATAGTACAGACCAATATGTAATGATACTTGACAACATTACAGTAAACGGATCAGGTGAAACTCCTATTACAGACTACACCTATACTGTTACCAGAGATGGTGCAGAAGTAGCAACCGGTTTAACCACAGCCAGCTTCAAGGATGAAAACTTGGCAACCGGAACTTACGAGTACTGCGTAAAAGTTGTATATCCTAACTGCACATCAGTAGCAGCATGCGCTGCACCTGTAGATGTAGTAGCCGAAGATTTGGCACCTGTAATCAACTTGCAAGGCACACCTAACGGCGATGCCGTAACCTTGACATGGCAAAAACCGGGAACTACTCCCAATCCTACCGGCGATGTAACCATTATTTTGGAAGCCCATGACGTATGGGGCGACGGCAGCGGTTACCAAATGGTATTGGATGCCGATGCCAACGAATATGGCAACACCATCCCCGAGAGCGGTCCTATCTACTCCGATTGTAACGTACCTGCAACTTTGTACGATGTATTCGAATACACTGTTCCTGAGGGTGCCGATCCATCATGTACCTCTACCAATATTGTAATGGACGGCAGCAGTACTATTACTATTCCTGCCGGAGTATACGATTTCTGTATCGTTAATCCTGCCCCTTATGACAGAATGTGGGTTGCCGCCGGCGAAACCAGCCGTGTAAACGACTATACTTTCGAATCAGGCAAAACCTACCATTTCTTAATGAGCCTATCGGGCACAGGAAATGACATGTCCACATTGACCATTACCGATTCCAAAGGTAACGTAGTAGTATTGTCCAACAATGCAGCCACAACCGTTGACGATGGAACTCAACGTTTTGAAGCCGCCACCATTGGTGCAACACCCAATACCTTGCCAAGTGTCCGCGCTTTGACCGGGTATAAAGTTTACAGAGAAGGCACTTTGATTGGAGAAATAAACGATGCCAACACATTAACTTATGTAGACAACGGCGTAGCCGCAGGAACCTACAACTATTGTGTAACGGCTGTTTACGGCACTGCCGAATCAGCAGAAGAATGTGTATCCGTAACCGTAGGTGCTACCTGTAACCCTGCTACTAACGTATCGGCGGTAATCAACCAAGCGGTATCCACAACGGTTGACGTAACCTGGACAGCTCCTGCAAGCAAAGAGAGAGAGATTATTTTAGCAGAAAAATTTGAATCCGGAGCACTTCCAACCGGTTGGACAGTATTTGACGCCGACGGCGACGGTTACAACTGGGATGCTGAAACAGGAGTCGGTATTTTCGAAGGACACAACGGAGGTAACTGTATCTCTTCCGCTTCTTACATCAACTATGTTGGAGCATTAACTCCCGATAACTATCTGATTACTCCTTTAGTTGAAGGCGCAACCAGCGTTACTTATTGGGTAAGTGCACAAGATGGTGCATGGGCAGCAGAAAAATACCAAGTACTTGCATCTACCAGCGGTACCGCCGTTGCAGACTTTACTTCGGTATTTGAAGAAACCATGGTAACCAAAGGCGAACAATACGAAGGACCTCGCGGCACCAGAGCACAAGGAACATGGTACGAAAGAACCGTAACTCTTCCTGCCGGAACCAAATATGTTGCATGGCGTCACTTTGGAACAACCGACATGTTCTGGTTGAACTTAGACGATGTAGAAGTTAGTGGTGGTGCTCCCGTTGGCGATTACACCTATACCGTAACAAGAGACGGCACAACCGTTGCTTCTAACCTGACAGCTACCAGCTACTCAGACACCAACGTTGCCGACGGTTCACACGTGTATTGCGTAACGGTAGTTTATCCGACATGTACCTCTGAGCCTGCATGTGCTAATCCTGTGGTAGTTGATATTGAAGACGCGCAAGCTAATGCTGTACGCGTATATCCAAATCCTGCCAAAGATGTAATCTACGTGAAAGGTAATGCCGCAAGCGTAATGATGTACAATTCGTTTGGACAAGCTGTTAAATCGGGAATCAATAACGGTCAAATCGACGTAACGTCGTTGGCAAACGGTATTTATTACCTGGTAATCACCGGTTCGGACGAATCACGTCAAGTAGAAAAAGTAATTATTGCCAAATAATCACTTTCCGATAATATGTAATGAAAAGGGGTTGCCAATGCGGCAGCCCCTTTTTTGTAATTTATTTCTACAAAAAATATCTATATAAAAGGTCTAATCTGAGTAAAACTATATGTTTTATTCAAAAAATGAGTCAGTAACATAATCTTATCGTAAACTATGTTAAAACTAAGAAAACTGATTTTATATTTTGAGTTTTCTGAGTTACCTTTGTGCTGTTTTTTTTAAATAAGGATGACATTAAAGAAAAGAATAATAAAAGAAGCTGGTACACTTTTTTTTCAATATGGAATTAAGAGTGTGTCCATGGACGATTTGGCATCTTCTTTGGGTATCTCTAAACGTACACTTTACGAGGTATTTAAAGACAAGGAAGAGGTTTTGCTTACCTATTTAGAAGATAAAAAAGAGGAGCGAAATAATAAAATTATGGAGGTTATAAGCACCTCGAGAAACATGATTGAAGTTTTTCTCTATTTTATCGAATACCACAAAAACAAAGAATTGCCCACGATCAAGTTTTATGAAGATATATATAAATACTATCCACGAATTTACAAATTGGTGCAACAAGACGTGGATGAGAATAAAATTTATATGAAAGAGTATCTTCAAAAAGGAATAGACGAAGGTTATATTCGCAAAAATCTGAATGTCGATGTGGCAGCATTTCTGGTAGAAGAAAGCACATACACATACATTCGTGCTTCGTATATGGAGAAACCACCATTCTCGTTTCAAGAACTTTTTTTCACGATGATGGTTAATTTCATTCGAGGCATTTCAACCAACAAAGGAATTGAAATAATAGACCAATATCTTTCAAACAAAACAAACGAAAACAATTAATAACTCAATATGAAAATAAAACAGTTAAGCATCGTGCTTCTCATTGCCTGTGGATTAATTTCTTTTACCTCGGCAACAGCACAGGAAGCCGAAACATTGCATTTAGATTTGGAAACAGCAATAGAAATCGCGTTAAACGAAAGCCCGTCGGTAAAAATTGCCGATATGGAAATTACCAAGAAAGAATATGCCACCAAAAGTGCGTATGGCGCATTGTTACCTCAATTTGATTTGATAGGTCAATACCAACGTGCTATCAAAAGGCAAACCGTTTATTTTGACGGCGGATTTGGTATGGGCGGAGGCGATATAGACCCTTCGCAATACACACCCGAAGAACTTTTCATTATCCAAACCGTGGGCAAAATGTTTGCACCCGACCCCGAAGCATCTGCCGAAGGAATCCAAATGGGGCGATTAAATGTTTATACTGCCGGGCTAAACGTGAGCATGCCGTTGGTTGTGCCATCGTTGTGGAAAAATGTGCAGATGAGCAAAGTAGATTTGGAACTTTCTATGGAAAAGGCACGTTCCTCCAGAATAAATTTGGTCAATCAAGTAAAAAAATCATTCTACTCGTTATTGCTAGCACAAGCCAGTTACGATGTTTTCAAAAAAACTTACGCTACCGACTCGCTCAATCTGCAAAATATCAAAAACAGATATGACCAAGGTGTAGTGGCAGAGTATGATGTAGTTACAGCCGATGTCCGTTTAAAAAGTCTTATCCCCAATATTTTGCAATCGGAAAATATGATAAAAATTGCCGAATTACAGTTGAAAATGCTCATGGGAATAGATAGCGATGTGCCTGTGCAAGTCGTTGGAACACTCGATAATTACAGAGCAAAAATGTATGACACGGTAATACCCGCCGATACAACACTCATGCACAATAGCGATATCAAACAATTTGATATGCAAATGGATATGGCAAAAAAAGCCAAAGAGATGCAGAAATTGCAATTTGCCCCTTCGCTGGTATCCACATTCAATTATATGTATATGAGCCAGAATAACGATTTCAAATTCAATACCTATCGTTGGGATCCCTATTCTACACTCGGCATCGCGCTGTCTATTCCGTTGTTCAACGGCGGACAGAGATACAACAATCTGAAACAGTCCGAAATTCAATTATTTCAACTACAAGAACAACGCAAAGATGTAGAAAGAGGATTAAAATTGTCTATTAAAAATAATTACGACCTGATGGCAAAAAGTGTAGAACAAGTTGCTGCCGCCGAATCTGCCGTGGGGCAAGCACGCAAAGGCTATCAAATAACACAAAAACGGTACGAAACTGGTATGGGTACTATCGTGGATGTGAACGCTGCTGCCTTGGCTGTAACCTCTGCCGAGTTGCAATACCGAAATGCCATATATGAATATTTGTCGGCAAAATCAGACCTCGAAAAAATATTGGGCTACGACATTGCTCCAATCGAAAACAACAATAATTAATCAAAATAAAAAAACAACCAGAAATATATAGTTTTATGAAAACAAACAATCTGTTTAAATGTATCCCTTTGGCAGCCATTTTATTGTTATCATCTTGTGGTGGAAAAAACAAAAATACAACTGCCGAAGTGAAAGAAACGCCAAAAGTACGCGTGGAAGCCGTGAGTTTGGTAGCGGTAGATCAATTATCTACCTTTACAGCAACGGTTGAATCCAATGCCGTAAACAATATCGCACCCGCTATTCCGGGACGCATACGCAATATTCTTGTAGATGTGGGTAGTCGTGTAGCAAAGGGACAAGCATTGGTAACAATGGACGGAACCAACTACACCCAACAACAAACCCAGTTGGCAACTCTGAAAAGAGATTACGAACGCTATGTAGAACTTTATAATGTTGGCGGAATTTCAAAACAGCAATTAGACCAACTAAAAGCACAACTGGATGTGGCGCAAACCGCGCTCAATAATTTGGGTGAAAACACGCGCCTTACAAGTCCTATCAGCGGAGTGGTTACCGCACGCAACTACGATCCGGGCGATGTAGCTGCCGGATTGCCCATACTTACCGTAGAAAGCATCAATCCGGTGAAAGTTGTGATTAACGTATCGGAAGCATTCTACAGCAAAGTAAGCAAAGGCATGCCTGCAAAAATTGAAATTGATGCACTGCAAGGCGAAACATTCGAAGGAAAAGTGTCGTTGATACATCCTACGCTCAATGCCGGCTCACGCACATTTCCGGTAGAAATTGAACTGAACAACAAGGACCAACGCATCCGTCCGGGAATGTTCTCGAGAGTAACCATGAATTTTGGAACAAACGATCGTCCGCTTGTAGCCGATATGGCAGTACTGAAGCAATCGGGTTCCAATGACAGATATGTTTTTGTAGAAAAAGACGGAAAAGCTGTTTACACATTAGTAGATTTAGGTGTTAGGGTAGGAGATAAGTACGAAATTATTTCCGGATTAAACAACGGAGACAGAGTTATCATACAAGGAAATACCGGATTAATAAACGGTAGTGAAGTGGAAGTAGTAAAATAAAAAAAACAGAAAAATGAAAATATACGAAACTTCTGTAAAAAATCCGGTAGGAACCTCGCTGATATTCATCGGTATCGTTTTGATTGGATTTATGTTTTACAAACAGCTTCCTATCGACCTTTATCCCGAAATAGAGATGAATATGGTTTCGGTAATGACGTCGTATCCCGGTGCCGGATCAGACGATATCGAAGCAAACGTAACCAGACCGCTGGAAGACGCTCTGAACTCTACAGAGAATATCAAAAAAATTACTTCGCAATCCAAAGACGGTATTTCGGTAATTATGCTCGAGTTTCAGTGGGGGTCTGATATGACCAGCATTATGAACGATGTGCGCGACAAGGTGGATATGATATCGGGTTTCCTGCCCGATGGAACCAACGACCCGATGATTCTCAAGTTCAGTTCCGATATGATACCGGTGATGGTGTTGTCGGCAACAGCTAAAGAGAGTTCCGACGCATTATATAAAATATTGGACGAGCAGGTTGCCAGTCCATTGAATCGAGTGTCGGGGGTAGGAACAATCTCCATATCGGGTGCACCCCAACGCGAAGTACAGGTAAATGTTATTCCCGAAAAATTGGAAGCGTACAACATATCGGTTGAGCAAATTGCTCAAAAAATTGCAGCCGAAAACGTGAACGTGCCTGCCGGAAATTTCGACGTGGGTTCGCAAACCTATATGTTGCGTTTGGAAGGCGAGTTCGACGAAAGCAACGAGCTTAACAACATTGTTGTAGGCAGCAATATGGGGCAATCTATCTATTTGCGTGATGTTGCCGTAGTTAAAGATACGGTACAAAACCGGGTAATGGAAAGTTACACCAATGGCAACAGAAGTGCCAGCATTGTTGTACAGAAACAAACCGGAGCCAACACCGTGGCTATCGTGAACACGATAAAAAAACAACTACCCGAACTGAAAAAAACTCTTCCTCCCGATATCGAAATCATTACCGTGATGGACTCGTCCGAGCACGTAAATACATCTATCAACAGTTTGTTAGAGACCATTGTACTGGCTCTTATAATCGTAGGTATTATCGTGCTCTTATTCCTTGGGCGATGGCGTGCCACCATTATCATCATGGTGAGTATCCCCATTTCGCTCATCGGTTCGTTCATTTACTTATATCTCACCGGTAATACAATCAATATCATCTCCTTGTCGGCACTCTCCATCTGTATTGGTATGGTGGTGGACGATGCCATTGTGGTTTTAGAAAATATCACAACCCACATAGAACGAGGCAGTCGTCCCCGACAAGCCGCCATCTATGGTACCGAAGAAGTATCGCTTTCGGTTATTGCTTCCACATTGACCATTGTTGCCGTATTCTTACCCATGACTATGGTGGGCGGATTTGCCGGCGTTATGTTCAAACAATTGGGATGGATGGTTACCATCATTATCACCCTTTCGCTCATTATCGCGCTCACGCTCACACCTATGATGAGTGCCAAAATGATGCGTTCAAATAAAAACAAAAAAATAAGCGGATTCGATAAATGGTACAACAAAAATATCCTGCCATTGCTCAATAAACTCGACGAAAGCTATGCCAAACTACTCAACAAAATTTCGCGTAAAAGAGGCTTAACATTGGGCGTTCTTATTTTGATTGCAGTTGTGGGAATTGTGGTGAGCGCGCTCACATTGAAAACTGAATTTATGCCGGCTTCCGACAACAATACCATCTCTATGAGTGTAGAAATGCCAACCGGCACTCGCATGGAAATGGCTCGTGAAACCGGACATCGTATTGCCAAACTAATCGAGGAGAAATATCCCGAAATTCTAATCTCATCGTTCTCGGTTGGAACAGCCGATGAAGACAACGTATTCGCATCGTTGCAAAACAACGGTACCAACATCGTGAGCTTCAATATCCGAACCAAAGAGGCAAAATTCAGAAAGAAAACCATATTTGATATTTCGGATGAGTTGCGTAAAGATTTGGCAGCCATGCCCGAAGTGAGCAAATACGTGGTTACTCCCGGTGGTAACCAAGGTATGGGTGGCGGCGGAAGCAACATGACGGTTGATATTTACGGTTACAATTTGGAAGAAACCGATAAACTCGCTGCCGAAATGAAATCGAAATTGGAGAAAATTGCCGGACTTCGCGACGTGGTTATTTCTCGTAAAGATTATCGTATCGAGTATCGCATCGAGTTCGACAGAGAGAAATTATCGCTCAACGGGCTCAACATGGCAACAGCGGCAAGTGCCGTTAGAAATCGTATCAATGGTTTAACCATGACACAGTTTCGCGAAGATGGCGAAGAATACGATATTCGTGTTCGGTACGACGAAGCATATCGCCAATCCATTGAAGATATAGAGAATATACTTATTTACAACCCAATGGGTATGGGCGTACGTGTCCGAGATTTAGGAAAAGTGGTAGAAAGTTCTTCATTGCCACAAATTGACCGACAAGATCGCGAACGTATTGTTTCGGTAAAAGGCTCTATATACAAACGCGCGTTAAGCGATATTTCTACCGATGTGAGTGCTGCCATCGCTACACTGAATGTGCCAACAGGTACACACGTGGAAATTAGTGGTTCGGTAGAAGACCAACAAGAGGCTTTTGGCGATTTAGGCTTGCTTTTAATGATAGTTAGCTTATTGGTTTACATTGTATTAGCATCTCAATTCGAATCGCTTACATACCCGTTCATTATCGTTCTTTCCATTCCATTTGCTTTCATCGGCTCGTTGTTGTTGCTGTCGCTTACCGGCGAACCGGTAGGTATGATGGGGCTCGTGGGACTTATCATGCTTGTGGGTATGGTGGTGAAAAATGGTATCGTGTTGGTGGATTATATCAACCTGAACCGCGAACGCGGTATGTCTATCATTACGGCAGTGGTTGATGGTGGAAGATCGAGACTTCGCCCCGTGTTAATGACCACTCTTACCACAATTCTCGGTATGGTACCATTGGCAATCGGCACCGGACAAGGTTCCGAAATGTGGCAGTCGTTAGGTATCGCCATCATTGGGGGTATGACATTCTCTACCATCATTACATTGGTGCTAATTCCGGTATTGTACTCCATTTTTGGAGGATTTGGCGTGAAACGTCAGCGTAAGAAAAATTACGAGCGAGTAGCGCGCTACAACACAACTTTGTCTCAAACCCGCAAAAAAACAGAACAAGAATGAAAGCAGTAATGATATTATTAGACCAAGCACACTACAGCCAAATTGTGAGAGATTTGTCTAAACTAAATATTCGGGGATTTTCCTCGTGGAAAGAGGTGTACGGGCGCGGAAGTGAAACGGGCGAACCGCACTACGGAAGCCACGCCTGGCCATCAATAAACAACGCCATACTTACGATAGTAGATGATGATAGAGTACCTCTTCTGCTCAATTATTTACGTGAACTAAACTCAGAGTACCCAAATCTTGGATTGCGTGCTTTTGTTTGGAACGTAGAAGATATGATTTAAAGCAGAGTAATACAAATTCATTTATTGATATCAGCAGTTACATGTAAAATGTGGCTGCTGATTTGCTTTTTACAAATGCTCTTTCGATAGAATTATCTATCTTTGTTCATTCAAAAATAACTGATAAGAAAAAATGATTTACATTGTAAATAAATCCAACAAGCCAGACTACAACATTGCACTGGAAGAGTATTGCTTCAAAAAACTGTTGCATCAAGACAAAGTTTTTATTCTTTGGATAAATGAGCCCGCCATCATCGTGGGAAAACACCAAAACACCATCGAAGAGATAAACTCCGAGTATGTGCAAAAAAACGGTATCCATGTTGTACGACGCATATCGGGTGGCGGAGCCGTGTATCACGATTTGAACAATCTGAACTATACCATCATTTCCAACGAAGACAAAGGTGCCGAATTTGATTTCAAAACCTTTTCGCAACCAGTAATCGATACATTGGGAAAATTGGGCGTGAAAGCCGAATTTACCGGTAGAAACGACATTGTGATTGACGGTAAAAAAATATGCGGCAATGCACAGGCATACATCAAAGGACGTGTTATGCACCACGGTTGTTTACTTTTTGATACCGATTTAAGCGTGCTATCGAATGCTTTGGAAGCTTCCAAGGATAAAATCGTGTCCAAATCTACCAAATCGGTTCGTAGTGTAGTAGATAATATTTTACCCAATTTGCCCGAAAAAATTACTGTGGATGAGTTTGCCGAAAAGCTCTTGCAACAAATGAAAACCGAATTTCCCGAAATGAAAGAGTACCACTTTTCAGACGAAGAGCTTGCAGAAATAGAAAATTTGCGTGCCAATAAATTTGGTACGTGGGAATGGAATTATGGTAATTCGCCCAAATTCGATATCGAACGAAATACCCGATTTGCAGGCGGGAAAATTCAGGTTTTTGCCAATATAGAAAATCTGGAAATAAAAGGAATCAAGTTTTTCGGCACTTTTTTTGGTAACAACAGCGATTTATCAGAAATAGAAAAAGCCTTAGTAGGCATAAAATATACGGCATCCGCCGTGAAAATGGCTCTTTCTTCCTTGCCATTCAGCAATTGGTTTGCCGGTTTCTCCCTGGACGAACTCACCGAAGCGATAGTAGAATAAGACGAATGTTACGATAATAGATTTCTATAAAAATCGGCTAATTCTCCGATTCCAAAAAGCAAAAAAAAGCATCTCGAATGAGATGCTTTTTTTATAGAATTATTTTTCAACAACTTATTCAGCGAAGAAGATTGCAACGCGGTTCCAATCGTTTTCTGCGTAAGGTTGTTCTGTATCACCTTTCCAGTCTACAGAGATGCGGCTGCTGTCAATTCCGTATTCGTTGATCAAAGCGTCAGCAACAGCTTTTGCACGTCTTTCAGAAAGAGCCATGTTGTAGTCAGGGTTACCAGTTTGTCTGTCGGCGTAAGCAACAACTCTAACTTTTGCGTCAGTATTTTCTTTCATATACTCAGCAGTGTTGTAGATGCTAACTTGTTGACCTTTGTCAATTTTCGCAGAATTAATGCGGAAGAATACTACGTTAGGAACGTAAACGCCTTCGTTAACTACTGGAGTTGCAGGAGGACATTCTGGGCAGCTTTCTGGTCTCAATCTCAATTTGTCATTTTCAGCACGTAGTCTGTTGATTTGGCTGTTCAAATCGTTGATCAAGTTGTAGTCCATCAACTCAGCAGGTGTGAATTCTTGTTTTCCACCTAAACCAAATTTAAGACCGGCAGTAGCTGTGAACATGCTGTCGTAGTCGTAGTCACCACTAGTTCTGCTTCCGTCAAATGATTCTTGCATCAATCTCCAACCAAGTTCCAAGAAGATAGCAACGCTTTTTGACAATTGGAAATTGTTAATCAAACCAACGTTGTAAGTAAGAGTTTGGTTTTGACCTTTGAACAAGTCATTGTTTTCGTTTGGTTTTTTGAACCATTCGTTCATTCCGTACATATAACCAATTCCTAAGTAAGGAATCATGTTATAAACTCTGTTAGGTTTGTAAGTACCCCATGCATTTGTGATGTTGTACATTAAATCTAAGTGACCACCAAGCCATAGTTGTTCTGTAGGCATGTTTGGAACTACGTGTTGGATTTGACCACCGTCTATTACTACACGAGCACCCCAATTAGGAGAATTCCAACGACCAATTTCTAATTGACCCATCCAGCCTAAACGATCCATGAAGTTAGCATCAGCATCATTTTCACCGTTGGTGAAATAGAGGTTTGTGCCACCACCAAGACCTAAGTACCAATTATCACTCGCTTTGTTTTTCAAGTAAACATTACCATGAGAAACATTTTGTACTTCTTGTGCACTCATGCTGAATGCTACAAGAGCAGTAATTAAAAGTAAACTAAACTTTTTCATAAATTTAAAATTCTAATTAAACATTTTTTTTTATTACAATAACTCAATATAATTTTATTATGCGTTAATAAAATTGTTAAGAATAGTTTGTTTGTTATTCAACTGTTTTATCATTCTAAATAACGCTTCCGGTTACTTATTTGTTCAAGAAGTATTGTAAAAACTACAATTTATTTCTAAGAAACAATACAATGAACAACAAATATCATCACAAAGATATATTTATTTTTCGGAATTAAACAGATTTTTTAATAAAAAATCACGAAATAACTGGTTTTTATGGAAAAATTCCACATTTTCGTGCTTTTTCTTCATTTTTTTGCTGTTTTTTTATCCCAAATAGCTTTTTAATAGCTTGCTTCTGGAGTCCTGACGTAATCTTCGAATGGCTTTTTCTTTGATTTGTCGTACCCGCTCGCGCGTCAATTGAAATTTATCTCCGATTTCTTCCAAAGTCATTTCTTGGTATCCAATACCAAAAAACATCTTTATTATATCACTTTCTCTTTCGGTAAGTGTGGCAAGTGCTCGGTCTATCTCTTTTTGCAATGACTCGTTTATTAGGGTGCGATCTGCTACAGGAGCATCGTCATTAACCAATACGTCCAAAAGACTATTATCTTCGCCTTCCACAAATGGGGCATCCATAGATATATGTCGTCCCGATACTTTGAGTGTATCGGTTACTTTATCTACAGATATGTCCAATTCTAATGCCAACTCTTCGGCAGATGGACGGCGTTCGTTTTCTTGTTCAAATTTTTGGAATGCTTTGCTGATTTTGTTCAGTGAGCCCACTTGGTTGAGTGGCAATCTTACTATTCTGGATTGTTCTGCAAGTGCTTGCAAGATAGATTGTCTAATCCACCAAACGGCGTAGCTGATAAATTTGAAACCGCGTGTTTCATCAAATTTTTCTGCTGCTTTTATCAATCCTAAGTTTCCTTCGTTTATTAAGTCGGGGAGACTTAAGCCTTGATTTTGATATTGTTTTGCAACAGATACCACGAATCGGAGATTGGCGCGTGTCAATTTTTCGAGGGCTTTACGGTCTCCTCTTTTTATTGCCTGTGCCAGTTCTACTTCTTCCTCTACGGTTATAAGATCTTCTCTACCAATTTCTTGTAGATATTTATCCAAAGAAGCACTTTCACGATTGGTGATTGATTTTGTTATCTTTAATTGTCTCATCTATACTTTAATCCTTTCAACCTTAAAAAACGGGATGCAAAATTACTCATTTTTTTCCATATTATCGGACAAAAATGCGAAATTTTGTCCTTCCTATCTCATTATCTCTATAATAACAACAAAGGATAAGATAAAAAATCTATCCTTTGTTATTAAAAACACCTTTGGCGCAATATTGTTATGCTAATTCAAAGAATTAACCATAATTAACCATAATGGCGTTTTTTGCTCTATATTTGGGATATATCTATGGCGATATATTGGGTTCTTCCGTTTGGATAGAATCCGGCAACCAATATGACTTTGTCCTGGCTGCTTTTTTTTACCGAAGCTACAATTTTGGCTATTTCGTTTTCGTTGTTTACCGGTATGTTGTTTATTCTCAAAATGATAAATCCTTTGTTGATTCCTTCTTTTCTAAACAATCCGCTATTGGTAACGCTGCTTACTTCTACTCCGCTGCTGATGCCAAGTTGTTGTTTTCGGCTGGTTGGTATTTCAGCAAATGTAGCTCCTAAACCTGCCATTGCATCCGAACCTCTTTTTATTTCGGTATTTCCTGCATCATTTTTAAGTTCTATATCAAATGATAAGTTTTTACTGTTTCGTTCTACTCCTACTTTTACTTTGTCGCCTGGTCTGTGTCTGCTAAGTTGATCTTGCAGAGCAGCAAAGTTGGGGATTTTCACGTTGTTGATAGTTTTAATGATGTCTCCTTTTTCCATACCGGCTGCTTTTGCTGCGCTACGGTCGGCAAAATCTTCTACTACCACGCCCGATATTTTTGCCAGTTCTTTTGCCCGTTCAGGGTCTTGGCGTCTTACCATTTCTATGTTAGCTACTTGAATTCCCAACACGGCTCTTTGTACATTGCCATACTGTTTTAAGTCGGCAGCAACTTTACCGGCTACCGAAATGGGGATGGCAAATGCGTAACCTGCAAAATTGCCGGTTTGCGAATAGATGGCAGTGTTTATCCCAACCAATTCGCCGCGTGTGTTTACCAATGCGCCACCACTATTGCCGGGATTGACGGCTGCATCTATTTGTATGAACGATTGGATGCCCAAATCGCCACCAACAATATTGCTTCTGTTTTTTGCGCTCACGATACCGGCTGTTACGGTAGAGGTTAAGTTGAACGGATTACCTACTGCCAATACCCATTCGCCAATTTTTAAATCGTCGGAGCTACCAAACGTGAGGTAGGGGAAATCTTCCCCATCAATTTTGAGCAAGGCGATATCCGATTGTGGATCGTTTCCAATTACTTTGGCGTCATATTCTCGGTTGTCGTTGAGTGTAACCGAAACTTCTTGCGCGCCATCTACCACGTGGTTGTTGGTAATGATATAGCCATCTTTAGAAATAATGACACCCGAGCCGAATCCAACTTGTTCTCTGGGTTGTCCCAAATCGAAACCTTCACCGCCAAAACCGGGACCGAAGAAGAATTCAAATGGGTTTATTGCTTGTTGTTTTCTGATAGATTTTGTTTTCACATGCACTACTCCGTGTACGGAGCGGTCGGCTGCTTCTGTAAAGTCGGGGTAGCCTTGTGCCGTTGTCAGATTGGTGAGAGTAACGTTTCTGTCTTGTTCAAAAGCGTCGGCATACTCTTTGTTTTGTATACTTACACTGCTTTTTTCGGACATGTTTCTTTTGTTTACTAAGTTGTATCCAAAAAGAGTAACAACCGAACTCAATATAGCAACTGCGATGATTGCTATCATATTCTTTCCGTTTGTCATATTCATATTTTTTTAATTTATTGATATTATACTAACGCAAATGTAAATACAAATAGCATACACAAAAAGCAATGTGGCACGTAGTTTTCTAATTTTTAACTAAAAAAATAGGCGATTAACCGCATTTAACCCGACAAATTTATTTTTCAAGACTTTTTAAATGTCAAATTGTCATTTATCTGTTTCGATAGAGAAGATTATCTTTTGTTTTTGCTCTTTCTGTTGGCAAATTTCCTGAATTTCATGTTGTTGATTGGTTGGAAAATGTCGTAAAAGAACAAATCGATATGAAATGGTGCAATGGCGAAAAGTTTGGTGCTTCGGTTCAAAACGAGTAGTTGAATCACAAATCGGATAATTAATAGTACAGCCGCGACAGAAAGAAGCAGGTAGTTTTTTAGCAAAATGCCCACCACGATGGCAATACCGGTTGAAAGCAGGAAACTATATTTGCTGAACGTCTCCAACCAAAAAATGGCGTTAGATGCTCCTTTATAAAACTGTTTGGTATATAAATATTTCGATTTCAGAGCACGCCAAGTTTTAAATTTGTCTACTACGGTGGTTTGTGTCATGCTATCGGGGGAGAGTACAACGCCTGTTTTTTTCTTTTTTGCAATTCGGTTGATAAAAAGGTCGTCTTCTCCGCCATCAATTTTCAAGAGCGAAGAAAAACCTTTCTCTTCAAAGAAAATTTCTTTCTTGTATGCCATATTTCTGCCCATTCCCATAAATGGTTTGCCCATTATGGCAAGCGATAAGAATTTGAGACAGTGTATCATGTTGTCGTACTGGATAAATTTCCGCATCGATGTTTTTTTGCTTATTTGCAATTGACAATTGCCCAATACCACGTCTTTTCCATTCGCAAATTCGGCGGCAAATTCCGATAACCATTTGTTTGATACGGGTTTGCAATAAGCTTCGGTAAAGAGTAATATTTCGTTTCTTGCCGCTTTTATCCCGATGGTAAGTGCCAATTTCTTCTCGTTAATCTCTTCGGCATCGGCAGGAATATAGGTGTGATACAGGTTGGTATAGTTTTGGTTGAGTGCTTTCAAAACCACATCCGTTTCGTCTGTAGAGCCCATGTTTACAATTATTACCTCGAAGTTCGGATAATCTTGTTCTAAAATTGATGGTAGATTTTTTGCCAGATTTTCCGATTCGTTTTTCGATGCAATTACCACTGAAATAGCGGAAAAACTATCTGTGTTGGTTGGATTGTTCTCTCGTTTTTTTTGGTATGCCGATGGTCTTCTATATATTATTGTGTAATAGAAAACTTGCACGAGAAAGAAAAATGCAACCACGCCCAATAAAATCCATGCAAGAAGTGATAAATCGGCTGATTGTAAAAAGGATGTGTCAATTTTTGTCATCATATTGAATCAGAAAAATAAGATTTTGGCAACGCGCGACAGTTATATCCCGATGCCATTGCTTCGCCGTATGCACCGGCAGATCTAATGGCAACAATATCGCCTCGCGTGGCTCTGTTTAGTTCAAAATGTTCGGCAAAAATATCTGCCGATTCGCAAATGGGTCCCACAATATCGTATGTCTCCAATTCTTGGTCGGAAGTGAGGTTCTCGATGAGGTGAAAAGCGTTATACAACGCGGGTCTGAGCAATTCCGACATGCCGGTATCCAAAATGAGAAATGTTTTGTTGGCGCTTTTCTTCACGTATGTAACCCGCCCGATGAGTGAACCGCACGAAGCTACGACAGACCTTCCCAGCTCGAAATGAAGCGACTGATTGGGTTGAAGAGTTAAATATTTATCAAACAAACGAAAATAGGACTCGAAGTCTGCCATGGGACAGTGATTGGGGTGTTGGTAGTTGATGCCCAAACCTCCACCTACGTTGATGATTGGCGAAGAAAAACCCCGTTCCTCAAACCAACTATGCAGCTCTTTTGCTTTGATGCACAAATTCTGAAATACCGACAAATCGGTAATTTGCGAACCAATATGAAAATGAATCCCGATAAGGTGCAAGTGGTGGCAACGTTGCAGCGTTTGAAGTGCCTGTGGCAAATCGTCCAAATTAAGACCAAATTTATTTTCGTCCAATCCGGTTGTGATATATTTGTGTGTATGCCCATCTATGTTTGGATTGATACGCAGAGCGATAGATGCCGTTTTGTTGCACCGTGCAGCTAATTGGTCTATCACTTCCATTTCGGGAATCGATTCTACATTGAAGCAAAAAATATTGTTGTCCAGACCAATTTGTATCTCCTTATCCGTTTTCCCTACGCCGGCAAAAACTATTTTCGATGCCGGAAATCCACAAGCGAGGGCTTGCTGTATTTCGTTGCCACTCACGCAATCGGCACCAAATCCAAAAGAGGCTATTTCTTGAAGTAACCGCTTATTGGCATTGGCTTTTATTGCATAATGCACGTGGTAGTTTTTGTTGGCAATCTCCTCGTTTATTGTTTGCAGGGTTTTGCGCAACAGTGCTATGTCGTAGTAATAAAAAGGAGTTTCGATGGAACTGAATTTTTCGATGGGAAACTTACCTTTTATCATAATTGCTTTTTTCAATGTGCAAATTTACAGTTTTTATTCGATAAAGGGAAGTGCACACGATAGTTTTTCCTCGATTGATAATCGGGAGTCAATCCAATGGATGGTAAAACCACGGCGTTCCATGCCACGAAACCAAGTCATTTGCCGTTTGGCAAATTGGTGAATGGCAGTTTCCAGCGCAATAAACATTTCATGCATAGATAGTTGCCCTAATACATGCTGCGTAACAAATTTGTACTCCAATCCGTAATAAATAAGGTCGTCCGGATGCACACCGCTTTGTATCAAACTGCTAATTTCGTCAATCATACCCTCCTCGTGGATACGTTTTTTGAGTCGCGTTGTAATTTTTTCTCTTCTTTCGTCTCTATCTATTTGTATCCCGAAAATGGTGCTATCGATGGGTGGGAACTCGAGTTGGCTTGTGCAGTTTTTCGATTGAAAATCGGCTATTTCTATGGCGCGAATCGCTCGCTTTTTTGTTTCGATATCAGTGGTGTTGTGCAGTTTTTTGTATCGAGATAAAATTTCGGCAAGTTCTTCGATGCTCTTGGACTCTAATTGGTTGCGCAATTCTGTGTTTGCCGGAACATCGGGCAGGTGATATCCTTTCAAAACCGATTCTATATACAAACCGGTTCCGCCGCAAAGAATGGGTGTTTTTTCTCGTGAAATAATATCCCGATAAGCAGCGTGAAAATCTTTTTGGTAGTCAAAAAGTGTGTATTTGTCGCCGGCGTCGCGAATGTCGATGAGGTGGTAAGCAATGTTTTTCCCATTTATTTGGTAATCGGCAAGATCTTTTCCGGTGCCAATATCCATACCTCGGTATAGCTGACGTGAGTCGGCACTAATTATCTCCCCATTTATTGCGTTGGCAAGATGTGCTGCAAACGTGGTTTTTCCGCTTGCCGTCGGACCTAAAACGGTGATGAGCTTGGGCGTTCTTTTTTGTGTTTGCATTTTTGTAAGAAAAAGGTTTTACTCTATTCGCTTTTTACAAAAAAAGAAAAATGGACGCTGCCGTACGCTCGTTCGGTTTCGAAATATGGTAGTTCGGCAAAATTGTTGTTGCGAGAATGTTCCAAAATGAAAATGCCGTTGGGTGTCAATAAGTTATTTTCAAAAATGAGAGAGGGGATGGTTACCGCTTGGCGTAAATCGTAGGGCGGGTCGGCAAAAATGAGGTCAAACTGTTGCGAGCACGATTGCAAATACTTGAACACATCGGCACGTATTGGTGTCAGTTCTTCGGCTTGCAGCAATTCTTTTGCTTTGCAAATAAATTGGTAGTGGTTGTTGTTTTGCTCCACGCAAATAACTCGGGGACAACCGCGTGAAACCATTTCGAGTGCGACACTTCCGGTACCCGAAAATAAATCCAGCGCGGTAGTCGCTTCCCAATCTAATTTGTTGTGCAAAATATTGAATAGGTTTTCTCTTGCAAAATCGGTTGTGGGTCTTGCTTTCAAGTTGGAGGGAGTGGCTATCCGTCGCGATTTATATTTGCCGCCGATTATTCGCATAAAGAAATAAGTATATCGGTTGGAATCTCTTTTTTTGCCTCTTCCGAAATGACGATTTGCGGTTTGATTTCGGTTTTGTTCGTATTTCTGATTAGTGTTTGCAGAATTTCTGTAATCTCTTTGTTGTTGTACAAATTTCCCGATAGAAAAAGAAAATCCGTATTCTGGTCAATTTCACTTTTCTCTATCACATTAATTATATAGTAGAGAGCGTTTGTTTTATTGTCGTTGTGGAAAGTGTTTGCCGAAAGCAATTTGTCCTTTTGAAAACAAAAAACCGAAACTTGGTCGTCGTGAAAATCCACGAAACATCTTTTCGCATCTGTGTCGGCTTCATATTTTCCAAAAAATGGTATCAGATAGCTGACGAAATTCTTGAAAGACGGATTCCACAATGTTCTCACATAAAAAGCGTGCACATCGGTGTCCAAATCGTGAATGATATGGCAGTCTTGATTTGGCAAATAATCGGACAGTACTTTGCCCGCCTCTTTGTAGATGTTGAACTCGAATATCTCTTTTATTTTTTTGTCGTCGAAAAAAATATTGGGGATTGCTGTGTAAGCGGGCGAAACGTTGATGACTTGTAGCTTTTGGAATGGCTGGGCAAAAAAATTGACTTCAAAAAAAGTTTTCTTGATATTCTCAAAAAGAGTGAGTTGATTGCTACACTTTACTTTTTGGTAATGAAAAATTGATTTATCTGCCGTGGAATAGATACAAAAAGAAAATCCATTCGACGTTTGCCGAATGGATAAATTGTATTTTTCTGCCCGGGCTAAGTCAATATTTTCCGGTAAAAACATAGTTTTATGGTTTTACTTTCTTTTTATTCCCAGTTTCCGGCGTTGTTGTTTGCAGTTTCGAGCGAACCAACCATCATTCCCGGGTATTTGTTGCCCGGACGATCCAATACCTCTTGAATTTTTTGTTTCAATAGTTTTTGGTCTAAGTCGTTCAAATATACATTGTAGTGAGCTTTCGCTTCAAATACTTCCACCGGATAACCCGATGCTGTGGTGAGCGAGTCGGTAGCCATCTCGAAAAGAGCTCCGTTGCCGTGTGGCACGAAACCGAGAGAATCCGGGTTTAGCCTGCGGTTTGGAAAGAGAACTTCGGTTGCAGGAGCAAACATAGAGTCTCTAACGAGTTGGGGAGCATTCTTTGCTTCATCCCACAATCCTGCTGCTTTGATGGCAGCCACATTGCCTGTGCGAATAATACGCATGGCACTTGTTTCGGTCATACCGGCTTCCAATTGTGCTTCGGTCAAATCGCCCGATCTCACGAGAGAGGCAATTTTTCCATTTTTAATGAAGTCGGCCAATTTCTCAAAACTGTTTGTGTACGTGCCGTTTTGAGAACGATAAGCCACTTGTGCAGTGCGTATGTCAACAAGACGTTGGATTACTGCTTGGTCGCGTTTTGCAACCTCTGTATTGAAAACTATAGGACCTTGAATACTTCTCCAGCAAAGGATACCTAATAGAACAATCGCGGCTATTAAAAGCACTCTTATTACAACTTTCATGAATGTTGAATTTTAATTTTATTGTTTGTTGAATTTTTATTTCTTGATTTTAGACCACAAATTTAGAAAAATAATGATAATTGTGCTACTTTTACATTAAAAAATGCTCATAAAAAATGGTAAACAGCTATTTTCTCCAAAAAATTGAAGCAAATTTCCCTTTTATATTTACCGATGACCAAAAATTGGCTCTCGCAAAGATAGTGGATTTTCTCTTTTCACAAAGCAATAATCAAATATTTATTTTAAAAGGTTATGCCGGAACGGGAAAATCATCGCTCATCGGTAGTTTGGTAAAAACCATGACACAATTCAACCAACGCACTGTTCTCTTGGCTCCTACCGGACGCGCAGCGAAGGTTTTTTCGGTCTATGCCGATAAAATGGCGTTCACGATTCACAAAATAATTTACCGCATGGATGGTTTTGGCGAAGGCAGCGACCGATTTTCTATCGCGCATAACAAGCACAAACAAACTCTTTTTATTGTAGATGAGGCCTCTATGATAAACAATTCGTCGGCAGATTATTCCATATTTGGCTCGGGACGCTTGCTGGACGATTTGATGGAATTTGTTTATTCGGGCGAAGGCAACAAATTGCTATTGGTAGGAGATACCGCCCAATTGCCGCCCGTGAAGCAAGAGGAAAGCCCGGCATTGCAAAGCGAAACATTTCAATCTTTCTTTTTTGAAGTAGCTGAATTTACACTCACTAATATTGTGCGACAAGCCGAGGCGTCGGGCATACTGAGCAACGCAACACAATTACGAAATAGTTTGGACGCGGGCAATACCGCTGGTTTTCCAAAACTTCAGCTCCAATCCTATAAAGATGTGAAACGAATATCGGGGATGGATTTCATCGAAGAGATTTCTAACGCTTATTCGCGCGACGGGATAGAAGACACCATCGTGATTTCGCGCTCCAACAAAAGAGTAAATGCCTACAACAACGGAATCAGAAACCGGGTGCTATACAGAGAAGAGGAGTTGTCGTCGGGCGATTTGTTGATGATTACCAAAAACAACTATTTCTGGACAGAAAAATTTGAAAATATCGATTTTCTGGCAAATGGCGAATTCCTGCAAGTACTACGCGTGCGCCGGCAAGAGGAGTTATATGGATTCCGATTTTGCACGACAACTCTCCAACATTTGGATTATGGTGTGGAATTTGAAGCAATAATCAATTTAGACAGTTTGCACATCGAAACTCCTTCGCTCACACGAGAACAAAACGAAGCCCTTTTTACAGCCGTTATGGAAGATTATATGGATATTCCCCAAAAACGCATGCGTTATAAAAAAATGAAAGAAAATCCCTATTTCAACGCCCTGTCGGTAAAATACGGCTATGCCGTTACTTGCCACAAAGCACAAGGCGGTGAATGGAAAAACGTGTTCTTAGACATTGGATATATAGACGAAACATACTTGGGCGACAATTTTTACAGGTGGCTCTACACGTCGATTACACGAAGTTCCGAAATGTTATATCTTGTGAATTTACCTGATGAGCTGGTTGCACTTTCCAAATAATTATTACATTTGTAAACTCAATTGGGGGTGTTTTTATAGCAAACAGCCACAATATGTGTATCTTAACACACTTTGGTATGGAAACAAAAAGTGAAAATATAGACCTATTGCTTTCTAATTTGAAAGATTTAGAAACCAATATATCTCGAATCAAAACGACCGATTCTTTTTCTTTTCATTTTTTTCGTCAATCATTCCGTCAAACGCAAGAGATAATGCGCCTTTTGCACGAATTGGAGTTTTTGCACGTGGAGGAGATGAAAAAGCAGATGGAAAAACTGGTTGTTCTTCTTTCGGAAAATGAGAAGTCAATCAATTTGCCTGACAACGAATCTGCCGACGAAATTCCTGAGCAAGCGCCCGAAACAGCGTACGTGCAGCCTGCCGGAAATATTCATGCCCAAGGCATTTCGCTACCCGAATATGTAAATCCACGAGCCAAAGAGAGTTCCGAAGAAGATATCCAAACAGAAGATTTGCCTCAAGACGAGCTACCGGAAATTTGGTCTGTAAACGACATCAAAAATCCACCTACTTCCAATTTATTATCCAAAAAAAGTTTGAGTCTTAACGACCGATTTTTGTTTCAACGCGAGTTGTTCCATAACGACAGAAACGAAATGAATGTTATGATGTTGAAACTGAATGCATTTGAAAATTTTCAGGATGCCGAGCAATATTTGAGAGAGCATACGTCGTGGAATTTTGAAGACAAAATTGTGGAAGATTTTCTATTGGTTATCAAAAACGGATTCGAGTAAGGCAGCAATAAAAACCGTTTTGTTATGGGAAAATTATATGTTGTGCCTACTCCAATCGGAAATTTGGAAGATATCACGTTGAGAGCGATCAACGTGCTGAAAAAAAGTGATATAATCCTTGCGGAAGATACCCGCACGAGCGGCTTTTTGCTCAAACACTACGAAATTGAAACCCGTATGCAATCGCACCACAAGTTCAACGAACACAATACGGTAGGTAGTCTTGTAGAGCGTTTGCAAGCCGGCGAAACCATTGCCCTGATTTCGGACGCCGGCACGCCTGCTATTTCTGACCCCGGATTTCTGTTGGTCAGAGCTTGCGTACAAGCCGGGATTGAGGTGGAATGTTTGCCCGGTGCAACGGCATTTGTGCCGGCTTTGGTTATGTCCGGTTTGCCTGCCGACAGATTTTGTTTCGAGGGCTTTTTGCCACAGAAAAAAGGAAGACTCACCCGTCTGAAAGAGATTTCGGAAGAGACCCGCACCCTCATTTTTTATGAATCGCCATACCGGGTTGTGAAAACATTGGTGCAATTAGGCGAATTTTTGGGAGCAGACAGGGAAGCATCGGTTTCGCGCGAAATTTCGAAAATGTATGCCGAAACTATCAACGGAACCATAGAAGAGTTGGCGGCACACTTCAAAGAAAAAGAGCCCAAAGGCGAGTTTGTAATTGTAGTTGCCGGGAAAGGCAATGCCAGACAGTAACGGCTTTTTCTGTTTGTAGAATAAAAAACAGTAGATTAATAATTAATTAACAACCAAAATACACTATTTACGAGTATAATCGTTTTTTAAAATAACAAAATTATAAAGATTATGAAAAAAGTATTCATTCTATTTCTGGGACTGGGAGTAATGTTCTCCTGTGTAAACGAGAAAAAAATCCGCGAATCGGACGAGTTCAAAAGATTACAATCTGAGCGCGACTCTTTATTAAATGCATCACAATCAACCGATGCAGAAGCAATGGAAATGATGGCTGTAATCAGCGAAGTGGAACAAAATTTTGACAGAATAAGAGAAGCCGAAAAATATATTTCGACTCAATCGGCAAAAGGTGGCGAAATGAGCCAAAGCACCAAAGCACGCGTAAATGATAATTTCCGCATGATTCAAGAAATTTTGCAGAAAAACAAAGCCCAATTGGCAGAACTAAACAAAAAATATGCCGGTAGCAACAAACAAGTGGCAGCGTTGCAAAATACCATAGAACGGCTGAACAAAGAGATGCAAGAAAGCTCACAACGCATCGTGGTGTTGCAGGACGAACTGTCGCGTCGCGACCAAACCATCGCCCAATTATCATCCGATATTACCGATTTGGCGCAAGTTGCCGAAGACCAATCAACCACCATCAAAGAGCAAGACCGCTCTCTGCATACTGCCTATTATGTATTTGGCACATCGGGCGAGTTGAAAGAACAAAAAATACTTTCGGGAGGCTTTTTGCAATCTACAAAAGTGATGAAAGATACTTTCAACAAAGAGTATTTCTTGCAAATTGATATTCGCCAAACCACGCAAATCCCTCTGTATGCGCCCAAAGCCAAACTTTGGTCCACGCACCCCGAAGGAACTTACGAATTCGTGAAAGGCAACGATAAAAATCTGACGTTCCAAATTACAGATACACAACGCTTTTGGAGCTTGACAAAATACTTGATTATCGAAGTGCAATAATTGTTTTTTTAATAATTAGTTTTTAACAATCTCTCAAAATTTGCACTTTGCCAAAAGTGTTTTTTTGAGAGTTTGTTTTTTTATATCCATGGCATACAAAAATCTTTTTATCGACCTCGACGATACACTTTGGGACATCCACCGGAATGGGAAAGAGTGTTTGCAAGAGATTTATATCGATTACAAATACGACCGATTTTACCCCACTTTCGACGATTATTACAACATTTATATGCCTTCCAACAACCACCTGTGGGCACTTTATCGCCAAGGTGCTATAAAAAAAGAGGAACTCATTGTTGAACGGTTTTTGGTGCCAATTCGTCGTTTCGGGGTGGACGATGCCGATTATGCCAAAGCCGTGAGCGACGATTTTTTGGAGAGAACCACCACCAAAACAAAACTCATAGACGGCACCATCCCGTTATTGGAATATTTGCAACCAAACTATCGGATGCATATTCTATCAAACGGTTTTACCGAGGTGCAATACAAGAAAATAGAAAACTCGGGGCTCAGGCCTTATTTTGAGAAAATAATCTTGTCGGAAGATGCGAAAATCAACAAACCACATCCCGATATTTTTACCTACGCCCTAAAAAATACCAACTCACGACGAGACCAAACGCTGATGATTGGCGATAGCTGGGATGCGGATATAGTGGGTGCTTACAACAGCCGAATAGACCAAATTTGGTTCAATCCCGAAGGGCAACAGTCTCGCGATTTTGAACCCACGTTTACCGTTGCTACCTTAGACGAAATAAAAAATATTTTGTAAAAATTGCAGGAACGATAGTACATCGGTTCGTTAAACAAAAAAAGCAGATTCCTACACGAGAAATCTGCTTTTTTGCATACTTGCTATATGGAGCAGAAATAGTTTTATTTCTTGATTATCTTGTCAGAAAAAAGCGATTTCCCCGATTTGTTGGATACGAAAACGAAATATGTGCCGGTTTTTAGTTTCGACAAGTCAAATTCTCTTTTTTCGTTGTTTCCTGCCATATCCATCATTAATTGCCCTTGCAGGTTAAATATTTTTACTTGTATATCTTCGTTGTTTTCTGCCGTGCGAATGGTCATGGTGTTAGAAACCGGGTTGGGATAAATACCCATCTGTTGTCCCGGAATTTCATTGGTAGATAATGTTTGGTTGGTGTATTTTGCCGTATTGCCATATTTGTTGGTTATCGTCAGCATGGTAACACTCGCTTGTTTCGAATCGATGGAATAGCTAAAGGCGGTTTCCGTGCCGGAAATCATATAGAAAGAGGTGTATTGACCGCCAAACGCTATATTATCTTGATTCATGCAGTTGTCCAAGGTAGTAGCTGTCATATCTTCAAACATAATTTGGTTACCTGTTATACTGCGAGTGTTGCAAAAAAGTAAGTGGCAAATATTTGTTGTGAATTGATAATTATTGATGCCTTGATTTTCGATTTTTGTTATATTTAATACTACTTCGTTTACTTCGTCGTTAGTTGGTGTAGGATGCACCACGCCATCGATATTCAATTCGGTCAAATACCAAGTGTTATTAACCAAAACTTGTTGGTGGCTTAGGTCAGATGGTTGGTTGTTGTATGTAATCGTGTTGCCCAATTTGTTTGTAATGGTTAGTGTTTGCATGTCGCCGTTTGCCTCAATTGTATAATGAAAAGGCTCGCCGGCACTGTGTGTAGTGAAATGCGATTCGTATAAGCCGGAGAATGCAATATTGTCCTCGTTTTCGCAATATTCCATTGTCGTGATTACAATATCGCCTAATGTAAACTGGGTATCTGTTATGTTGCAGGAGGAGCAATACATGCCGTGACATATATTGGTGCCGAAGGTGTAGCAACCTTCTTGGTTCTCTTGCATAATTTGCAATTCTACACCGTTTATTTCGTTATTATACGGCGGATAATGAACCACTCCATCGATATTCAATTCGGAAACATACCAAGTGTTTTCTACCAAAGTTTGCTGCTGTGCGTGGCAAAGAAACAGCGCGAAGGCAGATAGCGCGAGAGTTAAAATAATTTTTTTCATAGCGTTGTTTTTTTATGATTGATTAATTATATTTTGACTGTTGGATATGCTACCAAATAGATGGTGTAAAGGTAGTTAATGCAGTGATTTAATCTGCATCTTTTTCGTTAAACAATGTTTTTTTTCTTTATCTTTGTGGAGCAGCACTTTTCCTTGTTTATCACCGACAAAATGCCGTTGTATCCGCAATTAGGAAAATGCCGTTTCGTTTTTTATAAATAATCAACAAAAAAATATCAAATAATTATGGTGAAAGATAGGGGAACAGCATTATTGCTTGTTTTATTTGTATTGGCGTTTGTTTTTTGCAATCCTTTGCAAAGTCAAAATATCAAAAACTATCCATTGAAAATGGAAACTTTTGCCAACGACCATTTTACCGGAATGGGCAATCGGAATGAAGTGCTTTACCGACTGAAAATAGATAGCGAAAGCAATCAAACGAAGCAAATAATAGAATACCAAATAAGGCTAACGGGTAATAATCCTGCTCGCGATTTGAAGAAAGTGCGTGTTTTTGCAACCCGTTCACTCGGAGAATTTGATGGGCGTAACGTTCAAAAAAACAATCTGATAACCGAATTTATTCCCCAACGCAATGGCGAAATTTACACCATAAAAGGCAATCAGTTGCAATCGGGACCAAATTTTTTGTGGATAACAGCAGATATTGCAGAAACAGCCACCGAGGGTAATTTTGTAGGTGCCATCTTTGAATCGATTTCCTTGTCCGACGGACATAAAATAACGATACCCAATCAGACTGTCGGCTACCGCCAAATTCTGTTGGCATACAAACCGCTGTTTTCTCCCGGCGACCATGGCTCACGAAATTATCGCATTCCCGCCATCGTTACCGCTGCCGACAATTCGTTGGTGGTTTTGGCTGACAAAAGAAAATTTAACGAGATAGATTTGCCCGAAGATATCGATGTGGTATCTATTCGCAGCACCGACGGCGGGAAAAATTGGAGCCAACCGGTAACCATTGCCAAGGGTTTGGGACGAAACCAAGGTTTTGGCGATGCAGCAATGGTAGTAACCGCTTCGGGAAAAATTATTGCCATATTTGTCGGAGATCCCGGTTTGTGGGGCTCTACGCCGCAAAATCCCATTCGTACTTACATAAGTCAAAGTGAAGACAACGGCATCAGTTGGTCTTTGCCGCACGATATTACGCCCCAGTTGTTTGGTAGCGAATGCTCCGATTTGGAACGGAGAAATTGGCGCGCATCGTTTTGTGCTGCCGGCAGAGGTATTCAAACAAAAAGTGGACGCATTATGTTTGTTGCTGCTGTCAGAGAAAATGCGGAGCATGTTTTGAATAACTACCTTTATTATTCGGATGACGACGGAAATACGTGGAACGTGTCGCAAAAAGCATTCTCCGGAGGAGACGAAGCCAAAGTGGTGGAGCTGAACAATGGCGATATTTTGATGAGCATCCGCAACAAACACAAGGGAGAGCGCATTTATACTGTCTCTAAAGATGACGGCATTACCTGGAGTGCGCATCAATCGTGGAGCGATTTGATAGAACCGGCTTGCAATGGCGAAATTATCAGATACACATCCGTTTTGGATGGATATAACAAAAACAGACTGCTACACACCATTGCCAACGACAGAAGCGAGAGAAGAAATGTGTCCGTCTTTCTCAGTTACGATGAAGGAAAGACGTGGCCGGTAAAAAAATCAATCTGTCCCACGGCTTCGGCTTATTCATCGGCAACCATTTTGCCTGACGGAACTATCGGTGTCTTTTTTGAAAAAGAGATAGAAAACACATCGCTCTATTTCGTCAATTTCTCCCTCGACTGGCTGACTAACAACACAGATAGATATTCATCGACAAAAAAAAGAAAATAGTTTTAATTCAACCATTCACCCAAAAAACAGAAATATGCAAGCTTCCAAAATCATAACCCTAATCGCCTTTTTGGCAATTCAGCCATTGACTTTCGCCCGAAATTTTACCGATTTGGTAAATCCCTTCATCGGTACATCCAATTACGGTACAACCAATCCGGGAGCGGTTTTGCCTTACGGAATGATGTCGGTTTCTCCCTTCAATGTGATGGGCTCTGATTTGAATCGGTTCGACAAAGACAGACAATGGTGGTCAACGCCCTATTCGGCAGACAACAAATATTTTACCGGTTTTTCGCACGTCAATTTGAGTGGCGTGGGTTGCCCCGATTTGGGTTCGCTGTTGTTGATGCCCACATCGGGCGAGTTGCAAGTAGATTACCGAGATTATGGCAGCACGTATTCCGACGAAAAAGCCGTACCCGGTTTTTACTCCAATTTGCTTACGAAATATGGCATCAAAACCGAAGTGTCGGCAACCTTGCGAACTGCTATTGCTCGTTTCACATTTCCCAAAGGGCAAGCAAATATTTTGATGAATTTGGGCGAGGGACTTACCAACGAATCCGGCGCTTGGATGAAACGTGTTAGCGAAACGGAGATAGAAGGCATGAAGCTGTTGGGTACGTTTTGCTACAATCCGCAAGCGGTTTTCCCAATCTATTTCGTAATGCGAGTAAGTAAACAGCCCAAATCGAGCGGCTATTGGAAAAAACAAAAACAGATGCAAGGCATCGAAGCCGAATGGGATGTTCATAGCGGGAAATACAAAATCTATACCGATTACAGCCGCGATATAGCAGGCGACGAGATTGGCGCATATTTTTCTTATCATCTGGAGCAAACGGATACGGTGGAGGTGCAGATTGGAGTTTCGTTTGTGAGCACAGAAAATGCGCGCTTCAACCTGGATGCCGAACAACAAGGTTTTCAATTCAATAAAATAAAGGCCCAAGCGCGCGATAGTTGGGAAAATGAGTTGTCAAAAGTTCGTATCGACGGAGGTACTGCCGACCAGCGAACCGTGTTTTACACCGCTCTTTATCACACCATGATACACCCCAATATCCTCAACGATGCCAACGGCGAATACCCGACTATGGAGAGCGGACGCACTTTGCAAACGGACAATACCCGTTACACGGTTTTTTCGTTGTGGGATACTTATCGCAATGTACATCAACTGCTTACTTTACTTAGTCCGGAACGGCAATTGGATATGGTGCGCTCCATGGTTGCTATGTATCGGGAGAGCGGTTGGTTGCCCAAATGGGAACTTTACGGCAGAGAAACACTTACCATGGAGGGCGACCCGGCAATTCCGGTTATAGTGGATACGTGGCAAAAAGGGTTGCGCGATTTCGATATAGAAAGTGCTTATCAGGCTATGTACAAATCGGCAACAACCAAAGGAGCAGATAATAAGCTCCGTCCCGACAACGACGATTATCTGAATTTGGGTTTTATTCCGTTGCGGGAAAAATACGACAATTCGGTTTCGCACGCGCTCGAGTATTTTATTGCCGATGCCGCTTTGTCGAGACTGGCTGATGCTCTGGGTAAGAAACAAGATGCCGAGCGATTCCGAAAACAATCGCGTGGTTATAGTAGGTATTTCGATAAAAATCACCAAACTTTTCGCCCACTTTTGCCCGATGGCTCATTCTACGCACCTTTCAATCCCAAACAAGGCGAAAACTTTGAACCCGTGCCGGGTTTTCACGAGGGAAGTGCATACAATTATACCTTTATGGTGCCGCACGATGTGGCGGGACTGATGCGGTTGATGGGTGGAAAAAAGAAATTCGTAGAAAATTTACAATCTATTTTCGATAATGGGCATTACGATCCTACCAACGAACCCAATATTGCATATCCGTATCTATTCAGCTACATAGATGGCGAAGCATGGCGCACGCAAAAGATTGTGTCCGATTTGTTGAACAAATATTTCTCCAACAAACCTGCCGGTTTGCCCGGAAACGACGATACAGGCACTATGTCGGCTTGGGCTGTGTTTGCTATGTTGGGTTTTTACCCCGACAATGCCACCGATGCTTCCTACACACTCACGACACCCGCCTTTAAAAAAGCAACATTGAAGCTGGATTCAAAATATTATGGTGGAAGAGAGTTACTTATCGAAACGGTGAAGCCGAACGACGAAGCTATTTTCATTGAAAAAATTGAAATTGACGGCAAGCGCATAAATAAATACAGAATTACGCACGAAGAGTTGGTAAATGCCCGAAAAATTGTGTTTTTCTTGACCGACAAACAAGGGAGATAATTAGCTGTGTTTAAATTCTGATACAATTCACTACTTTATGAATGTATAAGATATTTGCATATCGTAATTAATAAAAATTATTGCATAGTGTATCTTTAAAAATTATCCGTTATTTATATCAATTATAAATAATATTGTCAAAAAAGTAGTTTTCTAACAGAAAAGTTTGTTTCTTTGTATTCCGAAAAACAGATAACAACCATTTATGCTGCTTGCAGAATTACAAACCGGCGATAAGGCATTCATTGTGAAAGTGAATGGCTCGGGAGCGTTCAGAAAACGTATTCTCGAAATGGGTTTCGTACGCGGACAAGAAGTAACCGCCATACTCAATGCCCCTCTCAAAGATCCCATCAAATATGGCATCATGGAATACGAAGTCTCTTTGCGACGCAGCGAGGCGATGTTGATTGAAATCTCGAAAAACAAAGAAGATGTATCTTTCGATTGGGACGATGAATCGGAACTTACCGCGAGAAGAAGCAGACGAATCCCGAAAATACGCCATACGAAAGATCACTCCAAAACCATTACCGTGGCATTGGTAGGAAATCCGAATGCCGGAAAAACTTCTATCTTCAATTTGGCATCGGGTGCACACGAACATGTGGGCAATTACAGCGGTGTAACCGTGGAGTCGAAAATGGGGCAGATGCGACACAATGGCTACACTTTTAAGCTGATAGACCTACCCGGCACCTATTCGCTCTCGGCATATTCTCCCGAAGAACTGTATGTTCGTAAATTTATCTTTGAAGAAAAACCCGATATTATCATCAACGTGGTTTCGGCATCTGCCTTGGAGCGAAATTTATATCTCACTACCGAGCTGATAGATATAGATGTGCCTATTGTGGTGGCACTCAATATGTACGACGAGTTGCAAGAAACCGGACGCAAGTTTGATTATGTTGCGCTGGGCGAAATGTTGGGCATCCCGTTTGTGCCAACCGTGGGGCGAAGCGGCGAAGGCATTCCGCAGCTATTGGATAAAGTGATTCAGCTGTACGAAACTCCTGCCGAAAATCGGAAAGATGGTGTGTTGATTCCCTACGGGCGAGTGATTGAAAAATCGATAGGTGTGATGCAGCGCGAACTGCAAGCCAAACAGGTGAGCCTGCCCGAAATGTCGTCCCGATACATCAGTATCAAACTATTGGAAGGCGATAAAGAGATGGAATCTCGTCTGCAAAATATTCCATTGGCTGCCGAGCTGCAAGCACGCACAGTGAAAGAGCGACAATATATCGAAAAACTTTTACAAGAAGACCCCGAGTCGGCATTTACCAATGCCCGCTACGGTTTCATTGCCGGCGGCTTGAAAGAAACTTTGACCGAAAAAACCAAATTTTCGGGCAAAACACGTCTGTTAGACTCCATATTGACAAACAAATATTTTGGCTTTCCGCTCTTTTTTATTTTCCTCTGGATTATGTTTGAGGCCACATTTCGTTTGGGAGCTTATCCTATGGAGTGGATAGAATCCGGTGTGTCTTGGCTTGGCAATATAGTCAGAACACAAATGACGGACGGCGTTTTAAAAGATTTAATAGTAGATGGCATCATAGGTGGAGTAGGTGGCGTTATCGTTTTTTTGCCCAATATCGTTATTTTATACGCTTTTATCGCTTTCATGGAAGATTCCGGCTACATGGCACGAGCCGCTTTCATCATGGATAAAGTGATGCACCGCATCGGTTTGCACGGCAAATCGTTTATTCCGCTCATCATGGGTTTCGGGTGCAATGTGCCCGCAATCATGGCAACGCGCACCATCGAAAGTCGAAACAGCCGATTAATCACGATGCTCATCGTGCCATTCATGTCGTGCAGCGCGCGCCTACCGGTCTATTTACTTTTCGTGGGAGCGTTTTTTAGTCGCCACGCCAGTATCGCCCTATTGGGTTTGTACGTGGTGGGCATTTTATTGGCAGCCTTAACGGCACTGTTGCTTCGTCATTCGTTTTTCAAAGAAGAAGATACCCCGTTTGTAATGGAGTTGCCACCCTATCGGATGCCTACCGTCAAATCGGTGATGATTCACATGTGGGATCGCTCGTGGCAATACTTGCGTAAAATGGGAGGTGTTATTTTATTGGCTTCCATCATCATCTGGTTTCTGGGATATTTCCCGCGAAACAGCCGGCAGGAAACTGTTTTCGATAACCAGATAGCGCAAATTGAAAATACAATTCTGAACGAAGATGTGAAACAGGAGCAGATAAACGAGATAGAGCGATTGCGCAACACGAGTCACCAAGAAAATTCGTACATCGGTCGCATCGGCAAATTGATAGAACCGGTAATGCGCCCATTGGGGTTCGATTGGAAAATATCGGTCAGCCTGCTCTCCGGAATGGCTGCAAAAGAGATTGTAATCAGCACTATGGGTGTATTGTTTACTGGCGACAGCGAAGACCAACAATCGCTGCAAACCCGATTGCAGCAAGAAGTGCATGCCGACGGTTCGCCGGTTTTTTCGCCACTCGTCATTATCGGTTTCCTGTTGTTTGTGCTCATCTATTTCCCATGCGTAGCAACTATTGCTGCCATCAAAGAAGAGTCGCATTCTTGGCGATGGGCGTTGTTTAGCGTGTTTTATTCCACCGCTTTGGCTTGGTTGGTGGCGTTCTTGGTTTATCAAGTGGGTAGTCTTATTTTTTGATGCGTTTTTTCTGAAAATTAGTAGATTATGGATATTCAATCGCTCGTAGTTATTCTCATTGCCTTGGTTGTTGCGGGCATTGTGATTCGAAAACTATATCGATTTTTTTTCGTGAAAAATGACACGCCCTATTGTGGCGGCTGCACGGGTTGCGATGCGGCTAAGAAAATACCGAAAAAGAATAAATAAATTATTAAATAATTGGATATGAACCAAACCACCAAAGGTACTTTCGTTGGTTTTGCTGCCATCGTTTTGTGGAGTGCTATTGTTGCGTTGATAAAAGAAGTGAGCAATTCATTTGGAGCGGTTGGGGGCTCGGCACTCATTTATTCTGTCGCATTTTTATTCCTTATTTTTAGTGTCGGCTGGGTTTCTTTGAGAAAATTTCCCCGAAAATATCTATTCTTGGGAGGATTTCTAATGGTTGCCTATGAACTTTGTTTGGCACTTTCCATAGGGTTCTCGCAAAATGCCAAACAAGCAATAGAAGTTGGTATGGTCAATTATTTATGGCCAACTTTCACAATGATAGCCACCATTGTTTTCCATACCAAAAAAACAAATTGGCTGATAGTACCCGGAATATTCTGCTCTATGTTGGGCATAATTTGGGTTTTGGGTGGAGAGGAAGGTGTCAATTTTTCGCAAATGTATCTGCATATTATCAATAATCCGTTGAGTTATTCGCTTGCATTTGCAGGGGCAATATTGTGGTCGGCCTATTGCGTTGTAACCATCAAGTTTGCCAAAGGAATCAACGGAATTACCCTGTTTTTTATGTTGGTTGCCATTGCTCTTTGGATACAGTTTTTCCTTTACGGAAATCATCTTTCGCAATTGCATTTTCATCCAAAATCCATCATTTACTTGATTCTGGCAGCCATTTCTATGGGATTTGGATATGCCGCGTGGAATGTTGGAATCATAAAAGGAAATGTAACCATTCTGACCGGAGCATCCTACTTTATTCCGGTGTTTTCGTCTGCCCTTTCGTCGGTGGTGTTGTCCACCGTTTTGGGCTTCTCTTTTTGGCAAGGGGCAATATTGGTCTGTGTTGGCTCTATTTTGTGCTGGTTGTCAACCAAAAGATTCAGTTTTAAAAAGTAATTTGTGCAGTAGTTGGTTCTGATTAACAAATTCAGAAGTTGTAATACTCGTAATCCCCTCCAAGCGCAAACTTGCGCTATTGTGAGGTACAGTTGCAAAAAAAAACGCCCAAAAGCCTAAACTATCAAAACAAACAATTATCTTTACAAACTTTATTAACTAAAAAATATTCTGAATTATGAAAACAATTATCCGTATTTCGCTCGTTGCGCTGCTGCTTACCGCCTGCGGCTGCACCAAAGACGCCTTGAACGAACTGCCTCCCGCCACACAAACAGGTGCAGATACTTTTGGTTGCAAAATCAATGGGGTAGTGTATAAGTGTAGTGGAAAATGGGATCCTAAATCCTTTCTTTCGCTACAGGGAATATATTATTACCAAAGACAGGACTATGTTCATATTACTGCATATATTTATGAACCAGAGGAAAGTATTTTTTTAAACTTTAATTTTGACTCTAACACAGGTTTATACACCGAAGGAATTACTGTAAATTCAGGAACTGTAGTGCCTGATTCCAATTCCCATATTCACATCACTACATACAATTCAAATGTCATCTCTGGAACATTTCAAATGGAAATAGTGTTTGAAGATGGTGAAATATGGCATATTACCGAAGGTCGCTTTGATATAAAAAGAAATAATTAACCCGATACGATTATGAAAAAGACATCTATATTCTCCATTATCTTTATCTTATTTTGGCATTTTGCCACGGCGCAAAATCCCAATCAAATAGAACTGACACTTGCACCATTGTAGTGTAACTTGTACCATGGGAGGCACAACATTTATTGGGTTTGATTACCGCGTGTACACAACAAGAATCTTACGCCACGATCCGCATCCGGTCGCTATTTTCTTACATCCACACCCCACATCAATTTGTCGCGAAGCGTTTCGAAAAAAGTGTGGCCGACACGTTTCACCACTTTCAAAACAAAATTAGCCTTCTCGATTTCAATTTCGGTTTTTTCGTTAAAAATCTGGGATTGACCATCCAACGAAACCAAAAAATTGTGGCTGCGACTTTCCATGGTTAGCCTTATTTTGCTGTTGTTACCAATTACCAACGGACGAGATGTTAGGCTGTGTGGCGCGATGGGCGATAAAACAAAGCTGGGCGAATTGGGTACAAGTATAGGTCCGCCCACGCTCATAGAATAGGCGGTAGAGCCGCTTGGAGTAGCAATGATGAGCCCATCTGCCTGATAAGAAGTGAGAAAATGGTTGTCGATAAACGCGTGTATCGTCAGCATGGACGAGGTGTCTTGTTTCATGACAGCAACTTCGTTTAGTGCCGTGGTGTTCAGTCCGGGCTCTATGTTGCCGTTATTGGTACGCAATTGCAGCAGCGCACGCTCTTCGATGAGGTATTTCCCCAAAACAATTTCTTGCAGCGTGGCCTCCACATCCGATAGGTTGATGGCTGCCAGAAAACCCAGTCGTCCCGTGTTTATCCCCAATACCGGCACGCCCGAACTGCCCACGATGGCTGCCGTGCGCAAGAAAGTACCGTCTCCGCCCACGCTCACCGCCATATCTACGGGCGGCAACTTGTCAAACAGCGTGCAAATTGTTTCCAGCTTGCGCTGTGTGTCCAGTGTGAGCGAGTCAAAAAATGTTTTGGGCAGGTAAAGCGCAATCGCGTGTTTCTTTATCTGGAGGCAAACCTCCAAAATCTGCTGCTCTGCTCTTTCGGTGCTGTCGGGGAAAATACTTCCAATTAGTGCAATTTTCATTATTCTACGAAAAAAAGTTTCTTACATATCAAGATAAAACAATAATTCCGCCAGCCGCTCTTTGTGCGTGTCGGTAATTTTGCCCTCCTTCATGAAGTAGTACAAAATCTTGTAGTTAAATCGTTCAAATCCCATCATTACCATGCTCAAATCCTGTATGTTGAGTTTGATGCACACCAAAAGGGTAGTACCCTCGGCAATGGGCAATACGTACAAACTCATAACACGGGCATTGTTGCTTTCCACAATTCGTGCAATATCGGTGAGCGTGTAGTCGGCCAGTGCAATTTCCAGAATAAGGAGCGAATTTTCCGTTTCCGATAATTCCAGAAACTGTTCTACCGAAATGGTTGTTGATAACTTCTCTAACTCTTTTTTAATAAATTCTTTCACGTTAATTATTCAAAGTCGTTATTTCGTATTAATTTTGTATCGTCTTACAAAGATGAGAAAAATTTCATTGATTTTCGTCTTTAAGAAGATTTTATTGAACCAGTAACAGAACATTTTTTTAATTGAAATATTTTTTTTGATGACAAAGTTAAGTGTAAACATAAATAAAATTGCAACTATAAGAAATGCACGTGGTGGAAATATGCCCGATGTTTTGCAAATAGCAATTGATTGTCAACGATTTGGAGCCGATGGAATAACCGTTCATCCCAGACCCGACGAAAGACATATCCGTTATAGTGACGTATTCGATTTGAAATCGAGAGTAGTTACCGAATTTAATATCGAGGGAAATCCTACACCACAATTTATCTCCCTGATAAAGAAAATAAAACCAACGCAGGTAACCCTTGTGCCCGATGCCCACGACGCCATCACCTCCGATGCCGGTTGGGACACCATTGCCAACAAAGATTTCCTGACGGATGTGGTAAATGAGTTTCAGGCATTGGGCGTACGCACTTCCATTTTTGTGGATGCCAATCCCGAAATGATAAACATGGTTTCGCAAATTGGAGCAGACAGAATTGAACTTTATACCGAACCATACGTCAATATGTACAAAGTGGATAGAGAAAAAGCCGTTGCACCGTTTGTGGAAGCGGCACTCGTCGCCAAAAAAATAGGTTTGGGAGTAAATGCCGGGCACGATTTAAACTTGGAAAATCTCAACTATCTGTATCTCAATATCCCCTGGCTCAAAGAAGTATCCATAGGGCATGCCCTGATTAGCGATGCTCTCTACATGGGATTAGAAAAAACAATTAAAGCCTATAAAAATTGTTTAAAACCATCCGAAAGTATGGCGGAATAACAGATTGTGCTTATCTTTACGTTTTGTATTACAGCACGAAAGAGAAAAAATAGACCAATCAAATACGTGTTTGTAGAAATTTTTTATACAACCAATCAATTAGTTTGAACAAATGAATTTATTACAAATAGCTCAACCCGTTCACGACTCTTTGCAACAAGCGCAACAAGCCGTAGTAGCAACCACCGAGGCAGCTCCCGAAACCATGAACGCGTTCGATTTGGCTCTCAAAGGCGGGTGGATAATGATTGTATTAGCCGTACTGCTTCTTTTAGCAATCTACGTTTTGATAGAACGAACGTTGGTCATTTCCAAAGCCGGCAAAGAAGATGCCTCATTCATGAATCGGATAAAAGATTATATCTACGAAGATAAAATTGATGCAGCACTCACGCTTTGTCGCAATACAAACACACCATCGGCAAGAATGGTGGAAAAAGGAATTTCCAGGCTTGGTCGCCCCACGGCAGATGTCATGTCGGCAATAGAAAACCAGGGAAATATCGAAATATCGAAATTAGAAAAAGGTCTTCCCATTATGGCAACCACCGCTTCGGGTGCGCCCATGATTGGGTTTCTTGGCACCGTTACCGGTATGGTAAAAGCCTTCATGAGTATGGCAAGTGCGGGTGCCAATGTTGATGTAAATATCTTATCGACCGGTATTTACGAAGCACTTGTAACCACTGTTGGCGGTCTCATTGTGGGGATTATTGCTCTCTTCGCATACAACTATCTGACAACCAGAATTAAAGGTATTGTGAATAAATTGGAAATGCGCATCATGGAGTTTATGGATATTTTGAATGAACCGGCAAAATAGGTTGCACTGCTTAGCTGCAGAGAAAAAATAATTCAAAATAAAAAGTATTAAGAATCAGAAAGATGGCTCTAAAACAAAGATATAATATTGAAGCAAATTTCAGCATGGCATCCATGACGGATGTTATTTTTCTGTTGCTGATATTTTTTATGATAACATCCACCATTGTCGTACCCAATTCCATCAAAGTACTATTGCCCAAATCGCAACAACAGGCGCAAGCCAAACCCATAACCAGAGTAACCATTGATGCCGAATTGAATTATTTTGTGGCAAATGCCAACGAAACCGAGCGGCAAGTATCTTTCGACGAGATTACCCCGTTTTTGCAATCGGCTTACACCGCCGAACCCGATATATTTGTTGCACTATACGCGGACGAAAATGTGCCTTATCGCGAAATTGTGCGAATCTTGGATATTGCCAATCAAAACCAATTTAAAATGGTATTGATGACCCGACCCAATTAAACGAACCATCCGCTCGGTTGTCCAATATTCTCAATCGCAAAAATATTTTTCATACATAAAAACCGAATGTCAGTTACGAAAGAAGAAATAATAGGAGGCATAGGTGCTGCAATTTTTGCCGCACTATTTTTGCTCATCCTTCTGTTCTCTCATTTCACGCTGCATACGCCACCACAGGAATTAGGCGGAATTCCCGTCCTGTTCGGAAATATGGAAGATGCCGGCGGAGACGTAGAATCTCCCATGAACGAAATGTCTCCCGTTCACGAGCCATCGCCGTCTATACCACAAAATAGTCCCAACGAACCACTTATCACACAAAATAGAGAATCCTCCATCGATGTGCAGGCACAACGCGAAGAAGAGCGAAAACGACGCGCCCGGCAAGAGGAGAGAAGACGCGCCCAAGAGGAGGCAAATCGTCAACGAGATGCTGAAAACCGTCGTCGCGAAATAGACCAACAGATGTCCGGGCTTTTTGGCGAAAACTCGGGCAGTAGAGGTACTACACAAGGTGCAGGAACACAGGGCGTTTCTACCGGAAATGCAACACAAGGAGCGCCTACCGGCGTGGCCGGAATGGGGCATACCTATAATCTGGGTGGACGCAAAACAGGTGCCGGTGGACTGGTATCACCCCGATATGCCGTGAACGAAGAGGGTACGGTTGTTGTTAATATAAAAGTGGATCCAAAAGGAAACGTTATTGACGCCCGAATTGGTAGAGGTACAACAACTCCAAATACAAATTTAAGAAATGAAGCTTTGCGTGCAGCAAGGCAAACAAAATTTACCGAAATAGACGCTGTCAATAACCAAGAAGGAACCATCACTTATAAATTCAAACTCAAATAAAAAAATGAAAGGAAAAAGATGATGAAAAAAGTAGCGTTATTTTTAGCGGATGGATTTGAAGAAATTGAAGCGTTGGGTACAGTTGATGTACTGAGGAGAGCCAAAATTGAGGTAGATACAATTTCTATAACCAACAAAAAAGAGGTGCAGGGAGCACACGGAATTGCCGTTTTGGCAGATAAAACATTCGACGAAATAGATTTTTTGCAATACGAAACAATTGTCTTGCCCGGCGGAATGCCCGGAGCTAAAAATCTGAACGAACACGCCGAACTGAAAAAACAGATTGTAGAATTTGTTGATAAAAAGAAAAATGTAGCAGCTATTTGCGCTGCACCGCTTGTTTTGGGCGGATTGAGACTGCTGGACGGAAAAGAAGCAACTTGTTATCCCGGATTTGAACCCGAACTAATCGGTGCAAAAATAACCAACGATAGCGTAACCGTGGCAGACAATATCACAACCGGAAAAGGTCCCGGCTTTGTCTTCGACTTTGCTCTGCAATTGGTAGAATCCATTGCCGGAAAAGCCACACGAAACGAGGTGGAAAAAGGATTGTTGCTCGCGAAATAGCAACCGGTCAAGATGCAAATTGAACGAAAAATATGGCATTTTTTATTTCATTTTTCTTGCTTGAAACCGTGCAATGCTGACAAATTATAAATGATTCGTGTTTTTAACTTTTAAATTAAAACACAATATGGTAAAAAATTACTCTTAAAAATAACAAAGAGTAATTTTTTTTTATAATTTTGCATGAAACATATTTAGTCTATAAATGTATGCAACCTAAAACTTCACCAAATTTCGATTTCAACGATTCCGAAATTGCTTTTCGCGATAAAACAAATGCCGGATTAAGGCAAACCCATCTCCTTTTCAGAGTGATGAACAACGGAGGTCTCGTAAACTTGGGCAAAAACCTGGTAAACCTCTCGTTTGCTCTGCGTCTTCCCATAAAAGGAATAATAAGAGCTACTATTTACCGCCATTTTGTTGGCGGAGAAACCATAGAAGATTGTAGCAAAGTGGTTAACAAACTCTACGAACGCCATGTGGGTTCGATACTCGATTTTGCCGTAGAAGGAGAAGAAAACGAAAAACTTTTCGACTCTACTTGTGCCGAAGTCATCCGCACCATTGAATACGCAGCCAAACACAAGGAAGTGCCTTTTAGCGCGTTCAAAATAACCGGTGTAGGCAGATTCGATTTGTTGGTGAAGGTAAGTGAAAACCAAACGCTCATCCCAGCCGAAAAAGAAGAATATGAGCGAGTTGTGAAACGTGTTGACGATATTTTCAGACGGGGAAATGAATTGGGAATACCCGTTCTGATTGATGCCGAACAGACCTGGATTCAACCCATGTTAGACGATCTCGTGATGGAGATGATGGCAAAATACAACCAACAGAAAGCCATCGTGCAAAACACCTACCAGATGTATCGCCACGATAGCATAAACAGAATCAAACAACACCACCGGATGGCATTGGATGGCGGCTTCAAATTTGGACTAAAAATTGTGCGCGGTGCATATATGGAAATCGAACGCCAAAGAGCTGCCGAAAAAGGATATCCATCGCCCATTCAGCCGGATAAACCTGCTACCGACAAAGATTTTAACGACATCATGCGCTATTTTATCCAACATATCGATACCATCGACTTCATGGCGGCAACGCACAACGAAGAGAGTTCGCGCCTGTTAGCAGCACTTCTGGCAGAGTATAATTTGCCCGAAAATCACCCGTCGGTATATTTCGCACAACTCTATGGCATGAGCGACCACATCACTTTCAACTTGGCAGAAAAAGGCTACAATGTGGTGAAATATGTTCCTTATGGCGCCATAAAAACCATGATGCCATACTTATTCAGACGTGCCGAAGAAAATTCGTCGGTAAAAGGACAGTCGAGTAGGGAATTGAAACTGATTGATAAAGAGATAAAACGTAGAAAACGTTCTTGATTTTTCGATAATAGAAGAAGGATTTATTTCGCATCCAATTAATTATTCAACACTAATAAAGTTCTTAATCTCCTATCATTAAGGAAATGAAAAAAGCAGAATAAATTTGGTTCTATTCTGCTTTTTGCTGTTAGTTGGGGAGTTAAAAAAGGCTTTATGCCAACAGTTTTTTAACCATTTCCGAAATTGCTTTACCGTCGGTTTTTCCGGCAAGTTGTTTGCTGGCAATGCCCATTACCTTGCCCATCTCCTGGATGGAGGCAGCTCCTGTTTGAGCAATGATTTGTCTGATTTGTGTTTCTAATTCGGATTCCGATAACTGAGCAGGCAGAAACTGGCGGATAACATCTGCTTCCGCTATCTCAGTTTCTGCCAAGTCGTTACGTCCTTGAGAAGAGAATATATTGGCACTGTCGTTGCGTTGTTTTACCATTTTTTGCAAAATGAGTATAGCTGTTTCGTCCGATAATTCATCCGATGCGCCTTTGGCAGTTTTAGCCTCCAAAAACTCTTTTTTTATTCCTCGCAACGCTCCCAGCCTGATTTTATCTTTGGCAAGCATTGCTTTTTTTATTTCGTCGCTTATTGTTTCAAATAGTGGCATATTTTATCTCTTTTTGTGGGTTTATTTATCAATTTTAAAATAGTGTGGATGAAGGTGTTGGGTTTGCTTTGTTGTGGTTGCGCGGGTCGAACTCGCGTTCTCGTTTAAAAACAGCCGTTTTTTCTAATGCCTCCAAAATCCTATCGTCGTCCATCTCTTCTACCGTCAAAATAAATGGCTCCATACGGAAGTTTGTTGCAATGGATTTAAGCCCTTTTTTGCCGTATATTTTTTCTATTTGTTTCAGATAAGAATCGTAGATTTCTTTCTCTTCTTTCTCTTTTGCTTTTTGTTTCTCATCTTGAAATTGGTTTTCTTTCAGTTGCTGTTCGCGTACGCCTGGCACATCGTTAATTCCAAAACCGGTTGCCAATATGGTAACTTTTACATTGTTTTCCAATTCATCATCGATGGCAAGACCCCAAATTACTTCAATTTCTCTGTTGAATCGGGACATGAAATCGTGTAATGCGGTCATTTCTTCTGTAATCAGTTGATTATCGCTGGCAAATGACAGATTGAGAAGTATTTTTTTAGCATTGAAGACATCGTTATTATTGAGCAATGGAGAGTTAAGCGCGTCGTTGATAGCATCGCTCACCCTGTTTTTCCCCTCAGCCAATCCGCGGCTCATAATGGCTACACCACCGTCTTTTAGAGTGGTTTTTACATCGGCAAAGTCCAGATTCACAATGCCTTCTATGGTAATTAATTCGGCAATGCTTTTAGCTGCTATAGCCAATGTGTCATCGGCCTTTGCAAAAGCATTAAGTATGGCCAAATCGTGGTAAATATCGCGCAAACGCTCGTTGTTGATGACTAAAAGAGCATCTACATTTTTTGATATTTCTTGTACACCTTTGATGGCTTGTATGATTTTTCGTTCGCCTTCAAACACAAATGGGATGCTTACGATTCCAACCGTGAGTACGCCCATCTCTTTGGCTATACGTGCCACTACCGGTGCTGCACCCGTGCCGGTGCCGCCGCCCATACCTGCCGTTATGAAAACCATTTGTGTGCCATCGTTGAGTAGCTCTCTTATGAGCTCTACACTCTCTTCGGCTGCTGCTCTTGCCACTTCGGGTTTGTTGCCGGCACCCAATCCGCTTGTTATTTTTTCGCCCAATTGCACCTTTGTAGGAACGGGCGATTTTAGCAGTGCTTGGCTATCGGTATTACATAGAGCAAAAGTAACATCTTTGATGCCTTCGTTAAACATGTGGTTTACGGCATTGCCACCGCCACCGCCTACGCCTATTACTTTGATAATGGCATTGTTGCGTCTTTGTATTTGGAAATTCAATAATTCTTTATTCATAATAAGTATAGTTTATTTATTCATCATTTTCCTCGGAGAATAAATTATTAAAGATATCACCCAATGTTTTACTGAAGGTGCCTTTAGGTTTTTCCTGTTTTTTCTCATTCTTTTTATTAACCATTTCTCTGAGTTTATCCACCGATTTTTTACCTCTCGGGGTGGTTTCAAACGTGTCTTCAAATTGCGTAGTATCTTCTTCGTTGGTAGTTACTTGCTCTACCCATTCGCAATCTTTTTCTGCCAAAATAAGCATGCCCAATAGTTGGGTATAAGAGGGGTCGTTGACGAGTTCGGCAGAGTTGTTAATTGCCGTTTTTTTTGTGGCTGCTTTACGCAATTTCATATCCAATTTTTCTTCCAGATAGATATCTAAATTTTTCAGTTGCGATGCGCCGCCCGTAATAACCAGCCCGGCTCCCAGTTTTCCTCTGTAGCCCGATTGCTCAATTTGCTCTTTGATATTGGCGGTAATTTCGTCCAAACGCAGTACAATGACATTGTTGAGCTCTTCTAAATTGATATCTATTTTTGGGGCAGACGACATAGAAAATGGAGTTGGAAAAAACGATTTGTTTGTGCTTGGCTCTTTTTTTTCTTTGGCTTTGCCATATTTGGTTTTGTATTGCTCGGCATCTACTTCGGTAAAATTGAGTTCGCAAATGTCTTTGGTAATATTTCGACCACCAAACGGAATTACAACCATGTAGCGAAGTAAATCGTCTTTGTAAATGGACAGTGTGGTAGTGCCGGCTCCAAAATCGATTAATGCGCAACCTAACTCTTTTTCTTCTTCGGTAAGAGTAGCAGCTGCTGTGGCAAGCGGGCCAATAATGAAATCGGCTATAGTTGTATCGGTTTTACTTTCGATGACGTTTTTTATGTTGCCACTAAGATTGGGACGCCCTACAATTGCCTTGAAATCGGCTTCGAGGAGCGAACAGGCTACGCCAATGGGATTTTTCTCCGATTTACTGTCAACAAAGTACTCTACGTCGGCAATATCATATATGGTTTTGAAATCGGGTTTAAAACTGTCGGCACTGGCGCGTAGTTTGTTTACATCTTCTTGTGTAACCACGCCCGATTCTACGAACTGTTTCAACTCTCTGATATTGGTAGAGTAAAGCGATTGTCCGTTTAGAGAAACGTAAACATGACCAATTTTTTTACCGGTTTTTTTCTCCAAGAAGTCAATCAGTTTGCGAACATTGGAACCGGTTTCTTCCATGTTGTGTATAATTCCTCGTCGGATACAATTGTTTGAAGGGATTTCTTGGTATCCCAATATCGAAACAATTCCATTTTCGCTTTTGCGACCGATTACTCCTTTTATTTTGGAAGTTCCTAAATCGATGGCTGCTATAAATCCTGTTTGCGTCATATCTATTTCCTTTACATTTACTGCGTTATACATCCTTATATCCAACATTTAATATTAGATTTTGTTTTCTAAATAAATCATTTTTTTGTACAAACCACTTGGTTGTCATATTTCAAATTGATTTCTGAGTATCTGTTCCATCCCACGGTGTTCAATCCCTTCTCGATGAAAAGGGCAAATTTGGCAAGTTTCTCGGGATATTTTTCCAGTTTTCCAAAAGCTATTTTGAAATCGCCCATGCGAGGTATCAATTCAATTTCTTTGTTCGGTTTTACCACAATTTGCTCGATCCACGCGTCCCAATCTGGATTTTCTTGTAAAAACATAGCAAAATCGAATAATTCATTTTTCGCGAAATCTTCGTCAATAGAACCTGTAGCGATGGGTACATACACGGCGAAATTGGACGAAATTGGCATATATTCTTGTTTGTTGTCGATATAAAAATTACCTTTTATATCGGAAATGACTCGCAATATTGGTTTGCGTTGCGTGATACTTGCAACCACAATACCCTCTTGTGCATGGTAAACTTTTGCCGTTTCCACCAGTTTGTTTCTCATTATTGTGTCGCGAATTGCCAACGTGTTTATCTCTTCAATTTTCTTTCCCACCGGATACATCTCTTTGTATTTGACGAGATTCACGATATCCGCTTCTGTTACAAATTGCACGTCTGTGCTATCTTTTATAATTACCTCAAAACGCTCACAAACCTCTTCTTTCGACGATTTGCCGAAGAATATTACCGAAAAAATAAGGTATCCGATAATGATGATGGAGAGGAGTATGATTAGAATTTTTTTCATCCCGTTTCGTTATTAATTTTCTGTGAGCAGCTCTTTTATTTTTAGTATCAGGGCATCGATATCGCCTGCACCAATGGTTAAAAGAACTTCCGGTTTTTTATTTTGTAAATAATCGAGTAACTCGTTTTTATGAAGCAATACTTTTTGTGAAGAGGTGATTTTGTCGAAAATAATTTCGGATGTTATCCCTGCAATCGGCTCTTCGCGTGCCGGGTATATGTCCAATAAAATTACATCGTCGAGCAGAGATAAACTTTCGGCAAATTCGTTGGCAAAATCTCGTGTGCGTGTATAAAGGTGCGGCTGAAAAATTCCGGTAACTTTTTTGTGCGGATACAACATCCGTACCGATTGGATGGAAGCCGCCAACTCTTGCGGGTGATGCGCGTAATCGTCGATGAAGACCAAATCGGGTGTTTTTATTTGAAAATCGAACCGCCTTTTTGCTCCGGCAAACGATTGTATTGCCCGTTTTATCTCATCCGGTTTTGCCCCGCACAAATTGGCCGCTGCTATGGCTGCAATGGCATTTTCGATATTAATTTTTACCGGTACGCCAAGTTGCAAATCTTTGATAACTAAGTTGGGTGAAACAAAATCGAAAAATATTTCGCCATTTCCTATCCGGATATTTTCGGCATGAAAATCGCCTTCCGTTTCAGAATAGGTATATATTTTTACCGATGGATGGCAACGAGGTGTTACAGGCGCATCTTTTTTGATAATCAGATAACCGTTTTCTCGGATGAGTGAAGTGAAAATCTCGAAACTTTCGCGATAGGCTTCGGCAGTTCCATAAATATCCAGATGGTCAGGGTCGGCAGATGTAATCACTGCAATCCAAGGCGTTAGCCAGTGAAACGAACGGTCGTACTCATCGGCTTCCGCAACCATGATATCGCTTTTGTGGGATAGCAGCAGGTTGTTGTTGTAATTTTTAAGAATGCCACCCAAAAACGCGTTGCAATCTACCTCGGACTGCTTCAGCAAATGCGCCACCATGCTTGAAACGGTGGTTTTGCCGTGGGTGCCGGCTACACAAACAGCTTTGCCCGATTTTGTGATTTCGCCTAACACCTGAGAACGTTTCATGAGTGTAAATCCATTGGATTTGAAATAGTTTAGCTCGCTATGTGAAGATGGCACAGCTGGTGTATAAACGACCAAAGTACTCTCTTTTTGTAAAAATGGAGCCGGAATGGATTGGACATCGTCTTGGTAATGAATGGATGCACCTTCGGCTTCCAAAGCCACGGTGAGCGGTGTGCTTATCCGGTCGTATCCGGCAACAGACAATCCTTTAGAAATGAAATATCGGGCAAGATTGCTCATGCCAATACCTCCTATGCCAATGAAATATATATATTTAAAATTCATAAATCCAATTTTTTTAACTTTGTATCACAAACGTCAATCAATTTTACTATCAGTTAGTTGCAGACAATAATTTCTCTATTTCGTCCACTATGCGATTGGCTGAGTCTCTTTGCGCCATGGCACCAATGTTTTTACTCAATGTTTTTAGTCGTTCTTGGTCTTTTATCAGTTCCAATGCCGTGGCAAAGAGTAAAGTTCGTGCATTGGCGTCGGTAACCATTACCGCGGCATCTTTTTTCACGAGAGCCATGGCATTTTGTGTTTGGTGGTCTTCCGACACGTTTGGCGAAGGTACCAAAATTACCGGTATTTCCAACAAACAAAACTCTGATATTGAACCCGCTCCTGCTCGCGAAATAACCAAATCTGCCACCGAGTAGGCGTAATCCATTCGCGAAACAAAATCGTACAAACGGATGTTTGATGGTATTTTGCCACTTTTTTGCAGGTTACTCATCTCCTCAAAGTAGTATTTGCCGCACTGCCAGATGACCTGCACGTCTGCTTGTGCAATTTGCTCAAATGCAGCTACAATACTGTCGTTGAGGGTACGAGCACCCAAGCTGCCACCCACCATGAGAATGGTTCGTTTCTCTGGATTCAGTTGGAAAAAATCGTATCCTTCTTTTCTGTTTTTGTCGGAAATTGTCAAGTCTTGGCGACAGGGATTTCCGGTAAGCACTATCTTCTCACTTGGAAAAAAACGCTCCATATCCTCGTATGCCACGCATATTTTGGACGCTTTTTGCGCTAACAATTTATTAGTTACTCCCGCATACGAGTTTTGTTCTTGCAGCAACGTCTTGATTCCTCTTGAAGCAGCAGCCCGAAGAGTGGGACCACTGGCATAACCACCCACGCCAATAGCTATATCGGGTTGAAAGGATTTGACGATGGAGCGTGCTTGGCGCATACTTTTCATCAGTTTGACCAAAACGGAGAAATTTTTCAACACGTTTTTTCGGTCAAATCCTGCTACCGGCAAACCAATTATTTGGTAACCGGCAGCCGGCACACGTTCCATTTCCATTCTGCCTTCGGCTCCTACAAACAAAATCTCGGCATCTGCCCATCGTTTTTTGATGGCATTTGCAATGGAAATAGCAGGAAAAATGTGCCCACCTGTGCCACCGCCACTGATGATGAAACGACGTGCCTTCGTTGCTTTTTCATTGCCCGATTTGGCTAATCGTGTGTTGTTTTTTTGTTGTGAAGCCTTCATATTTTCGTTTTATTTTTGATTCGACAAGACTTTTGCTCCAATTATACTTGAATAATTTCCATTTCAATTTTTTCTTCCAATTGGTCTATTGTATTGGTAGAATCGGTATTGTTCGTTTGGTTTGTATCTGTGTCTGCATTGGATGCATTGTTTTTCTCTTCCGATGAAACGCCAATACCAAATCGGTCGGCACTCAATATGAGTCCAAAATAGGCACATGTGATCAGGGTTGACGTACCGCCACGGCTGATGAGCGGCAGCGGTTGCCCCGTTACAGGTATCAGATTTACTGCTACCGCCATGTTGATGAATGCTTGTATAGAGAGCATCAGTGCCGACCCCAATACCAGATATTTGGGAAAAAGTTTTTTGATTCTAGTGGCAATTATTCCCGATCGGATAAGTATGATTACATATAGCATCAACACAAATAATCCGCCCAGGATGCCCATCTCTTCGATGATGATGGCATAGATGAAATCGGAATATGCTTGGGGCAGAAAATCGCGTTCGGTGCTGTTTCCGGGGAAAACGCCCAGAACACCGCCGTTGGATATGGCTATTTTGGCGTGTGCAACTTGGTAGTTCTCATCGGTTATTACAAAATAATCTTCTTCCGATTCTGCTTTGCTGCTAAAATTGGTGATACGATTTTGCCAAGTGCTTAAACGATCCAACGGACCTTTTTCTGTCCAACTGTCGGGGACTATTTTCAAAACAACTACAAAAAGTAAAATGAGAAGAATGCCAAATCCGGCTACCATTAGTAGTCGTTTCATTTTTACATTGCCAATAAACATGAGTAAATAGCAAATGCCAAATAACATAGCCGCGGTTGATAGATTGTCAACACCAATGATAAAACAGACTGTAACCATCAATCCAATCATCCAGAAAAAAAGCAGTTTCTCGTTTGATTCATTTTGTTTGCTGAGCAAAAAGGCAACAGTTGCCATCAACGAAATTTTTGCTATTTCGGATGGTTGTATGGTGAAGCCAAAGATGGAAATCCATCTATCGGCATCGTTTACTTTGACACCGATAAGTGGTGTTAACAACAAAAGAATAATGGCCAGAAATAGAACAAAAATAAACGACGAAAAATACTTATACGGCACATTGTGGATGAGCAATATAACGCCTACGCCGCCAATTAAAAAAATGGCATGACGCAAAATGGGACTCCATTGGTTTTGTTGTCTGTAAACAAGGGTGCTGGTCGCGCTAAAAATTTCCACCAACGAAATGATACACAAGATGATAAAAACAGCCCAAATTACTTTGTCGCCCTTAAATATTTTGGATAAAAAATCTTTAGCCGATTGCGGGTTTATAGCTTCTTCCACCTCGTGCAAACTATTGTCGAGGGATTCCGTATTCCATATTTTCTTGAATTTGCTCAGCATTTCTTCTTCTAGTAATAATTGTTACAATCTCCTGACACACTCTTTGAATTGGTCGCCACGGTCGTTATAATTCAAGAATAAATCGAAACTGGCACAACAAGGCGATAGCAAAACCGTGTCGCCTTTTTCTGCCAAACGATAGGCTGCTTTTACCGCATCTTCCATGTTGTTTGTATCTTCGATTTGCTCTATTTTATCATCAAAAAATTGGTGTAATATGGAGTTGTCTTTCCCCATGAAAACCAAAGCTCGTACTCTTTCTTTCACTACTTTTTCTATTTCGGTGTAGTCGTTGCCTTTGTCCTGACCACCTAAAATGAGCACAATTTTTCCTCCCTTGATGCTTTGCAAAGCATACCAGCACGAATTTACATTGGTGGCTTTGGAGTCGTTGATGAATTGTATGCCACGCACAGATGCTACTTGTTCCAATCGGTGAGGAATGCCTTTGAAATCGGACAAGGCTTGTCGCAGGTTATCGTCCGAAATATCGAGCAATTTGGCAACAATACCCGATGCCATGGAGTTGTACAAATTGTGCGTTCCTCGCAAAGCAAGCATTTCCAGCTCCATGTCGAAGACTTCGTTTTTTGCTTTTACAACCATTTTCTCGCCCTCTTTGTAAGCCGCAGCTTCTTGACACAGATTGGAAGTGAATGGATAAAGAGTTGCCTGAGGTTTCAGTTTTTCAATCTCTTTGGTTACAATGGGGTCGTCCATCCAATAGATAAATGCATCGCCAATTTTTTGGTTTCTGATGATACGCATTTTGGCATCCACGTAATTTTGCATTTGGTGGTCGTATCGGTCTATGTGGTCGGGTGTTATGTTGAGAAGCAATGCGATATCGGCTTTGAAATCGTAAACCCCTTCCAACTGAAAACTGCTCAGTTCCAATACAAAATAGTCGTAATCTGATTCGGCAACTTGCCTGGCAAAACTGGTTCCTACATTGCCGCCCAAGGCAACATGCAGTCCTGCCGATTTTAGTATGTGGTGTATAAGAGAAGATGTGGTGGTTTTACCATTGCTTCCGGTTATACAAATCATTTTGGCGTTGGTGTATCTTCCGGCAAATTCTATTTCGGAAATTATCCGAATACCTTTCGATTTAATTTTGAGCATCAATGGGGTTGTGTTCGGAATGCCCGGACTTTTGATGATTTCGTCGGCTGTGAGTATCTCTTCGTCGCTATGACCATTTTCCTCGAAACGAATGTTGTTATTTATCAATTCGTCGCGATATTTATCCTTCAATTTCCCATTGTCAGACAAGAAAACATCGAAACCCTTTTTTTGTGCAAGAATGGCAGAACCCACGCCACTTTCGCCACCACCAAGGATAACTATTTTTGTTCTTACTGACGAAGTATCGTTCGCATGCAAATCCGTCTTATTCATCTCGTTATTAATCATTCTTTTATTTTGAACTATTCCATTTATTTCTTGAAAAAACTATCTCATTTTTAGTGTAACCAATGCCAATACAGCCAAAATCATCCCGATAATCCAGAATCGGCTCACAATTTTTGGTTCGGTAAGCGGTTTTAATGGCTTTTGGATAAGCGCATCAATACCGGCATTGCCCGGTTTTTGGTAGTGGTGATGTAGCGGAGTCATTTTAAAAATTCGTTTTCCGTATCCCAATTTCTTTTTTGTGTATTTGAAATAGGTAACTTGTATAATAACGGAAAGTGCCTCCATGAAGAATACGCCACACAAAATTGGCAAAAGCAACTCTTTGTGAATCAATACGGCAAATACACCAATCAATCCGCCCAAAGTTAAACTGCCCGTGTCGCCCATAAAAATTTGTGCAGGGTAGGAGTTATACCACAGAAAACCCATGGTTGCACCCACGATGGCAGCTGCAAAAACCATCAGTTCGTCGCTTCCGGGAATGTGCATGATATTGAGGTAGGAGGCAAAATCGACACGTCCGGATACGTATGCCAGGATGCCCAGCGCTACCCCGATAAAGGCGGACGTGCCCGAAGCCAACCCATCTAATCCATCGGTGAGGTTGGCACTGTTAGAAACTGCAGTAACTATCAGTATTACAATTAGTACGAATACCACCCAGACAGCTTTATCGGCATAATCGCCCATCCAAGAAACCAGAACACGATAGTCGAAATTGTTGTTTTTTACAAACGGGATGGTGGTTTTGGTTGTTTTTATATCTTCGGTTTGGTATTGCACCTCTTCGATGATGTTGTTTACACGTATTTCGGTATTTTCGCGCGATACAATTTGCGGGCTCAAATACATGGTGAGTCCAACTATCAATCCCAAACCAACTTGCGCGATGATTTTAAATTTTCCTTTGAGTCCCTCCTTGTCTTTTTTAAATACTTTGATATAATCGTCGGCAAAACCGAGAGTTCCCAACCAAACGGTGCTTACCAACATGAGGATTATGTAGTGATTTTCTAATTTTCCGAACAGCAAAATTGCAACCAAAATTGCCAAAATAATGATTATACCACCCATGGTTGGCGTACCTTTTTTGCTGTATTGACCTTCCAAATCGAGGTCGCGAATGGTTTCGCCAATCTGTCTTCGTTGCAATGCACGGATGATGTATTTTCCAACAAAAATTGCAAATAGCAACGAAATCAATGCTGCCATTGCCGTGCGCAACGTAACGTATTGAAACATGCCCGCGCCGGGAAAATCGAGTTTGTCTAAATATTGAAAAAGATAGTATAACATATTTATTTACAATTTGATATAACTACAATTATTGTTTGCTCACAGTAGAATTGGGATGAAATATTTTTTCCAGTTCCTCTTTGTCATCAAAATGATATTTTACCCCTTTTATCTCCTGATAATCTTCGTGTCCTTTTCCGGCAACCAACACTACATCGCCTTTTTGTGCCAATGCACAAGCGGTTTTAATTGCTTCGCGGCGGTCGATAATGGTAAGCGATGCGGCACGCTCCTCGTCAGTAAGTCCTTCAATCATGTCGTTGAGAATACCTTGCGGGTCTTCAAACCGGGGATTGTCTGATGTGAAAATAGCTCTGTCGCTCATTTCCAATGCCTCACGCGCCATGATTGGGCGTTTTGTTCTGTCGCGATTGCCACCGCACCCCACTACGGTAATCACTTTTCCTTGTTTGTCTAACACTTCGTGAATGGAACTCAATACATTGCTTAGGGCATCGGGCGTGTGTGCATAATCCACTATGGCGGTAAATCCTTTGGGTGAATAGATTGTCTGAAAACGTCCGGATACCGATTTCAATGTGGTCAAAATTCTCAGAACCTCATCTGCATCTTGTTCCAACAAAATGGCTGTACCGTAAACAGCGAGCAGATTATAGACATTGAAAGTACCCACAAATTGTACCGACAATGCTTTGCCGTTTATCTCCAAATCTGTTCCATTAAAATGTTTCTCGAATATACGGGCTTTGAAATCGGCAATATTTCTTAAAGAATAGCCATATTTTGTTGCTTTGGTGTTTTGCAACATAACCTTGCCGTTTTTGTCATCGATATTGGTCAATGCGAACGCGTTTTCGGGCAAATTGTCGAAAAACGATTTTTTCACGTTCCTATAATCAAGCATATTTTTGTGGTAGTCCAAGTGATCTTGTGTCAGATTAGTAAAAACGCCACCTTTAAATTGAAGAGCACCAACCCGTTTTTGGCTTATCGCGTGCGAACTAACTTCCATAAAAGCATATTGGCAACCGGCATCTACCATTTGACGTAGATAGTGGTTGAGCATGATTGGGTCGAGCGTGGTGTGCGTGGTGGCGTAGCGTGTTTCGTTTACGTAATTGGCAACCGTAGACAGCAATCCGCAGCCATAACCAAGTGCACGAAACATGTTGTGCAACAAGGTAGCAATGGTGGTTTTGCCGTTTGTGCCGGTAATGCCTACCAAATTGAGCTTTTCGGAGGGATTGCCGTACCAAGCCGATGCAATTTGAGCCAAAACAACCGATGTGTTTTCTACTTGCACGTAGGTAACACGCGAAAAATATTCCTCGAAAATCGGCTTGTCGTAAACCACCACCAAAACATCTTGTTCTATGGCTTTGCCAATGTAATCGTGTCCGTCTGTATTGATGCCCTCTACGGCTACAAATAGCGAACCCTCTTTCACTTGGCGCGAATCGGAAGTGATACTTTCTACTTCAACATCCTTTTCGCCATGGATAGAGATTATTTTACATTTTTCTAATAGATTACTTAGTTTCATTTTCTTTTCGATATGGAATAAATATTGTTTTTTTTATCGCAACGTAATGCTTATTGTGCTGCCTTTTATTATTTTTTGACCTTGATTGATGGATTGAGTTACCACTTTGCCTGAACCAATCAGATTGACTCTCAATCCTGATTTTTCTAACAGATAAACCGCATCTCTGGCACCCATACCAATTACGTTTGGCACCAAATTGGGGCTCATTTCTATTTTTTGGGGCTGATACCCGCTGCTGTCGTAATTCATTTTTACCCAATCGGCTGTTTTGCCCCAATCGGGTGTGTGGTAGTTGAGCGATGACAAGATGGATGCGCTGTTTGTCCAATTCCCATTTTTCAGATTGGGCATCTTTTGCATTGTCGAATCTACCAAAACCTCTTCGGTGGGCAACAATGTTTTTCGCAAATAGGTCTGTTCGGCAATATTTTTGAAAACCATCCCGGCTTGTCCGCCACCCGAAGGCGAACCTTTGGGTCTTCTGATTCCTACGAAACAGGTATATTTGGGTTTGTCGGCCGGAAAATATCCGCAAAAAGACACATAATATCCGCTGTATCCGCCTCCACCGGCAATTTGTGCCGTTCCCGTTTTGCCGGCAATGGAGAAAAACTTAGACCTAACCTGTTTTGCCGTTCCATTTTCTAAAACGCCAACCAACATTTTTTTTACTTCCTCCAATGTGGTCTCTTTGCACATAGTCGGGTTGATTACTTCTGCCTCAAACTCTTCTAATGTTTTTCCGTCTTTGGTTATTCTTTTTGCTATGAATGGCTTTATCATTTTTCCCTCGTTGGCGATGCCGTTGTAGAACATCAACATGTAAATGGGCGGAATTTTGCTTTCGTAGCCAAACGACATCCAAGGCAGTGTGGTTTTTGACCAATAGTTTTTTTTGTCGTCCGGAAATCGGATGGACGATGTGCCTTCAATTCCCTTGAGTGGAACATCCCACTTCAACTGTTTTCTTAAGCCAATTCTGTCTATGGCTTTGATGTAGTTGGTTGGGTTATCGGCATATCCTTTGAGAACAATTTTGCTCATGACGATATTGGATGAAATTTCCATGCCTTCTGTTACGGTCAGGTAACCACGGTCTCTGCCTTGTCGCCAAAAGTGGTCGCGCACCCATTTGCCGTTGTATTGAAACAGTCCGGTACCCACGTAAAACGAATCGGTCGGCGTAACAATACCATCATCTAACGCTGCCATCACGGTTACGGTTTTGAAGGTTGAGCCCGGCTCATTCATGTATGAGAAAGCGTTTGGATTGCCTTCGGCATAAGAACCGTTGGGTAATCGGTCCAGATTTGCAATGCCTTTTATTTCACCCGTTTGGGTTTCCATGATGATGGCTGTGCCCGATTCTGCCTCCGTTTCCAATAATTTATTGCGCAAGGCACGTTCCACAATATCTTGTATATCTGCATCAATGGTTGTGATAATGTCGGCTCCGTCTTGTGCCGGAATTTCTACAATATCCATCCATCTGCCTTGTATTTTTTGGCGGTTTTTCACACCGTTGGCACCACGCAAAATCGAGTCGTATTTTAGTTCTAAGCCGCTGGCTCCACCTTTCTCCAAATCTTTATAAACGTTTCCTACGGTGCGATTTGCCAAATTACCAAAGGGGCGTTTGCGCGAGTTTTTTTCTTCGGCTATCAGTCCGCTTCGGTTGGAGCGTTGGTTCAGAAATGCAAATTTGCGTAGCTCCTTGTAATCTACATACGACACGTCGCGTCGGATAATGCGAACGTATCTCGATTTTTTTGTTACCCTTTTGTCCACACCTCTTGCCGCGTAATCGTTGATTTGGCGTTCCTCTTTTTCGCGCATTTTCCAACCGTTGAGGATGACATTTTTATATTGAGAAGCTGTGCGGTCGGGAAACTTTTTCGAAAGCTGTACCGATAGTTCATCCACGTATTTCCAGAGAGTATCTTTTTTCATCCCCTCGGACCAAAAATCCATGTAAATGCCATATAGTGGTTCGCTGGTAGCGAGTAGTTTGCCATCGTGGGTAAATATATTTCCTCTTTTTGGCAAAATTATCCTGTCTTTTATCACAGTCTCTTTTTCGCCAACTTCGCGCCATTTTTTACCTTCGGTAGAGAACATAGTTTTTGCTGCCGAAAATATAATCATTGTCGCGAACAGTAATAGGAACGAAACGATTAGCCCGTATCTTACCAATATTTGTTTTCGGCCTTCTTCGTTTTTCATATCTATTTTTCGTTTTTTTGAATTCTATAAACCGGTTCAGCTGCAATTTTTAGTTCCAAACCGGCCTCTTCTACCATTTTTTCAATTTGTGGTTGTCGGCTTGCTTCCGTTAGGTTCGACGAAATGGTGATTGATTCGTATTTGGCATCTTTGAGTTCTGTTTTCAATTTCTCCATCTCCGATATTTTTCGCAACACGGTATATCGGTGACTGATAAAAAAAATCATGATGAGTACAATCATGATAATGAAAACAATATTTTTGATAAGGAAATTTTCTGTCAAAACACTTCCTCCAAAAACATGAACAAAAGATTTTCTAATATTTTTTATATCAATCTTCATTATCGTCTTTTTTTTCTGCTACACGCAGCTTGGCACTTCGCGAACGTGGATTTTCGTTTTGTTCCGATTCGGATGGAACAATTACTTTTTTATTTACCAATTGAAACGGAGTTTCTACTTGTCCAAAAAAATCTTTGACTATCTCGCCTTCAAAATTGCCCGTTTTCAAGAATTTTTTCACCAATCGGTCTTCGAGTGAGTGATACGAAATAATACTCAATCGACCACCCGGCTTCAAAACGTGCATGGCTTGCGTGAGCATTTCGCACAATGCCGAAAGTTCGTCGTTTACCTCTATCCGTAATGCCTGAAATGCTTGTGCAAGTGTTTTTTTCTCCTTTTCTTTGAATGTAAATGGCTCAAAAATTTGGAGCAACTCTTCGGTGGAAGATATTTTCCGGGTTTGTCGGTACTTTGCGATGGCACTTGCTATTTTTCGCGCCGATTTCAGTTCGCCATAATTGTAAAAAATATCTGCCAACTTCTCTTCCGAATAATCGTTGAGCACATCGATGGCCGATTTCTTTGCCGATTTATTCATTCTCATATCTGGTTGTGCCGATGCACGAAACGAAAATCCCCGATTGGCACTATCGAAATGGTGCGACGAAACGCCCAAATCTGCCAGCAATCCGTCTATCTTTTCTATTTGATGATATAGAAGGAAATTTTTCAGAAAGCGGAAATTGCTTTTCACGAAAATAAACCGTTCATCGTTTTGGATTAGGTTTTTGATGGCATCGTCGTCTTGGTCAAACGCGATGAGCTTGCCATTTTTGCCCAATCTGCTCAGTATTTCACGAGAATGACCGCCTCCGCCAAATGTTACATCCACGTAAATGCCGTCGGGCTTGATGTTCAATCCGTCAACACTCTCGTTGAGTAAGGCAGGTGTGTGATAAACAGTCATGTTTCGTTATTTTTTGCGGGTTATTTCATTAATTCTTGTAATTTTGATGAGAACGATTCGGGCTCTACCAACGGTTTTTCGAGTCTTTCTTTTGCCCAAATTTCGATGGTATTGTCCACACCCAAAAATCGTACTTCCGATTCAATTGCCACCATTTGCAGGTATCTTTTCGAAATCAGAATGCGTCCGCTGGCATCCATTTCTAACCGCTCGGCATCCAAAACAAATTGGCGAAACAGTTGCTGCTGCTCCATATTCCAGCGGTTGAGTCTGCCGCGCAGGGTCTCTATTTCTGCTTCCCAAACCGTGCCGGGATATATGACCAAACAATCCTGAAAAATATCTTTGCGAAGCACCAAAAAAGCCTCTTCCGCTGCTTGTAGCTGCTTGCGGAAGTTGGCAGGCACAAAAATTCGTCCTTTTGTGTCTATTTTTGCTTCGATATTTCCTAAAAATTGCAACATTTTTCTCTTCTTGATGGATATTTGCGGTAAAATTACAAAAATATTCCACTTTCCCCCACTTTTCCACACATTATTTTTAAAAAAGTTATCAACAAGTTATTAAATGGTTGAAAAAAGCTCATAAATAGATAGTTGCAAATAAAGTGTGGAAGCCGAATTTAGGTTGATTTTAAAATTATTTGTCGAAATATTCTTTTATTCATCATTAATTCTTATTTTTGTTGTAGCTTTACAAATAAGTAAAATCAAAATGTCAGAATCAAAAGATTTAAGGTTAGATATAGATAAAGTTTTGAGGGGTAAAACGGGTAAACATTACAATAAAATCCCCCAGTTTTTTATCAATTTCTTGAAACGTACCATTCGGCAAGACGATTTGAACGATATTATCGAACGCAACAAAGAAAAACAAGGTGTTGAGTTTATGCGTGCCTTGGTTGATGAGGAGTTCAAAGTAACCATTCGGGCGCATCATGAAGAGAATATTCCTGCCGAAGGACGATTTATTTTTGCCTCCAACCATCCGCTGGGTGGCTTAGACGGAATTTGTTTATCTGCCTTTTTGGGCGAAAAATACGATGGAAAAATAAAATATTTGGTAAACGATGTTTTGCTTCACATCAAAAATTTGGAATCGATTTTTGTTCCAATCAACAAATACGGCTCGCAAGCAAAAGCATCGGCAGCAGCCATCAATGCAGCATATGTATCTGATAACCAAATTGTAACATTTCCTGCCGGGTTGTGCTCGCGCAAACAGAATGGAAAGATTACCGATTTGGAGTGGATGAAAAGTTTCGTGGTGAAATCGGTAGAATACCAGAGAGATATCATTCCTGTTTATTTTGATGCACGCAACTCGAACTTTTTTTATAATTTTGCCAATATTCGCAAAAAACTTGGCTTGAAATTTAATGTAGAGCTTATCTACTTGCCCGGCGAAATGTTTAAAAGAAAAAATCAAACATTTCACATCACATTCGGAAAGCCAATTGCTTGGCAATCGTTAGACAAATCGAAAACTCCCGCGCAATGGGCGCAACATATTAAAGAAACCGTTTATTCCTTGTCAAAATGAAAGAAATTATTCCCCCAGTTGATAAAGATTTGCTGAAAAGTGAACTAACTCTGAAAAATAGGTTGCGCAGAACCAACAAAGCCGACAACGAAATTTATCTGTTTTCGGGACACGAGTGTCCCAACCTGATGCGCGAAGTAGGTCGTTTGCGCGAAATCGCCTTCAGACACTATGGAGGTGGCACCGGTTTGGAGGCCGATATCGATAAATACGATTTGATGGAAAATCCCTACCAACAACTCATTGTTTGGGATCCTGAAAAGGAAGATATTTTGGGTGGTTATCGGTTTATTTTTGGAAAAAATATCGATTTTGACGAGCATGGCAAACCGATGTTGGCAACGGCACATTTACTTAATTTCTCGGATGATTTTATCCAAAATTATTTGCCCTATACCGTTGAGTTGGGTCGCTCGTTCGTGTCATTGGAATACCAATCTACTCTCAATAGTAGAAAAGGTATTTTTGCCCTCGACAATTTGTGGGACGGCTTGGGCGCACTCACGGTAATAGACCCGAGTCTCAAATATTTTTTCGGAAAAGTAACCATGTACGGCACTTACAACAAAGATGCCCGCAACATGATTTTGTACTTTTTGAACAAACATTTTCCCGATAACGATAAATTGGTAACCCCAATTAACCCTTTGGTAACAGGAACCGATGCCGAGGCAATGAAAAAACTGTTTGATGCCAAAACTTTTAAAGACGATTACAAAATCCTGAACAAAGAGGTGCGTGCCTTGGGATTGAACGTGCCGCCACTTATCAACGCTTACATGAGTCTATCGCCTTACATGCGATTTTTTGGTACTTCTATTAACGATGAGTTTGGTGATGTGGAGGAATCGGGTATATTAATCGAGATAAACCAGATTTTGGAAGAGAAAAAACAGCGACACATAGAGTCGTATCTCCAAACCAAACCGAGTCGTTGGTTCTTGATACGTCTGAAAAAAACGATTTCCGGTAAAGGAAAGAAATCGATGAAATTGGGTAGAAAATAAACCTCGGCATAAATAATCGGTTTTCCAATAAATTGATTATCTATTTGAAACAAAATGCTTAAAACTTTTTTAGATTAACGAAAATTGATATTTATGAATAAAATTTGTTAGTCAATAGGTTGCTTATTCATACTTTTCGTTATCAGATTATTGCTGCGATATAGCACCATTTTATAGCCAACCTGTGCTGTAAAATGGTGTTTTTTTATTCTATCTCACAAAAAAAAATAATAATTATTTTAGCTACTTTTGTAATATAGTATTATCTTTGACACCAGAAATCAAAAAAAACAAAATCACATGTTCAAGTTTTTAAAAAATGAAGATTGGACCGCAACTCTAATCGGGGCTATTATTTTAGTTTTAGTAGTATTGTTTTCGGGTTTTATGGCAAACCCATTGGTCTTGTTTTTCGTAATCGGCATATTGGCATATTTGGGTTATCTGTTTATGGGAAATAAAGATAATGGTCTGTTTCTGTTGTCGTTTGTAGTAGTTTACGCCCTTGCAACGCTTTCGGAATTCATAGTCGATATACCTGCCATAAAAAAAATAGGACTTGAGTCGGTTTTCTTTTCAGTGCTTATTGGTTTAGCAATCCGAAATATTTTTGGCCTTCCCAAATGGCTGGCTCCCGCCGTGAAAAGCGAATATTATATCAAAGCCGGTTTGGTTATTTTGGGTAGCGGCATTCTCTTCAACGAAATTATGAAAGCCGGTGGCTTGGGGTTGATACAAGCGGTGATTGTGGTGCTCTCGGTTTGGTATTTTAGTTTTTGGATTTCGAGACGTATGGGAGTTGACCCGGAAATGTCGATGATATTGTCGAGTTCGGTTTCTATTTGTGGTGTTTCTGCTGCCATAGCCACTTGCGGCGCAATAAAAGGAGACCCCAAAAAACTGTCGTTTATTGTATCTTTGGTTCTCATAGTTGCCATACCCATGATGTATTTGTTGCCGTTTTTGGCAAAATGGATGGGTTTGTCCGAGCCCATTGCAGGAGCGTGGCTGGGTGGCACAATCGATACTACCGCCGCGGTAGTTGCCGCCGGCAAATTTATTGGCGATACAGCCGAAAATTATAGCGTAATCATCAAATCGGCACAAAACGTGTTGTTGGGTGTAGCAGCTTTCGCTATCTCTATATATTGGTCATACAGAGGTACAAACAGCGAAATAAAGCCATCTGCCAGTTTCTTGTGGGAGAGATTTCCCAAGTTTGTTTTAGGCTTTTTAATCGCGTCGTTGGTTTTTAGTTTTGCCTTCGAGCCAAGCGTTGCCAAAGATCTATCTAAAGTAGCCAAAGTGCCCAGAAGTTTGCTTTTCTCTTTGGCATTTGTTTGTATCGGTTTAGAAACCAGCTTCAAAGATGTGTTTAAAAAAGAGAACTCAAAATATATTTGGTCTTTCCTAATAGCTCAGTCGTTTAACATTATTCTCACGCTGGTTGTTGCCTGGTTGATATTCTCTAACTTTGGCGATTAAAAAAATCTGCTTTACTGCGTTAAATTAAATCTTAAACTTAGTCCTACATTGGTGTTGGCAGTAGGATAGGAGGTAGATGACACGAGCGGTGTATTGATGATTTTGTCGAAAAATGCCCGCAACGTGAGCGATCTGCTGATGGCATAATCTGCCGAAAACTTGATACTGGTAGTACGAACCCCGCTCGTGGCTTGTGTAAATTGGTCTTCAATTTTACGGATAAGTGCTTGCGTGGTTTTGTGCGAAATGTCCAACTTGATATTCAAATCGTTATTGAATCCGCTGTTTGTTGTTTGTCGCGTCTGATTGGCTGTGTCTTCGTTGCCGGTTCTTGTCGGTTTGCGTCGAGCACGGTCGCGATTGGTGTTTGAGCCAAACCCAATGATTCGGTTAAAATCGGGAACACGATACCCCAATCCCACAACAATATCGTTGTCACTCGTTTCTACCAATTGGTACGAAGATATATTCAAATTCATTGTTCTGGTTTTGTTGAATCGCAAATTGAGTGTCAGATTGTTATTGAGAACACCTTTGGCTTCGATAAGTGGCGAGAAACTTTCCATGAGACTCACTGCCGAAATATCGTATGGCGATGAGGGTATGGGCGAGCCCGTCAGTACATCGCGAATGTATCCCAAATCGCTGTTGTCGCTCATCGGAACCCAATTGAGGAACGAAGTAAATGAGCCAACTCTGTATTGCGAAATGTATTTGTGCGTAAGCATAAGTGTGCGGAATCGACCTTTCAGCGATGGCAACGAGTTGAGCAAGTTGTACGAAATATCCCAGTTTGGCAACAACGAGAGCACATTTGGAAAAGCGGTAATCGCAATGCCATCGGCACTTCTTCCGGTATATGCTGCCAAGAAAGCCGGTACGAGCACATCTGCCGAGTTGGGGTTGATATCGCCTACGGCGGGGTCAAACGGTTGATTTGCGTAGCCTGTTTCGCCAATGAATCCTTGTCCGGGATAATTGGTGTTTTGGAACCCAACGCGCATACGGTTGGCAATTATCTCGCGGTTGGCAAGGAATTTATTGAAAGATGCCGATAAATATTCGTTGGCGGCATTTGAGTTTTCAAATGCAGATGCCAATGTAATGGTGGAAATGGCGTAGCTGCCGCCAAAAATCATGGGCATATCTTTATACATATATTGATACTCCGTTCTTCGGTTGTCTTCATAAATACCGTTCAGGTCAATTTTTAAACCGTTTACCGGTTCAATGGTTGCCTCGGCACGTATGTTCACGGTTTGGTTGTAAATTGCCGGCGATATATTGCTTTCGTTTATTACCATCCAATTGTTTTCTAAAGCTCTGTTCAAGAAGCGTTCGCCACCCTCCAAGCCAAAGGCAAAACCCAATCCGGGAATAAGTCCGGCAGATGTGTTTGTTTGCCCGAAGAAATCACCAATCATGGGTGCAAAACCCGGTATATCTGTTCGGGTGCGGTATCCGATATTTAGGCTCACGTTTCTTACCATCATCAAACCACGAGCGGTGTATTGAGCCAGGTTGTACCATGTGGAGTTTTCGTTTGGCAGTGCAGCCAAAATATTTACATCAATTTTTGCCGTATCTCTGTTTTGTATGGCAATCCGGTTTTTGTCCAATCGCTTGTGTTGCACCACGTATTGTTTGCCGTCTTTTCGGGCGGTAACGGTTAGTTTGCGAGAGTTCAAATTGTGTGTAATCACCACGTTAGAGTCAGGGCTGAGTTGCACCGTTTTCGTGAAACGTGTTTTCGCCGCGTTGGGCGATGGTTTGCCCGCTTCGCCTTTGCCTCCTGTGCCATCCAAACGTGCGGATGCGCCTCGAGATGGACTGCCGGCTCTGCCTCCCGATGAGCCAAATCGTTGGTTTGTTTTCTTGAGAAACTCAACTTTATCGTACAATTGCACCAAATTCAACCTGTTATTCAATGTGAAGTTGAGGTCGTTTTGCAGCATATTGCCAATGTTGGCATCTTGTATGGTAGCACCCCTTTCCCATTTGTAATGCGAGTCGTATTGGGCGTTGGAGGTAATCCAGTCTAAAATAGGTATTTGTGCGAAGGGAACGGTGTATGTTACATTTGCCGATTGACCGTAGTTAAGCGGTTTACCCATTTGGGTAATGCTTTGCATAACAGAATCTTTCCAAATCTCGTAATCGTCGGGATTTAGTTTTCTGTTTACCTGTAAGTATGGCTCTTCTATTTCGGCAACCGTTCCGGTGCGAAGCGTAATTTTTAAGTTCTTTGTTAAATCCCACAAGAGCGAAAAATCACGATTCCAAACAAAATTTTGGCTGTACGACAGATAGTGGCTTTGTGTCTGCGTGGAGCCCGACATGTAGGCATTTAAATCGCGCAATTGCGTCTCTTGGTAGTTGCGCATCATATCCGAATTGAACTGGATGTTGTTGGGCAGATAATTCAGATTGGCAAATTTTATCAATTTGAGCCAACCGGAGTTGCTCTTGATGTTTTTGAAAGGCTCAAATGGACGTACGAATGGTGTATAGGAGTAGTTTGCCTGCAATCGTTGCTCGATTATGGTGTTGTATTCTGTTTCCGGGTCTTTTATGTTGTTCTCGTTTTGCGAATAGGTAAAGCTGAAGTTTGCCGGGTCGTACGGCATCGGGTTTTTGCTTTTGATGTTTACTTTCGCATTGCTCAAACTCAAGCTTTTGGTGGTATTTTTTGTAATAGCAATAGCAGTAATGGAGTCGCGCTGCTGCTGGGTATCCACATTGTTGAGCGATTCTTTCAACAAAATATCTTGGTTGAGCGGATCGTATTGTGGCGAAGTTTCTTGGTTGGAGTACGAGTAATAGAGCGGCAACGATATTTTTGCTTTTTCGGGCAAGAATCGACCCAATTCCATATTCATGGCAATATTGAGCGAGGTGAAATCATCGTTTCTGCGCTCCAGCAAACTTTGGTCGAGTGCACCAAAACCTACGGTTTCTTTTCGCCCCGCTACGTTCACAGAACCCAAATCGGATAGGGTTAGATTTACATTTCCTTGTGCAGCCCAACCGCCTTTTTCGTCAAATTCACTCAGTCGCAACTCATTAATCCAAATTTCGCCCGATTTGCTGGCGTTAGTTTTGTTGCGTACACCCACCATCATCACTTTTACTTCTGCCAAAGATGGGTTTCCCACTATCGTGATTTTATTTGCCGGTTTGTCGGGGTCTTGTTCCGAAAATGGGGTGAGGAATGTAACGCCGTTTTCTTTGCGCTTCTCGGCGTTGCGTTTCAATTTTAAGTCGGTCAATAGCTTTGTCGGGAAATCGAACATATTTTCGGGTCTCCAAACAGCTTCTTTATCTGCTACATTTCTGTCGCTATACGTTCCGGGAGGTGTTACTTTCAGTGGAATTTCGTATTCGTAATAGTTGTTTCTATAGTCGGAGCCGATGCGCATGAAAACGGTCATTTCGTCGTCCAACAAATCGTCGGGCGAACTTGCCAATTTTTCGGCATGAACAAACATTTGCAATCGTTTGTATCGGCGCAAATCGAATATGCTGTTTTTGTAAACCGAGCGTGAATCTTGCGGCTCCAGATTTTCGATTTTTAACGACAACGACTGCTCATTTTGCTGACGCAATTGGGGTTGGCTCGGGTCTAATATACGTGTTACTCCGGGTGGAAGTACGTAGTTTACAGGCGTTCTGTCGCCATTTTCTTCGATATTTACAGCCGAAACATCAATACGTCCTAAGCCGGAAACCGCACCGCCCGTTTCCAAATTTTGGGCGTACGCGCGCCATTCGCTTCGGATGAGTTCTAAGGTAGCGAAGCGCAAAAAGACGGGTTTCTCAAAATCAGTAAGAAACATACGGATAAAACGGATGTTGTTGAATCCCTGTATATTGCCTACTTTTGTTTGGTAATCGCGAAGTGGAATTTTGAACTGATACCAATTTACATGTCCGGTTTCTCCGTTGCGCAACACCACGCTCACTTCGCGTTTGTCTACGATATAATTGTTGCCGACAACCATTTGTTCGGGGCGAAGTTGTATCTTGTATTGGTAATAGGACTCGTTTTCGCTCAGCGTGTTATCGCTGTCGATATCTTCCACGTCGGGCGTAGTACGCGACGCTGTAGAGAAGCCTTGGTTGCCTTCGGGCGCAAGTGAGTTTCCTTCCGTCCCGTTAAAATATTTGTATCGGTCCAAAATGCTCAACTCTGCTTGGTCTTGTTCGGGCCCTCTGTAGTGGCGGAAGTTATCGCCCGAAGGGTCGTTTAGCAGCGAGTATTTATCTGCTTGCATGCGGTTGATGGTTTCTGCCGACAAGCGATTTGGCAACTCTGCCAAATAGTTGGCGTATGCCGGGAATTCTTTCTCTTCTTGCGTGTTAAGACCATTCAAGCCAACGTCCTGGATGAGTCGGGATTCTTCGCCCAGCGAGTTGTCGAAAGCGTAAACGGTAGATTGGCGCAGAGGATATTTTCCCCAAACCGATGTTCCTACCGCCGTGGGGTCGTGATTGACCGGCAAGCCGTTTTCAAAAAATTTCTTTCCATCTTTCAAAACATCTTCCGAAATCTCACCCAAGTTGAAATAGAGGTCGCCGCCCGTGTCGCTTCCGTCGTTGTAAACGAATGGGTCCATCAACCAAAACTCGATATACTCTATATTGGCCGATTCAAAATTGCGGGTATCCATTTTGCGGGTAATACCACCCCAGCGTTGTTGTGGATTGAGCAATTTGCCGTTTGGGTCTAAATTGGTATCCAAATTGTATGGACCGCGCTCGTTGGGATAATACGAAATATTCATTACCTGAATGGTTGGCGGTTCGCCATGTACAGCCTCTTTGTTGGGGAAAATTTCGCGTTCGTAAATTTCTCTGACGAAGTGATTCGATAGTTGGTCTTTGTCGTTTTGGATGTGTTGTGGTGTGAGCGATGAGTTGCGTCGTGTAAAAAGCCCATCAATATAGAACCAAGAAATCTGTGCCCGGTTGTTTCCATATTCCAGGTTGTTGGACATGGCTGCTTCGGGGAAAAGTCCGGTTGCCGTGTTGTTGAACGGTGTAGATGCCAAAGTCCACGAATATGGCGTACGCAAATCGATACCCGAAGTGGATGCTTCAAAATCGTCCAGATAAGAGTAAGAGCCGGTATATTTGTTTTTGTAATGTCCCGGTATGATGTGTGCAAATTCTGCACCGGCAGAGAGCTGCGATGGTGCGGTAGCCTCTACAAAAGGCAATTTGTCAATCAAGTTGGTAAGTGCGTACGACTGTTTCTTGTAGGAAGCATTCAATCCCCACAAGGTGTTTTTAACCGATTCGTCGCCAAAATTTGTCTTCATTGTCATCGGCTTTTCATACAAATGCATGATGGTTGCCCCGACACTGAAATCTTTGGAAAAATCGTAAACCATATTCAAGCCCATCATCGTTTTGCGCTGCATATTGAAAAACGACTGATTTTCGAGCGAAACGCTTACCGGCGTGCCTGAGTCAAGAATTGCTTGGTTGATGATGCGTACCGTTCCAGAAATATAATCTACCGTGTAGTCCGAGCCTTCCGAAAGTGTTGCCCCGGCGGCTGTTACCCGCACCGAACCACGAGTTACGTTTGTGGCATTCAGATTGATATCGGAGCCCGATGAGCCGCGATATTCACCCGTGAAACGGAATTTGTTTTTCTCGGGGATTTGTCGTGCTATGGTCAAGGTGGAGTCATATAGTTCTTGAAAAACATATTTGTCCGCAATGGCGTCGTTACCAATTACTTTGCGCAAATGCGAACCAAAAGGTTCTACCACCGGGAAGATGATTCGTCCGTTTTGGGCGGTGATGGTATATCCTTCCAAAAAGTCGAAAATTCCGTCGGGGTAGGGGTCGTTTTTAGAATTCAATCGGTCTAAATTCATTACCCGAAGCAAAAGCTGGTTCTGGATATCTCCTTCGGGAATGTAGTTCAGATAAACGCCCGTGGTATCGCTTTGGTAAGTTATATTTAGTTTGAAACGGTCTTTTTGAATATTGAAAGCACTGTAACCCAGCGAGTAGATGTTTTTCATCATCAAATCCCACGTGTAGGCTTGCGGCGAGAGTGAAACAGGTTTCAACAATTTGAGTATGAGCGCGCCGCTCTGTCCCGATGTGTCAGAATCGGGATTGGTAGTGCCTCCGCCAATGTTGTTAGAAAACTCTCCCACCTGATACACTTTGCCGTTGTACATAAATTCGTAAGCCACAGCCAGCACTTCATCGGCTTGCAGTGGTGTTTGCAGAGAGATGTAGCCCAATTGCGAATGCAAAACATACTCGCCCGAATTGAGCAAACGTGCGCTTTCAATTTTTTCGTAATCTTGCCCTACGACAATATTGGCGGGCAAAACATTTTGCGCCTGACTTATATCACGAATGCCACTGTAGGTGGTTATCACTTGCGGATAGAGGTTGTTTGCTTCGTTGTAAGGAATTATCTCGTTACCGGTTGGTTGCCAAAATGGATTTTTGATGTTGTTGTGTTCAGCCAAATCGGCAAAAGCCACAATATTTCTTGCCTGGTCGTAGTTGCCGCGCTTGTTGGTTATCCACACTTCGATGCGGGTGATGGAGATAGCCGATTGCACGAAAGGCAGTTTAGTCAGCGCATTGTCGTACGAGTCGCGAAAATAGTGTCCCAGAAAGAAGTGTCGGTTTTCATCGTATTGGTCCACGCCAATTTCAAATGGAGTTGTTTGTACGCCACCTTTCGAGTTAACGGTTTTCGATTCCGACTCTTGTTGCGACAAGATGGTATTGACCCGTAATTTACCGAATTGCAAATCGGTTTTTATTCCAAAAAGGGCAGCTCCGCCATTGATGAGCGTGTTACTGGTTGTCATGCTCACGTTTCCTGCCTCTATGTTTTTTATGATTTCGTCTTCCTCTCCTTGGTACGCCAATTTTATTTTTTTGGAGTCGAAATTGAAGGTAGCATCGGTGTTGTAGTTGAGTCCGAAATCAACTTTTGTTCCCACTTTCGCGTTCACATTCAATTGAATTTGTTGGTCGAAATCAAAAGTATTTCTTTTTCTTGCTCGTTCGGGCAAAGTGGGGTTATTGGTAACGTTTCGTTTGAGTCCTGCCGAAATTTCTACCGAACCTTGCGGTTTGATTTGCACCCCGCCCGGACCAAAAATATCTTCCAAAATATTTCTGCTTTCACGAATATTGAAAAGCGAAACTCCCGCTTTCGGGTCTTTCTGATTAGTGGCAGTTTGCCCGATGGCATTTCGTTCGCGAAAATAGTTTTCGTTGTTCTCCCTCGCCCGGTATTGCATATACTCTTGTGGAGTCATGGTAAAGGCCACGCCCACAACGGTGTTGCCTATCTTGTTTTGAAAAATGTAGCGATTGGTTTTGTGGTCGTATATTACTTCGGTAGTAATGTTCGACGGTGTTTGCAAATCGATGGGCGATTGGTTTTGCAAATCTTCCACCGTTTCCACCGTGGTTTTCTGAACCGGGAATCGATTTCCCGTGGAGTCGGCGGGTGCGGCGTTTTGCGAAAAAAGCGACATAGCTCCGTTTGCGAAAAACAGAACTACGAAAAACAGAATTATATGTATTGCTTTTATTCTCAATGTGATAATCTGAATGTTTACCTGTGTTGATTACATTCTTTTAAGTGCCTCTTTAATGATAGCTTCTACCGAAAGAGTGGGCAATTCTTTGCCAATTTTGGCAACCGTTTTTGCCGAAATTGCCTGTGGAAAACCAAGCATTACCAATGCCGAAACGGCTGCATGCTCGTTGTCGGAAACCGAGATGCTGTCGGAGGTTTTGCTTTCGGTTTCGGTAAATTTTATTTTGTCTTTCAAATCCACAATAATGCGTTGCGCTGTTTTTGCGCCAATACCTTTTACCGATTGCAAAACGGCAACATTTTCGGTGGCAATTGCCGACTCAATCTCGGTGAAGTTCATCGACGACAAAATAACCCGTGCCGTGCTGGGACCTACCCCCGACACGCTGATGAGGTGCAAAAACAACTGGCGCTCGCCCTTATCGGCAAAGCCGAATAGCACATGGGCGTCGTCTCGGATAGACTCGTAAATATATATCTTTGCCGAGTTGGTGCCGTTTAGCACACTATATGTAATGAGCGAAATATTTGCCTGATAACCAATTCCACCGCAGTCAATGGTTACCGATGCGGGAGATAATTCGGCAATTTCGCCTTGGATGTAATCTATCATAAATGACACATTGTGTTTGTGTTGTGATATAACGTGCTTTTTTAGTAAAACGTATAAATGGAATGGGAAAATTTATTCGTTCGTTCTTACTCACCCAACATTCTTATCAGTTGCAACAAAGCCATATTGGTAGCACGTTGTATGTTCTCGTGGCGCGAAAGTCCCAGTTTATACACCTTAGAAACCATCGTTTGGGGCGTTTTGGTGCAAATCCAAACCGTGCCCACAGGTTTATCGGTAGTTCCGCCGGTAGGACCGGCTATTCCCGAAATAGAAATGGCACAATCTGTTTGCATCACCCGGCAGATATTTGTAGCCATTGCCTGCACCACTTCGTCGCTCACCACGCCATGTTTGGCAATCAACTCCGGGTCAATACGAAGCAAATCGGTTTTTATGCGGTTGCTATACGATACCACTGAACCGTAAAAATATGCCGATGCACCGGCGATGGAAGCAATGCGTCGCGCAATATTGCCGCCCGTGCAGCTTTCGGCTGTGGAAACGGTGTAGCTTTTTTTTAGAAGCAGTTCACCCAAAAGATGTTCCAATGGCTCATCAGTTTCGGCAAGGAGTAACTGCCCCAAAATCTCTTTCAATTCTATCCCTTTTTCTTCCAAAATGGGTTTGTTTTCTCTTCCCAACGCCGATAGGCGCAATTTTATGGTGCCGTAATTAGGCAAAAAGGCAAGCGAAAAACTTTCGGGCAACGACTGCTCGAAGTCGAGCAAGAGAATATTGAGTTTCGATTCAATAATTCCGGAAACCAAATACGATTTGTGGAGGTAAGTTTGTTCGTAGAACCTCTCTTTCAGCAGTGGGATAATTTGGTTGTGCATGGTTTCGCGCATCTCAAAAGGTACACCCGGCATCGATACCAATATCATCCCGTCTCGTTCAAACCACAAAATGGGTGCAGTGCCCACCACGTTTTTTATTACCGTGCAAGTTTCGGGAACCAACGCTTGTGCTTTGGTCAATCTATTCATCGAGAGCTCTTTTGCAGCAAAAAGATGGGTAATATGTTCAAATACATCTTGGTCGAATACCAATTTGGTATGAAAATAATCGCACAATGTCTGTTTGGTAATATCGTCGTCGGTAGGTCCTACACCTCCGGTCAGTAAAATTACATCGGCTCTTGTTTTAGCAATATCTATCGATTGGATAATGGATTTCTTGCAATCACCAACCGAGGTAATGGCACTTACCTCAAATCCGTTTTCGGTTATCTCCTTACTCATCCAAGCGGAGTTGGTATCTACTATCTGACCAATTAGGATTTCGTCGCCAATGGTTATAATTTCAACTTTCATCTTTTTTTATTTTAGAGTCAAGAGTCAAGAATCAAGAATCAAGAGCCAAGAATCAAGACTTTTAGATTTTCAGACGTTATTTTTCCTGAAATGTTTATCTTTCCGTTGATCAACTTCAAACTTCGGACTTCTGTTTTCGGACAACAATTATTCTATTTCAACATCTCGTCGCCAAAACTCAATGGCAATAAATCTTTTATCGAATCCACCCGATAAACATTGCCATCGGCATACATCAATACTTTGATGGGCGATTTGTACCGGTTTTCCACTTCCAACAATACTTGTCGGCATCCGCCGCATGGCGTGATTACATCTTTGGTAAACGCTCCGTTGTGATAGGCAGCAATAGCAATAGCCTCCACTTTCTGTTGCGGGAAATTGGCATTTGCAAAGAAAACCGCCGTTCGTTCGGCACAAAGCCCCGACGGATAAGCCGCGTTTTCTTGGTTGTTGCCTCCTATTATTTCACCGTTTTCAAGCAACACGGCAGCACCTACTTGAAACCCCGAATAGGGTGCATAGGCATTTTGCGTTGCATCTTTTGCCGACTCAATAAGTTTTTTTTCGATTTCAGAACACGCATCTATCCGATAAACTGTTATCTTTGTGGTTAATTTGATTTCTTTCATACTTTAATTGGGTATTTCGGTTTATAAAAAACTATTTGCTATGCACACATTTACGCACAAATATACAATATTTTCGTTGTTGTTTGTTCTTTTGTTTTGTTTTTTTTCTGTTCCACGGGCAGAAGCGCAAAACAGATCGAAAGTTTACAAAGATTACATCAGCAAATACAGCGACATAGCGGTAGAGCACATGCACCAATACAAAATACCGGCATCTATCAAGTTGGCACAAGGGTTATTGGAGTCGGGTGCGGGGATGAGTGATTTGGCACGTCGTTCTAACAACCATTTCGGTATCAAATGCCATCGGGGATGGAGAGGTGAGCGCGTATATGCCGCCGACGATTTGCCCAACGACTGTTTCAGAAAGTACGACCGGGTAGCAGATTCTTACCGCGACCATTCCGATTTTTTGGTGGCAGGAGGTCGATACCAGGCACTGTTTAACCTGTCGGTTACCGATTATAGAGGTTGGGCTAAAGGATTGCAAAAATCGGGTTACGCTACCGACAAAGCATACGCCAACAAACTAATCAAACTGATTGAAGACTACGAGCTCTATCAGTTCGATAAAAAAAATACCTCTCGAAGAGTAAAACGAAAACCTATTGCCGAGTCCGGACAGAACGACAACGACCCCTCGCAGTGGAGACACCAACCATACAAAACGCACGGTTTGGTTTACGTGGTTGCAAAGGCAGGAGATACATACGCCGATATTGCCGACGAATTTGATTTCTCGGAGAAAGACCTGCTCAAATACAACGAAGTACCCGAAGGATTTCCGCTCAATGAAGGCGATATTGTTTACTTCCAAAAAAAGAAATCGCGTGCCGATAAACCCTATTTCGAACATGAAGTGCAGATTGGAGAATCCATGCACAGCATATCGCAAAAATATGGATTGCGACTGAAAAATTTATACAAACTAAACAAAAAAGATTATGAATATGTGCCCGAAGAGGGCGATGTGTTGAGGTTGCGATAACGAAATTGAATGCGAAATCAACAAAAACATTACACCCATGACCAAAACAAATTTTGAACACCCGAAGATATGATTGGCTCAACGCCAGCGTCTCGCTTCTATTGTCTTGGTTCAAGGCTCTAAAAAAAAAACAGATGAAGTACAATACACAACAAAAGAAAATGGCAATGCCCGAATATGGCAGAAATATTCAAAACATGGTAGATCATTGTGTCAAAATTGAAAACCGCGATGAGAGAGAAAAGTGCGCCTACACTATTGTAGATATCATGGGTAATATGTTTCCGCATCTGCGCGATGTAAACGATTTCAAACACATACTCTGGGACCATTTGGCAATTATGTCCAATTTTCAACTCGATATAAACTATCCATACCAAGTAGTTACGGAAGAAGAGTTATCCCAATCGCCCGACAAGCTGAACTACAGCCGCCCCACCATGCGATACAGACACTACGGCAAAATTTTGGAGAAAATGATTACCATTGCCGCCAATATGGAAGAGGGCGAACGACGCGACCATCTCATCTCTATGCTTACCATGCAGATGAAAAAATCATATATACAGTGGAACAAAGAGGTAGATAACGCCAAACTATTTCATGACCTATACGAACTTTCTGACCAAAAAATAAAGTTGGACGAATCCACGCACTCTATTGTAGAGAGTAAGCCGGGCAACGCTCCCAAAAAACAAATCCGAAATATCCGCAACCAACGAAAAAAATAAACCCCATGATAAATCCGGACGACACACTTCAAATAGGTTATCTGAAAAAACCTTACGGAATAAAAGGTGAAATAACTATCGTGTTCGACAAAGAATCTTATGCCGATATCGATACCGATTTCTATTTCTTAGATATCGACGGCATACTCGTCCCCTTTTTTCCGGAAGAGATAACCTTCGTCTCGGACACCATGGCAAGAGTAAAATGGATGGATATAGACAATGAAACAATGGCAGCCCGATACGCCAATCTGTCCGTACACTTGCCGCGCCAAAAAATAAGTGTGGATACCCCCGACGAAACACTACAATGGGACTTCTTTATCGGATACGCCGTAATACAAGAAGATGGCAACAAACTCGGCATTATCCGTTATGTAAATACCGACACAATCAACGTGCTGTTGGTTCTCGAAAATGGCGACAAAGAGATTCTCATTCCCGCCACCGAAGATTTTATCGACTTCATCGACTACGAGAAAAAAGAAATAACCATGCAACTGCCGGAAGGTCTGTTAGATATATAGCCAGTCAAACAACAAGTAAAATCAATAATCAACGCAAACCCCACACCCTGTGCCATGTCATTGCTGCAACTACAAAACGTATCTATTGGTTACCATCTGAAAAAACAACCCAAAATAGTGCAACAAAACCTGAACCTGGCAGTAAATGCCGGCGAATTTGTAGCACTTATAGGCAAAAACGGATGCGGCAAATCAACTCTGCTACGCTCCATGGCCTGTTTGCAACCCATTTTGGAAGGGAAAATCAGAGTAAATGGCGAAAATCTATTCCGCATGAGCAGCAAACAACGAGCACACTTGCTCTCTATCGTACTTTCTGATAAGCAATTAGCAGCCGATTTTACCGTCAAAGAACTCATTGCCATCGGCAGAGACCCATACACCGGGTGGCTGGGAAAACTTACCGAAAACGACGAACAGATTATCCGGCAGGCAATCGAGATGACCAACTTGCAAGAATTTGAAAACAGAAATGTCAATAAATTATCGGATGGAGAGCGGCAACGGGTTTTCATAGCACGTGCCTTGGCGCAAGATACACCCATCATTTTGTTGGACGAACCCACCTCGCATCTCGATTTACCCAATCGTGTATCCATCCTGTTACTGCTGCAAAAATTGGCACGCGAAACCAACAAAACCATTTTTATCTCCACCCACGAACTCGAAACAGCTTTGCAAGTTGCCGACAAAATGTGGATCATGGAAAAACTAAACGGTGTACGAGTAGGCACACCCGAAGACCTGGTGCTGCAAGGCGTTTTCGACCAAGTTTTTGCACACAACACATTTGTATTCGACAAAGAGTACGGCAGCTTCATGATAAAAAAGAACCTCGATAAGTTGATTAATACCCAGCTAATTGGCTCCGCCGGAGTGATGACCCGCTGGACTACACGCGCCCTCACCCGCAAAGGTTACCGCATTTCTGCCGACGCCCAAACCACAATCCGGATTGACGAGAACACCAAATATTGGACAGTCCAATCCAAAAACCTAACCCAAAAAGCCGATACCATCGGCGACGTATTAGAAATACTACAATCTTTGTAGCAGGCAGATTGAGTTGAAGCGCCACACAAGGGAGAGACTTTGGCAGCTCTGATGATAATTGGTGAATGGTGAATAGTGAATGGTGAATAGTGGTTTGGGATTGGTCGCCTGTAAGGCGAAGTTTTCATAACCGCATGTAAGCGAGGAACGAGCGCAGCTTGCGGCTAAAGGCAACCTCAAAAATATCCCGCCTGTAAGGCGGTACAAACTATTCGGTATTTAGGGAGTTCATCGGACATCGAACATCCGACATCGGACAAAAAACAGATGTTTCACTTCGTTCAACATGACAAAACGGGGGTTGGGGAAAAGTGATTAGTGATTAGTGATTAGTGAAAAGTGCATAGTGATTGGTTTCGGAAGCGTTTTTCAGATTTATGTCACGTCCTAAAAAAAGTGGACACTTTTTGTCAGTTATTATTCTTGTTAATT
>CAZVWS010000004.1:32748-107619 GCA_964631255.1 uncultured Dysgonomonadaceae bacterium | reverse complement strand
GACATTTTGACCTGTTTTTTACAAAAAAACTGTCAACATATTTCAGGACAAGACATAGCAAACCTTAAACTCTAAACATTGAACCTTAAACTTTGAACTCCACAATCAATATGTTATCTTTTTGGATGTTTTGTCATAATAAGGCACAATCTGAGTTGTGTTTTGTAACAAACAAAAAGTAGCATCCCTTTCGGCATTGTTGCGTACCAAACGTTGGTAATGCACGCTATTTTTCACGAAATCCAATGGATTTGTTTTTGCCAATTGCCACAAATAACTTCCTATTTTTATCGAATCCGATGCAAACACAATATCCGTATATTCCGATAGTTTAGATGCCAAAGCACCGCCAAACATCGTATCTTCTATATTGATTTGGTTGTTCCAACCGGCGCATAATACCACAACTCGCTCGCCTATTTGCACACATTTTTGCGCCAATGCATCTATATTAGAAAATGCGCCGATGAGCAGTTGTCCGCAATTTTGTGCCACCTCAATAGCACGCGTGCCGTTGGTAGTAGAAAAAACCACCTCCTTGTTGTTTACCAATTGCGGCAAATAGTCGTAAGGCGAATTGCCCGCGTCGGCAAAATCCATTTTTTTCGCGTTGCGCTCGGCACCTACCAAATAGCCTTTGCTTTTGTATTGCTTCGCTTCGTCGAGATGAGAAACCGGAATCACTGCCGATGCCCCGTTTTGCAACATGGCGCAAATGGTAGTGGTAGCTCGAAAAATATCTACAACTACCACCGTATCGGTTTCTTGCTGATAAAAAGGAAATAAAGCGGGCGACGGACAAAGTTCGAGTATCATAGTGCAGGATATTTTATTTACAAAAATACGAAATAAGATGTTTTTTTTGTATCTTTCGGTGAAAAAATAAAGATACAACTTAACTCGTTATTTGCTCCTATAAAAAATTAAAAAATTCAATTCATGGTATGATAAATTTGTTTTCACGCTATAAAATTATTCTCGCCTCCAACTCTCCACGTCGCAAAGAGCTGCTTTCGGGTATAGATGTAGAATATGAAATCCGTACGCTGCCCCATATCGACGAGTCGTATCCCAAAACTCTTCCCAATGAAGATGTTGCCCAATATCTTGCTCGAAAAAAAGCATCGGCATATTTATCCCATTTACAAGAAAATGAACTCCTGATAACTGCCGATACCGTGGTTTTGTTTAACAATAAAATCTACGGTAAACCCGCCAACGAAACCGAAGCCAAACTGATGCTGCACGACCTGTCCGGCCAGACGCATCGTGTAATAACGGGAGTTTGTATTACCTCATTGCAAAAGCAAATCTGTTTTTCGGAAACGGCTTTGGTTACTTTTGGCTTGCTTACCGATGAAGAGATTGACTATTATGTAGAAAAATACAAACCCATGGACAAAGCGGGTGCCTATGGTGTGCAAGAGTGGATTGGATACGTGGCGGTGAAACGCATCGAGGGTTCGTACTTCAACGTGATGGGATTGCCCATTTATCGGGTGTATGAGGAGTTGAAGGAAAATTTCGGATAACCACAAGCTTCCCTAATGTATCAATCATAAAAAATATCCTATCTTTGCAATTAAAAATCTAAATAAGTAATTCGTAAATTGAAACCTATGCTTACAGTAGAAAAAATTGGCGGAACATCTATGTCGCAGTTTCAGGATGTGTTGCAAAATATTGTAAAAGGAAGCCGCAAAGGCGATGAGTTTTATAATCGAATATTTGTGGTATCGGCATACAACAATGTAACCAATTGGTTGTTAGAACACAAGAAAACGGGTGAGCCGGGCATTTACAACAAATTTCTGAACGGCGAAGACTATAGTAGCGCGCTCGATTCATTTTGCCAACGTCTGTTGCTCATTAACGACGGTTTTGCCGATATGGGTCTCGATTTGAAGGAGGCACGCGATTTTATCCGTTTCCGTATCGACCAATCCAAAACCTTGCTTTACAGCTTGGGAAAAGTGTTGGCATCGGGCTACGTCAATAAAACGGATATACACTTGGCTGCTCGCGAAATTTTGGCATCTATTGGCGAAGCCCATTCGGGATGGAACTCAACCAATATACTCAATAACAATGGCATAAATGCCCGATTTATCGATTTGTGTGGTTTCAACGATAACGAGCCTTTGACCATTGACGAACGCATTCATCGGGAGTTTTCGGGGGTAGATTTTTCAAACGTGGTTTGCATTGCCACCGGCTACACCAAAGGTACCGAAGGTATCATGCGTGCTTTCGACCGCGGTTATTCCGAAGTTACATTCAGCAAAATTGCAGTGGAGGTAAAAGCCGACGAAGCGGTTATTCACAAAGAATATCATCTCTCCAGTGCCGACCCAAAAATTGTGGGTGTGGAGAACAGTATTCCTGTGGGGCATACAAACTACATCATTGCCGACCAGTTGGCGGATATCGGCATGGAAGCCATCCATCCCAAAGCAGCCAAACCATTGGAGTTGGCAGGTATCAATATTCGCATAAAAAATACCTTTGAGCCGGAGCATCCCGGCACACTTATTTCGCGCGATTTTATTTCGCCCACGCCTCGTGCCGAAATTATTTCCGGTTCGCGAAAGGTTATCGCCATAGAAATACACGACCCCATGATGGTAGGCGAAGTGGGTTACGATGCACGGCTCATGCAATATTTTCAGAAATTCAATGTGAGCTATATTCTCAAATCGACCAATGCCAACTCCATAACCATCGTGGTGTGGGAAGATGAAAAATCGAATGAGCTCATCAAAATGTTGCAAAGCATTTATTACCAAGTTACTATTTTGCCTGCTGCCATTGTTTGTGCCATGGGTACAAATATTGCCATGCCCGGTTTTTTATACAGAGCGGCAAAAGCGTTGTACGAGCGAGGAATAAATGTGGAGAGCTTTGCCCAATCGCTGATGCAGGTAAATATGCAGTTCGTGATAAAACGAGAACATTACGAGGAAGCGGTAATTGCGCTCAACGAAGAATTGTGTACAATCTGTTAAATAAATACAAATAAACTCTCCCGATATTGGAGGGTTTATTTTTTCTTATTTACTTTGTATTTCAAAGTGCTTTTAAAATGGAAAATAAAGACGCTTTACAGACAGTAAAAGAAATCCGGACAATGATGGAAAAATCGTCCCGGTTTTTATCATTCAGCGGCACATCGGTTGTATTAATCGGGTTTTACGCATTATTGGGCGCATTTGCAGCCTTGCGAGTTATATCGGCGGTAAAGTATATGCCGGGCGAATATTCGGCGCCCTCGTGGGTAGCCATTGCGCCACCATTGATACTTATCGCAATATTGGTATTTACGTTGGCTTTGGGAACCCTTGTCTTTTTCTTTGCAAGAAAGGCAAAGAGAACACAACAATCTTTTTTCAACAAACCGGCGATACGAACTTTTCTTAATTTCTTTTTACCGCTTACTGCGGGCGGAATTTTTTGCATTGCTTTGCTCTTTAACGGAAACGTAGGAATTATTGCACCCTCCATGTTGTTATTCTATGGTTTATCGCTGATAAACGTATCGAAATACACCTACGATAATATTTTCTGGCTGGGTTGCGTGGAATTATTCTTAGGACTTGTTTGTGCATTTTTTCCGGGAAAAGGATTGCTGTTTTGGACAATCGGCTTTGGTATTTTGCATATCATCTACGGGGTTTATTTTTATTTCCGTATCGAAAGAAAAAGAAAATAACCGTGAAAGAGTATCTCGAAGATATTAACAAGGCGTTCGAAAGCAAAGTGCGGCTGGGCATTATGTCGATGCTGATGGTGAACGATGAAGTGGATTTCAACACGTTCAAAGAGCTGCTGGGATTGACTGATGGCAATCTGGCAAGCCACATAAAAGCCCTCGAAGGACTGGATTATATCGAAGTAAAAAAACAATTTGTGGAGCGAAAACCGAAAACTACTTATTCAAAAACAAAAACCGGAGAAAAAGCTTTTCAGGAGCATCTTCAAGCCTTGGAGGCTTTTCTTAAAAACAATTTGTGATATGATATTTTTAACAATAGCTTTCACAGCTTTATCAATAACAGGAATAATAATCTATTTTTTGATCCGACATTTTATGGAAACAAAAGAAAACCAACACTCACTTCTCCCCACTGAAACTCCTCTTCAAAAGAGAAGTTTTACCGAACGCCACGGCATCACTATTAAAGTGGTTGTTGTAGGTATCCTTACTATTCTGTTGCTTATCCCGTTAAGCATGATTAAATCGATGATTCGCGAAAGGCAAAACACCAAACAAAGCGCTATCCAAGATATCACGTCTAAATGGGGCGGCGAGCAAACCATCACGGGGCCTTGCTTGGTGATTCCTTATACCGAAACCATTATCGAAGATAAAAAACAACTGCAGGTAGAACGAAATTTGCTGCTGCTTCCCGAAAAACTGAATGTGGAAGGCAATACGTCTGTCGAAAAACGCAAACGCGGCATTTACGATGCTTCGGTTTATAGCTCCGAAATTGCACTTTCGGGAGAATTTGACATGACTGCCATCGATAAATCCAACATCCATCCGTCCCGTATCCTGTGGGATAAAATGCAGGTGATTATCGGGTTATCAGATTTGAAAGGGATAAAAGAGAAAGTAACTTTTGAGTCCGATGGAAGAAAAATAAATTTCGAATCGGGATTACCCGTAGAAAATTTGTCTGCCGGAAACGGAATTGTTACGGCTCTCGTTTCCAAGAAAGCAACGGTATCGTACGTTTCCGATTATAATGCCGACTCATATCAATTGTTTTCCGTGGGTTTGAATGCGAAACTCGACTCCATAAGCCCCGACACCATTACAAAAGCTGCTTTTCCTTTTCATATTGCTTTGAAAATGAACGGATCGCAAGGATTATACGTGGTTCCCACGGGAAGAACGACCGTGGCAAAATTAAAATCGGATTGGGCTACACCGAGTTTCGATGGCAGCTTTTTGCCCGAAAACAGAGATATTACCAACAACGGATTCACTTCCGATTGGAAAGTGCTGGACCTGAACCGAAGCTACGGGCAAGTCATCCGTTCCGACAACAGCAACGCTCTCGACCAAATGGCTTCGTCGCGCTTTGGCGTGCGATTTATCCAGGCGGTGGATCAATATCAGCAAAATATGCGCAGCGTGAAATACGCCATTCTCATAATCTTGCTCACGTTTGTGGTGGTATTTTTCATTGAGTTGATAAAGAAAAAATCGGTCAATCCGTTGCAATACCTGTTAGTGGGTTTGGCCTTGGTGCTTTTCTACACGCTGTTGCTCTCCATGTCCGAAGTGTGGGGTTTCAATATGGCTTACCTCGCCGCTGCACTCATGACAACGGTTTTGATTACTCTTCACATGTCGAGCATCCTCAAAAACCGCAAACAAGGGCTTTTGATTGGCGGATTGCTGGCGTTCTTGTACGTATTTATTTTTATCCTCATACGGATGGAAAGCTTCGCCTTGCTTGTGGGAAGTTTGGGATTGTTCGCTATTTTGGCGGTGATCATGTATTATTCGAAGAAAGTAAGATTCTAAAAAACTACAGAAAAAAAACCGATAGGCTGGAAATAAATTCTGAGCCTATCGGTTTGTAATCCGATTCATATCGGATTTTTTTATTTCGCCTTATCCATTTCCACGGTGAAGTGGCGCATGATGGGCTCTTCGCGTGTGATAACGTATCCGCGCGTGATGGTTTCGCGGCGGTCGTACACGTTTTTCAGAGCGGCAGCAATCACGTCCATGTGGTTGTTGGTGTAGGTGCGTCGTGGGATAGCCAAGCGAAGCAGTTCCAATTTTGGGAAACGGTTTTCGCGGGTAATCGGGTCGCGGTCAGCAAGCATAGCACCAATTTCCACGCCACGGATTCCGGCTTCCAAATAAAGTTCTATGCCAAGTGTTTGGGCAATAAACTCTTCTTTTGGTACGTGTGTCAATATTTTTTTAGCGTCCACAAAAATAGCGTGTCCACCGGCAGGACGTTGGTAAGGAATGCCGTACTCGTCCAGTTTTTGTCCCAAATATTCCACTTGTTTGATACGAGTTTCCAGATAATCGAACTCTGTGCCTTCGTCCAAACCAACTGCCAACGCGTTCATATCGCGTCCGCTCATACCTCCGTAAGTAACAAAACCTTCGTTCATGATACAGAATTTTTGGCAGCTTTTCCACATCTCTTCCGATTTGAAAGCCACGAAACCACCCATATTCACGATGGCGTCTTTTTTGGACGACATGGTCATGATATCGGCATACGAGAACATTTCGCGTACAATCTCTTTCACGGTTTTGTTTTCGTAACCTTGTTCGCGCGTTTTGATGAAATAGACGTTTTCGGCAAAGCGGGCAGAGTCCATTTGCAAAAGCACGTCGTATTTTTTACACAACGCCGATACTTCGCGTATGTTTTGCATAGAAACGGGTTGTCCTCCGGCCGTGTTGTTGGTAACGGTAAGTACCACGCAAGGAATTTTTTCTTTCGGAGTGTCTTGCAATGCTTTTTCGAGTTTTTTGATGTCCACGTTTCCTTTGAAAGGGATGTCGAGTTGGGTGTCTGCTGCCTCATCTATGGTGCAGTCCAACGCGGTGGCACGACGAAACTCGATGTGCCCTTTGGTGGTATCGAAATGCGAGTTGCCCGGAAGCACGTCGCCCTCTTTGATGATAGCTGAGTACAACACGTTTTCTGCCGCGCGACCTTGGTGCGTGGGCAAGAAATAGTCGAAACCTAAAATATCTTTGATGGCATTTTTCATGTTGTAATACGAGCGAGCGCCGGCATAGCTCTCGTCGCCCAACATCATTGCCGACCATTGGTGGTCGCTCATAGCGCCTGTGCCCGAGTCGGTAAGCAAGTCGATAAATACATAATCGCTCTTTAAGGCGAATAAATTGTAATTGGCATCTTTAATCCATTGTTCGCGTTCTTGGCGCGTACTTTTTTTGATGTTTTCTACCATTTTGATGCGGTAGGATTCTGCAAAAGGAAGTTCCATAGTTGTTATATATTTTTATTTGAATGATTAAAAAAATGATTTTATGCTTATTTAAAAAGTAGAATGGTTGTATCGCGTGTGGGGTGCGATACGCTTTTTTAGTAGGGGTAATTGTCGCGTCGTTTTATATTGATATATTGCGATTTGTGTTGCATAATTTCTATTTTTTTCGTGCAATGATTGGTCATTTGCACGCCAATTATTTTTGGCTATTCAATTTGAGAGTGTAAAATTACAGATTTTTTTTGAAAAAAAGAATTTTAATCCTCCTCATACACCTGGTACAGAAAATCGTTGTATGGAAATCGGGTGATATGTATCTCTTTTACTTTGTTATATATCAGCTGTTTCAGCTCGTCTATGTTTTCTTTCTCTTTGGCAGAGATGAAGATGCAGTTTTCTTTCAGTTTGCTCATCCACGATTGTTTCAGCTCGTCGAGCGATATATTTTCTCGTGTTTTGGGAGTGAGGTCGTCCTCGTCTTTTTCCACGTACGAAAAAGCATCTATTTTGTTGAAAACAAGTAAAGTTGGTTTTTCCGACTTATCTATTTCGTACAATGTTTTTTCTACCACCTCAATCTGTTCTTCAAAAGCGGGATGCGAAATATCTACCACGTGAATCAATATATCTGCTTCGCGCACTTCGTCTAAGGTAGATTTGAACGACTCTATCAAGTTGGTTGGCAGTTTGCGAATGAAACCCACCGTATCCGACAGCAGAAATGGCAGATTTTCGATGGTAACTTTTCTGACGGTTGTGTCGAGCGTGGCAAACAATTTGTTCTCGGCAAATACCTCGCTTTTGCTGAGCAAGATCATCAGTGTAGATTTGCCCACGTTGGTATAGCCCACGAGTGCCACACGCACCATTTTGCCCCGATTTTTGCGTTGCACGGTTTTCTGTTTGTCAATATCTATGAGTTCTTGCTTGAGGCGCGATATTTTATCTAAAATGATGCGTCGGTCGGTTTCTAACTGTGTTTCTCCCGGACCACGCATAATAACGCCTCCCCCGCCTCGTTGGCGCTCCAAGTGTGTCCACAAACGCGTTAGTCGGGGCAATAGATATTGGTATTGGGCAAGTTCTACCTGGGCTTTGGCGTGTGAGGTTTGGGCACGCATGGCAAAAATATCCAGGATGAGGCTTGTGCGATCCAGGATTCTGATTTCTACCGTTTTCTCTATATTTCTAATCTGCTTTGCCGATAGCTCGTCGTCGAAGATTACCACCCCCACTTCGTTCTCTTCGTCTTTCACAAAATCTCTTATTTCCTGTAGCTTGCCCGTTCCAACAAAGGTAACCGAATTGGGCATTTCCAGTCGCTGTACAAATCGTTTGGTGGGGATTAGTCCCGCCGTTTCGGCCAAAAAAGCCAATTCGTCTAAGTATTCATTCACACGCTCTTCGTTTTGGTCGGGGGTTATCAGACCAACCAAGATAGCGTTTGCATTTTTTATTTCGTTTGTTACAAAGTCTTTCATTCAAAATCTATTAGAGTGCAAAAATACAATTTATGTTTGGATTTATCCCCCAATACAGAAGAAAAACGGTTTCTTGGTTTATTATTTTAGCCTGAGTGAATCGGACCTCTTTTTTATCAATTTTTTTAAGGATGTACGCATTCACAAACTTTACAATTACGGCAGTATTATCCCGCCGAAGAGGTGCAATAGCCCGCGGTTAGGGTTGTTTATGGCAACGATGGGGTTGTTTGTCCTCCTCACGCGGTTATTTATGCTCCCGTTGGGGTTGAAAACTCCCCGGTTGGGGTTCCGGATAGAAGCGTTGGGGTTCGCAACCCCAACGATGAGGTTATGTAACCTAAACAATGGGGTTCCTAACCTCAACGACGAGGTTCTCGACCTCAACGATGGGGTTATACAACCTCAACGACGAGGTTCACAACCCCAACGACGGGGTTATATAACCCCAACGGAACAGTATAGAACCTCCTGCTTGTTTTTTCAGCATAAGTTGAGGAATTACGTGATTCACTTTTCTTACTTAACAAATGGGCTACTAAAAAAGCACCACTCGATTTTGTCTGTCGGTGGTGCTTTTTTGTTGGTTCAATTTTTATCTGTTTCTGATATGAAAAACTCCGGGATAGGTGCTGCCGTAAACGGCATATTTTTGTAGCGATGCGCCTCCCTGCTCGCAATGCCCGGTGCCTGTCCAAAAAACATACTTTCTATGGCAGGTAGGGCAAATTGCTTCGCCCACGTCCGAGGGAACAACCCGGATATCTTTGGCACGTTCGTGCGGGCAGCAGAGGTCGAAAGCAAATATATTTCCTTCGCTGTTTCTAAAAACAAGCAAACCGCCAAACCCGGTAGATTCACCGATGGTTCTTCCTTCGGTAAAAGTTTTATAACTGAAGTGCGTTAAATCGGAATCCAGTCCGTTGATATCCACCTTGAAATAGACCGATGCGTAAGGTATGGTGTAAATTTCTTCTTCTTTGACGCAAGAAAACAGCATCAGAAGCGACAGCATCAGAAATGTGCATTTTATGATTTTCATACCGAGATTTGTTTTTTCTTAATTTTATCTGTTTATTATTTTTGAGCCAAGAATCAAGACCAGTAGACTTTATTGATATACCTATATATCCTTTCGTTAACCAGTTTTAGACTTCGGACATCCGTCTTCGGACTACAATTATATTTTTTCTGTGTTGAAATTGTTATTTCATTCTTTTATCCATCTCCTCGTCCGGAATAACAGAGATAATTGTTTTTCCGTCGGGAGTGTGATTGGGTATTTTGCAAGCAAGCAGTTGGCTCACCAACAGGAGCATCTCTTCTTCCGATAGCGATTTCCCCGATGGAATGGCCGCGAAATTTGCCATGGACAACGCCAATTTTTCCCTGATTTCTGATTTTACATCCAGACCGGTATCTATGCTGTTGTCAATCAGACTTTTTATTAGTGATGCCGGATGCAAATTACCTATTTCGGAAGGCATGGCGTGCACGGCAAACGCGTTGTTTCCCATGTTGTTTATTTCAAAACCCAAAGCTTCTAAGTCGTCCGATATTTCTTGCAAGGCAAGTGCTTCGCTGTTGTTGAATTCCATAATTTCGGGAAACAACAGTCGTTGCGAAGCTCCTTTTCTGTCTTGCACCCTTTGGATAAATCGCTCGAAAAGGATGCGGATATGCGCCCGACGTTGGTCGATAAGCATTAAACCCGATTTCACGGAAGTGAGTATGTATTTGTTTTTATATTGGTAATGTTCGGGTGCGGTACGTAGCGCGTTTTTGGATGTGTCGGAGTCGGTAAACAGCTCGTTTTCTGTTTGTGGCGATACTATTTGGCTCTCTTTTTCTTTTTCAAATCCTTTGTAAAGTGTTTCCCAATCAAACGTGGGCTTCTCTTTCTTGAAACTGTTGCCAAAAGGGTTGTAATTGGGATTGAGACTTACTTTTGGCATCGAGGGTGATTTTGTTGGGTCGAAGATGGGTATTTCGGGTGCGTCGGCGGTATCAAAATCGATGCTCGGTATGGCGTTGAATCTGCCCAATGCCTCTTTGATGGTTACCATCAGAATTTGCCACAAAGATTGTTCATTCTCAAATTTTACCTCTGTTTTAGTGGGATGTATATTCACATCTATGGCATCGGGATTTACTTGGAAGTAGATGAAATAGTTTGGGTTTTCGTTTGCCGACAACAGTGGTTCGTATGCCGTCATGAGTGCCTTGTGAAAATAGGGATGGCGGATGTAGCGGTTGTTGACAAAGAAAAACTGTTTAGCCCTGCCTTTTTTGGCATATTGTGGATTGGCTACGTAACCAAAAATTTTTGCCAAGCTTGTTTCTTCTTCAATTTCAATCAGTTGTTGGTTTATATTTTTCCCTTCCAAATGTACGATTCGTTGTCGCAAATTTGAGATAGGCAACAGAAGTGTTTGCACCTCATTTTCGGTGAGCGAAAATTCAATTTCAGGATTTACCAGTGCTATTCTCTCTATCTCCACAAAAATATTGCGTCGTTCTACTTCGTTCGATTTCAGAAATTTACGTCGTGCCGGCACATTAAAAAAGATATTTTTTACCGAAATATTGGTTCCGGCGGCGCAAGTTGTAATTTCTTGTTTCTCCAATCGCGAGCCTTTTATTTCTAAGTATGTGCCAATTTCTTCGTCGGGTTGTCGGGTTTTTAGTTCCACATGTGCAATTGCCGCTATGGATGCCAAGGCCTCGCCTCTAAAACCCATGGTGTGCAGGCTAAAAAGGTCGTCGGCTGTTTTTATTTTTGATGTGGCGTGTCGTTCAAATGCCAGTCGGGCGTCGGTGGCGCTCATCCCTTTGCCGTTGTCTATGATTTGAATGAGTGTTCGTCCGGCATCTTTTATTACAATTTGTATATTTGTAGCTCCGGCATCGATGGCGTTTTCTACCAATTCTTTTACTACCGACGCAGGTCTTTGGATGACTTCGCCGGCAGCAATTTGGTTGGCAATAGAATCGGGCAATAGTTGGATAATATCTGTCATGTTTTATCTCAAGAAAAAGATATAAAAAAGTACTCCCAACGCCAATATAATGATTACGAGCGTTGTGTTGTTGGTAAAAAATGGTTTGTCGTCATCTGCTTCGCGCGCCTTTCTTTTTTTCAGGTGTTTGGTTTCCGATAGAAATGCTTCCTGAAAATTTGTTTTTTTCCCGGATGCAGGTTCCGGTTCTACCTCTACATTCATCTCTTTTTTAATCTCTCTGATTCTGTTTTCCAGACGTGCTTTTCGCTGCTCTTCCTCCACATTATAAAGAATGGGCGAATGGTTGAATTTTCGAGGTTTGCGGTTGTTGTAAAAAAAGAATGCTCCCATATTTGTTATAAAATTAAAAAGAATGAATAATTATTTTTAATAGAGCCGGTTACGTCTTGTCCGAAGTTATCGGTTTTGGCTCAATTGCACAAGCACCGATTACAAATGTAAAAATAATATCGCTATTTACAAAAATATTTATTCCTCGGCGTCTTCTCTCGAGAATTTTCGTGGCGGTGGTGTAGCGGTATCGTCTGCTTTGCGACTGTTGGAGCGAAAAATATCATTTTTATTCAGAGGTCTCAAATATTGCAGCCATACGAAACCTTTCAGTTTCGATTCGCCCGGTTTCAGTTTCGACAAGGGTGTTGTGGAGGCAGAGGTTGCCGGCCACAATTTCAATTTCTGAATCTCGTCGTCCAGAATATCCATTGAGAGATAGGCACTTTGCGTTCGGTTTAGCCCAATCATGGTTTTGTCTTCTTCTTGCAGATAATAGAGCGACTCGGCATCGCCTTCTACCAGAACATATCGGAGCTCGTTGTTCTGAAAATAGGCAGTGAGTTGCTTGCCGCTTATCTGGTTGTATTGGTCATCGGTCTCTTTGTTTTGTATGGCAAGGGCGTAATCTTTTACCAGAGCCTTGTCTACGGTGCTGTCGTTCATGTGAATTTCGATAATATTGCCCAAAATCTGGTTGCTATTGTTCCAAATTACCGGATTTTCATTCATATAAAGCACCGAGTCTCTTTGCACGTAGCTCATGAACTCGCAAATACCTTGTATGTCGCTTCTATAAAAACGAACGTTGTGAAGTGCAAGGATGTTTTTGTATATCGAATCGGGCTGAAGCCGAATCGTATCGCCATGTAGGAATAGGCTGTCTTTTTGCGAATATTCTATCACGTAGGCACTATCTGTTGCCATTCCTGCCTCTTGTTTTTCGTTGTAAAAGGCGTAGTTTCCTTTCAAGATGGCTTTTCGCACCAAATCTTCGAGATGAATATCGCCAAATGCTTCGCCGTCGCCCGATTGTCGGTTGTAGATAATAGTGTCGCCGGTCAGAATTTTTGTTTTGTCTTTGCTGTAAATACGCGAGCGTTCAAACAGGTGGGCATCGTCGGTAACGGTATTGTACCAGCCGTTTGTGGTTTCTATGTATCCGCTGTCGGAGTCAATGGTGGATGGTCCCAAGATATTGGCAATTTGCGATTCGGTATTGTATTTGAGCGTATCGGCATAGATGGTGTACTGCTCGTTGATGAGTTTCACACTATCGCTAAAAAGCGCGTCTTTGGTATCGGGACTGTATTGTCCCCAAAAAGAGGTCAGTTCGTTGCGGTCGTCCACAATCATGCCGCCCTCGAAGTAGTAGCCGATATTGGTTATTCGGTCGTAGTTGAGGCTGTCTGTAAATAGGGTGGAGTGGCGGTCTTCCATGCGGATATTGTTGCGCAATTGTGCCAATCGGGTATTGCCGTCGTAATAGAGATAGTCACCGTAAACAAAGATGGAATCGCCTTGTTCCATGCGCACATTGCCAAATGCCTCGAACGAGTTTTGAGACATATAGCGATACGCGCTGTCGCAATACATGTGTGCTCCTTGGTGGTAAAGCACCACGTTTCCTCTAAGTATCTGTGCATCTTCCGATTTAATGCCTTGCAACTCATCTGCTTGGATGAGCGATATTATTTTCGTGTTGTCTGTTTCGGGATTTGTGTTGGGTGGTTGTTGCGTATTTGCTGCCATTATAAGCACAAAAAGCACACCCATCAAGAGCGTGCTTATCTGTTTTATTGGAGCAAATATCTTTTTTTTCACCTGTTTATTTTTTTGAGCCAAGAATCAAGACTGTTGGACTTTATAACCTTTCGTTGAACAACTTAGGACTCTATTTGTCTTCTTGTGCGTCGAAATTCTTTCTTTCGCTTATGGTTGTTTCACGAGAAAAAACCAATCCTTTATTTTATCCAACCTTTGTATTTAAAATCGCATCCTTTCCAGTTTGGATCGATGCGCACGTATGTCGTTTCTATTTTTTTCAACAACCATTTGTCCATCAATTCTTGTCGTTTGGCACTTTCTGCCATCGATTTGATGATTTGATAATCGTTGTTGATATTGGCTTTGTGTCCTTCGTTTCTACTGGATATTTTCACAATTGCCACTACTTGTTTCCCTTTTTCGTTGCGCATAACAAATGGTTTGGACACTTCGCCAACTTGCATATCGCCGGCAATTTTGGCAATGTCTTGGTTGAGTTCGTTCAGTTCAAAACGCGGTGTTCCGGCATTGTCAGAATTTGGGCGAAGATTGACCATGATACCTTTGTTGTTGCGCGTATCTTTGTCGGCAGAGAGGAACAAGGCTGCATCGTCAAACGTTATCTTTTTGCTATCGATGCCGCTGCGTATAGAGTCTAATCTCACCATTGCCGAGTCTAACTGTACTTGCGACACTTTGGGTTTGAGCAATATGTGTCTGAAATTTGCCATATCGCCCCTGCGTTCTATCAGTTGAATGATGTGAAAACCGTATTCCGTTTCTACCACGTTCGACACTTTTTTGGGGTCGGTCAAGGCAAAAGCCACGTTAGAAAATTCGGGCACAAATCCGGCTTTGTTCATGAATCCCAGTTCGCCGCCTTTCACTGCCGATGGGTCTTCGGAGTAGAGTAGTGCCAAAGTAGAGAAACTACGCTCGCCGCTGTTTATCTCTTCGGTAAATTCGCGAAGTCGGGCTTTCACGGCGTCAATTTCCGTCAATGGAATTTCGGGTTCTCGGGTAATAATCTGTACTTCTACCGTTGTGGGGATAAATGGTAAACTATCTTGTGGCATCGAGTTGTAGAATTTTCTTATTTCGGATGGCGTGAGCGTTATATTTCCGAAATGTTTTTCTTGTACGCCTTGAATGAGTTGTTGTTCGCGAAGTTGTGTACGCAAATCGTCGCGAATTTTTCGGATGCTTTTGCCGAAATACTCTTCCAATTTGGCTTCCGACCCGATAGACGATACATATTCGTTGATGTAATATTCTAACATGCGGTTCACGTTTGATTCTTGCACCTGGATACTGTCTAATTTGGCTTGGTCGAGAAAAAGTTTGTTTACTGCCATTTGCTCCGGAATGAAGCAATAGGGGTCGCCATCTATTCGTTGGTTTTGCATCAGAATTTCTTTACGAAACTCCTCTACCTCCGATTTTAAAATTGCCTCATCTCCAACAACCCACACAATTTCGTCGATAATATTGTTTTGCGAAACGGCGTTTTGTGCAAAAATGGCGGCAAACGCTAAAAAGATAAATACTTTTACCTGAAATTTCATCTTAAATCACTTGTTTTTATAAATGCAACCGTAAAAGTAGTTATAATCGGGTTATGGGCAAACAAAGAGACTATTAAAAGTTAATAAAATGAGATATTACAGATGGAAAATTTGTCTTTGAAATACATTTACCTATAATTAGTTATCATTATGTTGCTTTTTTTCATACATTTGCTTTCTGTAAAAAATACAGGAAATGCATATTATCATTAAAAAAATATAACAATGAGACGATTATTTTTCTTTATATTACTACTAATCATTTATTGCATAAATGTATTGTCTCAACCCAGAATTGAGGTAGGACCCGGCTATAATTCAACTCCCATTAAATCTGCTCAACAAGATACTTTAGATAATACCTTGTTTCGTTGTTATTATAAAATGCTTTGGGTTAAAGATGCTGAAAACCCCACCCAAAAAACCGAGAATGAAATGCTTTTGCAGGTGGGAAAGACTGTCAGTAAGTTTTTTGACCGACAAAAATATCTATCCGATTCGTTAATGCAAGAATACGCCAAACAGCAAATGGATGGTATAGATGCGATGAACAAAATATTAGGTAGAGGAGTGCGTCCAATAGCGATAAGTATTTTTAAAAACTATCCCGAAGGGAAGATAACTACCATCGACCGTATACCTTTTGATAGCTATTTGTATGAAGAAGAATTACCGACATACGAATGGACACTGAGTAGCGATACAACTACTGTTTGCGGTTATCTGTGCAAAAAAGCTACGTCTTCAATTTTTGGACGTAATTACACAGCGTGGTACACACCCGAGATACCAACTGATAATGGACCGTGGAAGTTTGGAGGTTTGCCCGGACTAATTTTGAAGATTGAAGACGATCAAGGGCACTATTTGTTTGAATGTATCGGTATTGAGAAACCTACATGGAGCGATCCTATTTATTTTCAAGAAAGTAAATCGCGCTTTAATATTACTAAAAAACGCTTTTTAGATGCGCAACGCAAATACCATGAAAACCCAAGTGGAAAAATAGAAAATTCGGGTATGATACAATCCTCATTACCGGTATCGGCAAGTAAGGCTCGTCCATACAATCCAATAGAATTAAGTGATTGACATGAAAAAAAGTTGGGTTCTTTTATTTCTTTTTGCTGTAAGTACTTTTTGTGCTCAAGCTCAGACTGCCATAAGCGGATGGGTAACGGATAAAGAAGATAAAAAACCCATTACGGGCGCAGTTATTACCTTGCTTGATAACGATGGAGAAACCGTTGCCTATACCATAACAAAACAAGATGGAAGTTTCCGGATAAATGTGAAAAACGAAACGCAACAACTTGTTTTACAAGCTCGTTTATTGGGTTATGAGGAGGCGAAACTAAGCATTGAGAATGAAACGCAACAACTGTTTATCGAAATGTCGTTTGGCGAAATAGAGTTGCGCGAGGTGGTTGTAAAATCACGTCCTATGTGGAGTAGAGAGGACACATTGGTGTATAGTGTTGATGCTTTTAAAAGTTTGGAAGACAAATCCATCGGCGATTTGCTTAGAAAACTTCCGGGTGTTGAAGTGAGCGAAAGTGGAAGCATAAAATACCAAGGTGAAGCTATCAATAAATTTTATATCGAGGGATTGGATTTGTTGGAGCGTCGTTACGGTATCGCCACCAACAATGTGCCGGTAGACGCGGTGCAAAATATCGAAATCATCGAAAACCATCAACCCATACAAACTTTAAAAGATGAAGTAGCCAGCGATAAAGCAGCTGTAAACCTGCGGTTGAAAAAGGACAAAATATCCCGTCCGGTTGGAAATGTAACGCTGGGTGGCGGCTATGCCGATGAATTATTGTGGCTTGCAGAAGCATTTGCTATGAGTGCCGGTCGAAAACTACAATCTATCGTGATGTACAAAACCAACAATGCGACGAAAGATATCGCAACTGAACTTACGGCTCAAACAATGTCCGTGGGCGAGTTGGAAGATGTATCCGGATTCTCGCAAAAAAACCTATTAGATGCTCGTTTATTCAATTATCCACCATTGGAGAAAAAGAGATACTTGTTTAATAATTCACACGCGGTATCAGCAAACAACCTTTGGAAAACCGGCGAACACAGTCAATTAAGACTCAATATTCAATATATCAATGATGCAATAAAAGAAAATATATCACGCAATAGCGAATACTTATTGCCGGATGGCTCTCTGCATATCAAAGAAACAAGTGAGCTTTCGCAACGAGTGAATATTGTTGATGCGGTTGCAACATTTACAGATAATAATCCCAATTACTATTTGAAAAATGCACTTGCGTGGAACAGTAATTGGAATAAAACTACAGCATCGGTAATTGTAAATGATATGGGAGTATCTCAACATTTCAATTTACCTGCGCAATTGGTAAAAAACGATTTAAAGTTTGTGAAAAAATGGGGTAAACATTTGTGGGATATTACCTCTTTCACTCTTTATTCTGCACAGCCCCAGTGGTTGGAAGTGAATGTCGATACAGTAGAAGTTCAGCAATTACAACAGGTCAACCTTTCTGGCTTTTATACCCGAAACAGCACGTATTACGGTTTCGGTTGGCGCAATTCTAGTTTTGTTATAAAAGGTGCAATGGAAGCATCGTTACATAAATACCAATCAGAGTTAACGCATCCGGTTTTTACAGATAGTGTTCACGGTAATTTCCACGCTGATTATTTTCTTTTGGAGTTGGTACCTACGTATATGTATCGGGGAAATAAGCTAATTATCAATGCAGATGTTGCTTTCAAGAAGCATTATATAGATATGTCTAATTCCAATAACCGTTCTTACTTTTTCCCAATTCCGTCTTTTCGTATCAATTATCGGTTTTCTCCCATGCTCACGGCTCGTGTGGGATATCGCTATACACAATCTATCGGCGATTTTATTGAACTTGCTGATGTTTATTTTATGTCTTCGTATCGTAATTTCAGTAAACGGAGTAACATTTTATCGCAGATAAAACGACAATCTTTCAACACGAGTGTGCAATATCGTAATCCTTTAACAATATTTTTCTTAAACACATCGTTGTCATATTCTCCTTCGGCAAGAAACACGGTAAACACACAACGCTTTGTAGGAAATGAATCGATAAGTGGAAACAAGGAGTTTTCAACTTGTTCTGATATGCTCTTGTGGACGTTTTATGCGGGAAAATATTTCTCCGAAATCAGAACAAATATTTCATTCAATGTTAGTTATAATAGTATGAATGGGAAGCGTTTATAACAAGGTGTCTTGTATCCTTATAAAGCTTCGGGATGGGCATTATTACCCAAGCTAAACATTAAATTATCAGATGCAAGTTCAGTTACTTATCAAGCCATGGCAAATAATCAAATCTCGGAGATCATTCAAAACACCAACGTTTTTCGATCCTCTATGTGGCAAATAACACAGCAGTTGTCGGCATTCTATTTGTTGGGTAAAAAGTGGCAATTTAATGGTCGTCTGGAGCATTCGTACAATGAAATTGGAGAAAATAGTTCGGTAAAAATATTTTTTGCTGATATAGGAATTACTTTTAAGTACGCTCAGATGGGGTTTAACCTATCAGCAAATAACTTGTTTAATGAACGGCATTACTCTTACTCTATTTACAATGGCTTAGACCGCTTCGATTATATGTATAATATCCGTCCGCGTGCAATAATGTTAACGGTGAGTTATAGATATTAGAGTTTCGACCTGCTCTTAAGTATATTACATATATCGCTGCACAACCGGCATTTTTAACAAAAAAGGGTGTCGCGTTGCAAAATCATGAAGCAGTCGCTCTACACTCTGTTTACAAATCGTTTCGGCCAATTTTTTGTCCTTTCGCAGTTCCGCTTTATATCCCCAGAAGTGGGTAAAATTTTTTTGAGAAGCAAGTTCATCTACCCGATAGAACGCATCTACTTCCAAATTCAGTTTTTTGGCAGCAATGCCCAACAAACGTTGTTCGGCAAACACCATTTGGCTAACCATCTCTTCGGGAGTTTCTCTGTTTTTGTGCATAAATCGGAACGCTTCTTCCAAATAATAATGGAGTAGTTGTTGGTTGCCGTGATATACGAATGCCGCGTTGCATGGCAAGGCTGTCCAATCCCATGATTCGTCGAACCGATAATCTTCTGCCGTTTTCAAGAATACCGGGTCCAAATATACACCTTCATACAACTCTTCTTTGTGGATGCAGATACACGAATTTGGCTTTTCGTTCCAATAACCCAGTTCGTTCCAAAGAATCATGTCGGTATCTATTGTTGCAACGGGCGAAGTTTCGTTGCTCAAAGCAATCAGTTTGCCCGCTGCCCAAAAGATGCGATAATCTATATCGTGTTTGTCCGATTGCAAACTGTGCGTATCAATACCGCCATCCCATATTTCTTGCAATACCTCTTTTTCGTAGAAGCGCATAGCGGCGGAATCGGTATAAAGTTTTATTTTACCGTTTTTTTCACGCCATTTCAGAGCAGACAATACCATGCAAAGCAATTCAAAATCGGCTTGGAAAAAGTTTTCCCCACGCTGTGCGGCGGGTCTGCTATCTGTGGTGTGTATCGCTAACATGGAATGTTTTGTTGTGATTATTTTTTCCGGCGAGGTCTGGTTGTTCGGATGTTTTCTTCGATTGAAATTTTCTTCTTTTGATTATTTTTTTTGGCTTCTGCTTGTTTTTTTAATTTGGATACATTTTTACGTGGAGTATTACTATCTTGTATCAACCGGATGCCATAATGTGCCGGACTACTACTATGTGCTGTATAACTATTGGCTGAGGTTTCTGTAGAATAATCTGCCAACAAATCAAGTCCATAATGTGATTGGCTACTACTTGAAGATGAACTTGAACTTGAAATAGTGGTTGATGCCGTAGTTGAACTTGTAGTTGTAGTCGAAGAATAATCGGGAATTATTTCAATACCGTAGTGAGATGTTGATTGACCACTGCCGGATGTAAATGAAGTAGTCGGCAAATCATCATTTGACGTGATGATAATTTTTACCGCAGCATAATCAGAACCATGGCTAACAATTACGTTGGCTATCCCTTCTTTTAGAGCAGTTACTCTTCCTTTTTTTGATACTCTTATCAAATCCGGTTTGTCAGTGGTCCATTTTAATGAAACATCAGTATCGGTGCTTGCTTTTAAGGTTACTCGCTTTCCAACTTTTAAGTTTACCTTTTCAGGGGTTAATTCAATTTTTATTGGAGTGCTAGGTGTTACCGGTTCTTCTATATGCATGTATTGCTCCAGAATATTTAATACACGTCCTAACCCTCCCGGCATGTTGTCTTGTGAAGCATGTAATCGAACGTTTAGCACATTTTCGTTAGAATAGTGGAAAGTACTTGTTCCATCATTTTTTTCTGAATTTCCTCTATTTATACGTGCAAATTTACATTGTATACTGTTGTTTTCGTATCCGGTAACATTCGCGTTAAATTCGATATCTAAGCTATCCACACAAAAAAATGGAACCGGTACTATAGCTATCAGGGGCATGGTAAGTCGCATATATTTACCCTCAAATACATAATCGAAACTCAGCATTACCGATTTTTTTCGACCATAATAATCGGTTTCAAAACAGACCGATTCTATGTATCTGCGTGTGCTGTTTGCAGCATCTACTTGTGCTTGAATGCATGCTTCAACAGGACCGCCCAACATAGTACTGAAAGGAATGTTCCGTAAATGCTCAGTGGGTTCATCACGTAAATTATTGTACTGCTTTTTCTTAGCCATAATTTATTTACCGGTTAAATTTCTTGTATGATAATATCATTGGGTAATTTGCAGATTTGCAATTTATTAGTCGAAAAACCGCGCCAAACTATTAGCTCTTTTACATTTCCTGATTCTATTTTTAAAACTTGTATGTTTTTTGAAACGGATATATCCACCACTTCGATATGACAGTTATATATAACAAGTGAAACTAAATCAAATGAATTGCTCAAAATAACTTGATTCAGTGCAAGTTGTTGAAAATTGCTCAGGAATAGAGTTTGAATTTTATGGAGCCACTTAAACTCAAAATTTGGTATATGTTGTTTTTCGTGAAGTGCATCACCATTGCTGTTTAACGATAATAGAGCCACCGACGAAAGATTTTGCATTGAAAAACTGTAAATAGAAGAAATCACAATTTTATCACAAATAAAAGCCGTAAGGTTATCCATATTAGCCAAATCGTCAATGTTGTTAAAAGGACAATCGGAATATAAAAAACTCAAAACCTCGATGCTTTGCAAATAACTTCTATCTATAACACCTTCTTTCATGTGAAGATCGGACTTGTCAGGCACCAAACCGGGGATAGAGGTTAAAACAGGAGAGAGATTAGAATTGGGCAGACTGGAAAATTTATACCTAAAATCGCGAATGGCAGTTGCCATGTTTGTGTCTTTTAGTTCTATTTGTGGTGTTTTTACCTGTATGGCTTGTTCCATAAATGCCAAAACTTTTGACAATCCGGCGGGCATGTGATCTTGCGTGGCACGTATTCTTACGTCAATGGCGTTTTCTACATTGTATTCGCTGCTTTCTATTGACTCTGAATCTTTGCTTATCGAATAGCTTGCTAAAATATTTTCTGTACGTCTTCCGGTAATATTATTAATTCCTTTCAGGCTGGTTTCGCCGGTTTCTTCGGTTACTTGAACCGATTTAATATTTGCCCGGAAGCTGATATCCAATGTGTCGATAGAAAAATAAGGAATAGGAACTACGGAGAGTAAAGGCAGGCGCAACGAAGCCATTCCACCCTCACTGATAAATGAAAAGGTAATCATCAGCAATTCCTTTTGTGGATTATCAGAGCCAGTAACATCCTGCAAACCAATAGACTGTATATAGTCCCAAGTGCACATGGATGCTTTTTCTTGTGCTTCGATACATGCTCTTAGCGGTCTGCCAATCAAATCACTAAAAGGGATGCGCGCCATGTCGTCATTTACATTGTGTTGCATGATGAATAATATGTTTTGAAAAGGTGATTATCGTTTAAAATTGCTTGCTTTGTCCAAATTTTGTCGGGCTTTTTCCACATCTTGCAATATATCAAGTGCTTTTTTCGACTCTTGCTTGTTGATGTTGAGGCGCAATCTGCAGTGAGAACATTCAATATATGATTTTGAAATAAGATCTCCGATAGTCGTTTCGATGAAACGATTGCATTTTGGACACGCGAGTCCCGGTTTTTTTTGTTCTGTTGGATTCATTTTCTGTTATTTCTTTTTTTAATCTGAATTTGAGAATAATAGAATTTAGCGGCCTTGAATAATTTTTATATTATTACCGGCAGTTTGCAAAATTTCATACATACCAGTAGGGATGCTACTTTGTTTCAATTTTACCTTTACTGTCAGGTTTGTATTCATTTGGTTTTCGTTATCTAACGTTACCATAAAGTTTGTATTGCTCTTGTTTATTTCAGTATATTGAGATCTGTGAAGAAATTCTCGAGCTATGTGTTTTTTCAACGCGAATCTTTTCCCGTCTCTGTTATTGAATATTTCTTTTTTTATTTCGATGGTTTTTTCTCCTTTGTTGTCTTGTATGTACTTCTTATTTTCATATTCAACCACTCCAGATAGTTGAAATCTAATCAAAAATTTATATTTGGTTAGATCCGGATTTTTTAATTCCCAAAGAGCTACGTGAGGTCTTCCGAATGAAAGCAATTTAATTTTTTGTTTTACATTTGATATCTTCGAGTGATAATAGACTGGTTCACCTCCTATTTCTATTATTTTAAAAATTGGAATTTGACTACCGGTGATTGGTAAAAAAATTTCGATTTCTTCTAATTCTGTATATTCTCCTTCATATACTTTTCTATTATTAATCATTTTAGTAGCACCATTATTGTAAATAAATGCTTTTGTAAAATTGGGAATTCCCTTATCTAATATTGGAGTCTCGCTTTGTGATGTACTATTGTATGATAGCGACACGGAGTAATTAAATTCTGCTTCCTCGATATGCAACATAGAAAGGGGAATCAATGTTATTACCGGCACTTGTAACACTGTTTTGTTCCCATTTTCATCGGTAAAGGAGAAAGAAAATGGAGGCAAATCTTTTATTTGGTTTAATATTTCTAAGTGTTGTTTTTGTCCCTGCAACTCAGCATTGAGAGTGGAGGTGTAAGCATCGCTCAGCAACTTGGAAAGATTTGCTTCGTTGGAAATTATATTTGGCATAAAAGCTTAATTTTTACAAATTAGTAACCTCATTTATTGTTTTAGAACCGATTTTGATACTCAATTGCTGTATGCTTTCTGCGGGGAGTTTTTTTAATTCATCGGCATTCACCGTAATATTCAGAGATGCATAGCTATGTGAATCAAACATTGTTTCTACCGAAATTTCGTCCACAATTTGTTTTACACTATCATTTATTTCATGATCCAGAACCTTTTTTATTCTGTTAAACAGCGCAGAACCTTCCGGAAGGTTAAATAAACCGATAATATCAGAATGCTTGAGCAGATACTGTTCGCCTACATATAATACTTGATCCGAAATTAATTCAATATCAAAAGCCGAGTTTTCTAAAATAATCCGATCTTTGAGTAATTCTAACGAGGTAAGAGTTCGTTGGGCGATATAGTCTTGCAGACTTTCATTATCGCCTAAGTCATTAACAAAAGAAAACCCGTTATCTTCATAAGGTACTTTAGATGCTTGCAGCTCTTCAACCAGTTTTCTGATCATGAGTTTAGCCAATTGTTTGGATAGTTTTTTTAACCAATTTGCCTTTTCTTTTTGGTTCAGAGTTTTCTTTTCGTTAATTTCTTCCCCTTCTTGCACAGCGTAGCGTAAGTTGATAGACAATTCGCCTACAGCAACAGACGGAGGTGTTATGGTTAGTCCCTTGTTTTGTTGCGCGTATTCTGCCGCCAAGTTTACAGCAAATAGGTTTGCTTCGTGTTGGGCTTGAACAACATCGTGTAGTACCGATGTGAGTATTTGTTTTAAATTTGTCATCGTTATTTTATTATCATTCAGTTACAATAATAACTTCTTTCTTTTTCTTTGCTGTTACCGTGTAATTGCCTGCATCATCCAACTGTACCAAGATACCATTTCCCATTTCTTCAATTTTTTCCTTTGGTACACTTACGTCTTGGCTGTTGTTTATTTTTATCTCTTCTATCTCGTACAGCCCTTTCTCGTTTTTGTATTCAATGTACACTTTTTCTCCTTTGCCAATTTTGTATTCCGTTATCAATAGTTCGCCATCGGGGTCAAAAACCTCAATCGTGGAATTCAGGATTTCGAGCATTCGTGCCATGCCACCCGGCATATCGGTTGGTCCGGCAGAGAGCGAAAAATCTACAGTTGTCTCTATACTGTATTTCGATTCGCGAGTGGAGGTAGAGTCTTTTTTATTGGAATAATTTGATCCATTTTCCTTGTCTTTGGCTTTTTCGTCTTTTTTAGACGGAATAAGATCTATCACATATTCAACAACTTTTGGCACGTTTTTTAAAATATCCCAGTCGAAACCTTTATCCCCATCTTTGTCATCACTACCACTGGTTTGGTTGTCAGGTGTGCTTGAATCATTTTCTTCTGTAGTAGTTTCTTCACCTGAAGAGCTTTTGTTTTTCTTCGCGTTTGCCCTAACACTTTTTTTTGGTGGTTCATTTGTATTATTATTTTCTCCACCACTTCCTCCTTCACTTTCATCTTTTTTAGCAGAATCTTTTTTTGCTTTAGCTATTTCGGCTCCAATATCTGCAAACGTATTTTTCGACGAAGCATTTATTGCTGCTTTAAAGGCGATAGTAACAGAATTGATTCCAATAAAATTTATCGGGACTAAAGTGAGCAAAGGTACAGACATTTTTTTAATTCTACCTCCACTCATAAACTCAAATTCGACAAAAATGGCAGCTTTGTTTTTATTTTTGTCTGCAATTAGTCCCATTTCCATCATGGAGGCTAATGTAGCTTTGGTAGTTTCGTTTTGTGCATGCACACACGCTTTTAGTGGTTCGCTTATCAGATGCGTAAATGGCAACTGGCTTAACGAATTGGTAACCACTTTACTCAGACCATCTAATTGGGAAAAGTCATTTGTTTGATTTTCGCTCATGATTCATCATTTTTTTGGAGGTAAAACATCTTGGTAATATAGTTCTGACAGAAATTATATCACTGTTACTAACTGTTGACACTCATTTGCTTTTAAATAGAAGGCTCCTTTTTTTGTAAAGCTGCATAACAAATTCTCGCCCGAATCAGATAATCTAATACTTACGCCTTTCGATTTATTTTCATCTTTATTTTTTCCATCGGGTAATTTTAAAATGGACTTGTCATCGGCATCAAATATTTCAATATCTCTTGGCGAAAGCAGTCCTTCTGCAGATTTGTAAGAGGCAACAGTTACCACACTTGTGTCTTTGGTTAGATACAGTACGTTGTCGCTTGCATAAAGCTCTCCTTTGGAGTTGACCGAATCTACCGAACTGTTCAGAATTTCTAAAATGCGAGCCATGCCGGCAGGCATACTATCTTGCATGGCATGTACCCGCACGTCCATGGTGTATTCTACACTATACTTAGATTCTTGTGTGGATTTGGAGTCTTTTTTGCTCGAAAAATTGGCATGCATATTTACCTTTCCGTGATTGAGAAAACCGCCAAAACGAGCCGAAGCAGAAACTCCGGCTTCCATTCCGGTAGAGTTACTTTTCTCGCTCGAGGTAGAAGCCGATGCCGAAATTTGTGCTTTGAAATTTATTTCAATTTCATCTATTGCAATATAAGGGATAGGAACAATAGTAAGCAGGGGTACTATCAACATCAGTTTCCTGCCACCTTGTACATATTCAAAATTAACGCTCACGGCTTCTCTTTTGCCGTTTTCATCACTTCTGAGACCTACTTCTTGTATAAATCGCCAAGTGGTCTGAGCCGATTGTGCTTGTGCTTCGATACAAGCGTTGAGCGGTCCGCCAATGATGTTACCAAAAGGGATAGATTGTAACGCATTGGTAGCGGTTTGTGAAGCCGATGTATCTAATGCCATAATTATTTATTTTTTTATATTCTTTATTTGTACAACTTATTTTGTTGTTTCTTTATATTCATGCTCTATATCAGGAGGTTATTGAGAGAAATGCACTCTATAAAACTTGAAATTCAATGTACATTTATTTAGGTGGTTTGGGATGTAGCTTCTTTTTCTACAGCCAATTGCAAAAACTGTGTTTTATCGTCTGATTGCAGAATATAATAACCCTCACCCAATTCATAAGTTTTTTTATCTTTTAATTTGCGACCATCCTGTAATTCTGTACCATTTTTGGGTAAACCTTTATCATTGAATTCATTTTTATTAAATTCTTTTAAGTCATTGTATTTGTATAATTTAAAACCTTCTGCCATTAGCAGACCGGCAGGTGTTTTGTAAGATGCTTCCAGCTGTACTTTTTCGTTTCCTGTAACTCGAAATTGTGTAGAGTTTACTACAAATTCGCCATCGGGATCGCACAAGTCCATTGCCGTTCCAATCAGTTCTAATATTTTTGCCATACCGGCCGGCATACTGTCTTGCGATGCGTGCACTGCCACGTCCATGGTGTATTCTACACTATATTTGGATTCGGCTGTTCCTTTGGAATCTTTTTTGCTGGATATGGAGGCACTCATGCTACTTTGCGAATAGTTTCTTGAACTACTGCTAGAAGTATTGTTTTTTCTATAAAATCCTAAAAATCCTACTCCTTTACGGGTGTTCTGCCTCGCATATTCGCTGGCACTAGCAAATTGAGAATCTTTTTGATTACTCGAATCACTTTCTGTTTCCTCATCAAAAGTGGCAGCCGAAGCTGAAATGTTCGCTTTGAAGTTGATATCAATCGTGTTTATTGCTATATAAGGTACCGGCACCACCGTGAGCATAGGAACATTGAGTCGTACCATTCGTCCGCCTTGTATAAACTGGAAAGATATATAAATAGCTTCCCATTCAAAAACTTGCTCCTCAACACCGTTTTCATTTTTTATTTTAACCGGATTACCCGTGGCATCAAATACGGGTTTTCTTTGCATACCTACACGCTCTATGAAGTTGACCGTGGTAACTGCAGCCTTCTCTTGAGCCAAAATACAGGCTTCTAACGGGCCGCCTATAATATCTCCAAATGGGATTGCTTTCAACGCGCTTGTAGCGATATTTGAAGCATTGCTGTTTAAATAGTTCATAATATTTGTTTTTTAATGGTGAAAATGAATATTTATTTATTCCAATATCAGAATTCTGATATGAAATGATATTTTACGTTGCTTTCTTTTTTTGTTGTTTTATTTTTCTACTTCCAATTTTGTACGCGCTAGTAAAGATGGGTTGCTTATCATATATCACATTTATTGAACCGTGATAAATTATAATGGCAAATATAATATGTTTATTTAATTAATTATTCCAAAAGAGAATAAAAATATCAGAATTATTTTGCGTTAACATTCATAAAAATAGGACAAATTACGCATCAAAATAGCCTAATATATTGACATATAATGACTAAAAAATCCTGGTGCCGACGAGTAGAAATAACAAAAATTAACCATGTTTAAAAAGCAAATATTTTGTATTTACTAAAAATTATACGAAATTTCAAGAAAATATTCTTTCAGTAGGGGGGACATTACTCGTGTTTATCGTAATAATATTTTTTTTATTGGTGTTTTTTTAAATAAACCGGCTGTCTTTTCAACAATTATTAGAATCATGATAATGTGATACTGAACTATCAATATTTGAATGTGAGTAAAAAGTTAATATAATGTTAAATATTAGAATTTATTTTGACTAAACAGAGTTTTAAGCTATATTTGTACATTAAAACTTAGATTTAGGTGTTCTGAGTGCACAGCGAACAGTTATAGAAAAACTGTTGCGTAATTGCGTGATTTAAGTTTTAGGAAAAGATCAAGCAAAACCTTGGTCTTTTTTTTATCTATTAATTTATCTGTTAGTACTTATCTCTATAAAGGCTATTCCTTTTTTTGCAATTTAATTTTCGGTTACATAGCATGTGTAATTAACGAATAAAGTTTAATACTTCCGAAAATATTTTTCCATACTATACATATGCATTAGCTCAATTTTAGTATCGGTTTTTTTCATCCAAAGGAAAAAGATTCATAGATGGAAAGGAGTTAGTATATTGTAAGAAAATCTCGGAAAAAATCTTCAATCAAAAATACAATATTACTGGCAAATAAATAATTTTATTATATAATTGTCTTACAAATAGATGAATAACTGGTTATAAAGTTATTTATTATCCTTTTCGTGCAACTGTTAATGCGCAATTTGTCCTATAAAATGCGCAAAAAATCCTAACATCTACGTATATAAAATTATATTTTTGCAACGTATCGTTATCTAAAAACTAAAAATCAATGTAAATAAGACAACAATGCAAGCAAATAGTCCAAAAAAGATTAAAATGCCAAAATTGGGGTGGATCCCCGATATACCCGATGCAAGAGATTATTCTTATGTAGCACCATTGAGAATAGCCAAATCACTTCCGGCAAAAATAGATTTAAGGAAAAATTGCCCACCTGTTTTTAGTCAGGGCAATTTGGGAAGTTGCACAGCAAATGCGCTGAATGCAGCCGTGGAATATGGACGAAAAGTTCAAAAAAAACGCAATAGACGGATGTCGAGGTTATTTTTGTACTACAACGAAAGAGTGATGATGGGTAGTGAAAGCTACGATAGTGGCGCATATCTTCGCGACGGAATCAAGTCATTGAGCAAGCAAGGTGTTTGTTACGAATCGGAATGGCGATATAGTGCCAGCACCAAACCATTTGCAAAATTCACCAAAAAACCACCGGTTATGTGCTACACATCGGCTCTTAATCACGTAATTGGCAGCTATTTTCGTATTTCAAACGGATTGATGGGTATAAAACAATGCTTAGCCGAGGGATTTCCAATTGCTTTTGGTTTTTCGGTTTACGAGAGTTTTTACTCGCAAGAGGTTACTACAACCGGAATCATGCCAATGCCCGATATTAAAACCGAATCGATGTTGGGCGGACATGCTGTTTTAGCAGTAGGATACGACGACGAAAAACAGATGGTACTGGTCAGAAACTCATGGGGTAAAAACTGGGGAGATAAAGGATATTTTTGGATGCCTTACCAGTATATCAGCGACAGAAACTATTGTTCCGATTTTTGGACAATACGCAAAGTGAGTGATTATTAGTGAAAAATGCCGGTATTATTCATATCGGCTTTTTTTGTATCTTTGATTGGAAATGTACAATGTAAATACTTCAATTAAATGGCAAAATCAATTTCTTTAAAAAAAAATGAAAAATATACGTTCGAGATACAATCGAACCCAACAACCGGATATTTGTGGAGCGCGGAGTCGTATGACGAAACAATGGTGCGTGTAACACTCGAAAACCGGCAGAAAAAAAAGAGCATCGATGATGTAATTATTGGTGCAAGTATTCTCGTTTTGGTAACTATTGAAGCGCTTTCTGCGGGCGAAACAACGGTTGTTTTAGTCGAAAAAAGACCATGGGAGAAAGATAAAAAACCAATTAAAAAAATTGAATTACAGATACTTGTTATCGAATAAATGCAAAATTGAGTTAGTAATTTTCAGTCCTGAATTTCTATTTCTTGCTCATTTTTTTGTTAACTTGCCACACAGTTTTCCTTTTTTGTGAAAACTATGCTATTTTTGCAAGAAATTTCTGTAATCTCGTGTCGCAAAACACGTTCTCATGGTGCTATTATTATGAATTGGATTTATCTTATTGTCGGGGGCTTGTTCGAAGCCGTATTTGCTTTTAGTTTAGAGCGTATGTCCGAAAGTTCGGGAAAAACCGCTTGGCTCTGGTTTCTCTCTTTTGTGGCAAGTGTTTCTATCAGCATGTTTTTGTTGTACAAAGCCATTAGTGGCGAAAATGCTATTGCCATTGGCACCGGATACGCCGTTTGGGGTGGTATTGGGGCTGTATTTACAGTACTTGCCGGCATTGTCTTCTTGGGTGAATCTACTGCTTTTTGGCGCATCTTTTTCCTGATTACCTTGGTAATTTCTATCGTGGGGCTCAATTTGGTGAGCAAGTAGTATTATTTCAGAAGATTGAGTCCATATTTTGCCGATTGGTCGGTTGGCGAAATAATGAGTACATGGTTAAATAGTTTGAGCGCTTCGGCTTTTTTACCCAAAAAATATTTAGTCCACGCCCCCATAAGTGTTGAATAATAATCGGACGGATACAATTGTATCACAATATCGTAGTATTTTTCTGCTAGTTTAAAATTTTTCTTGTAATAATATATATTTCCTAACGCGTAGTTTATCTTGGAGTTGTTTTTATCCAAAAGGAGTATTTTTTTATATACAATTTCTAATTCTTCGGTTTTATTTTGTACTTCCAAAGGATAACAAATCCCCAAAAGTGCTTCTACTGATTTGGGAGATAGACTGATAGCCTGATTGTAATACTTCTTGCTACTCTCAAAATCTTTTGACAAATAATACAGCCAGCCCAATCGCAAAGCTTTGTGGTAATCGTAACCTTTCAGGAAATTCATTTCTTGAATAGCTTTTCTATAATCGCCCGTAGATTCGTATTTATAGCTGTTGGAGAAGTGATTAGAGATTTCTGTTTGCGCCGTAGCAGAGAGAACAAACAAGAATAAAACCAATATCAAGCCGTATTTTTTAGTTAAAAGTTCCATACCAATGCTATGTTTATTAAGTGATTGTTATAACTGTATTTGGTGTAATCTATCATAGAGTAAGCATATCCTTCTCTTTTGTGCCATTGATATCCTGCAGATATAGTAGCCTTCTTGAAATAATAGGAGAGCGAAGCGCCGGTAATAGCTATGATGGGATTGTAGGTGTCGTAAACCAAAAAAGAGTGTTCCGTGATGTAGTTTTGTTGGTTTCCGATACCCATACGTCCGTCCAACCACAATTGTTTGATTAATCGAACCCCTACGCTTTGCGAAAAGACGAATTGATTTGTTTGCAAAAAATGAACATTGTGTATGGCGGCAAGTTTTGTTTGACCGTATAAATTTAGATTGCCAAGAGGATAATACGTGAGCGAACCTTCTGCCTGATACTGTTTATCTGTACCAAAATTGGAATAGGCAATGGAAATTTCGGGTTGAAGATGGACAAAACGTTTGTTTATAAATGCAAGTACAGAAAATGCCGAAGAAGAACTTTTTTTTGGGGGGTTGCCCGATGAATTATTTGAATAGAATTGTTGTTTATTAAAAGTATCAATCTGATAAAAAGCTGCCGAAAAACCGGTCGAAATATTGTTTTTTGCAAAATATTGCAACGATGCTATCCACTGGTGCTGAGATAGATTAAAATTCTGAAGAAGACCCATTGTGCCATATTGCTCAAAATGTGTATTGTACATCTGATACCCAAGTGTCAATTTAGTTCTTTTTGTTATATTCAAACCCAATGTAAGACTCGTGTAAAACATATTTTGGTATTGGTTGACTGAGTCGTATTGTGGAAAATGAAGCATTATTTTGGGTTTGTTGTTGTTGACAAGATACCCAGATGAGAGAGCGATATACTCTATAACTGATTTTTTGTGATACGACGGCAAAACCGATTTAAATAAAACTTCGGCTTTTACCTTTTGTCCGCTTAGTAAATATGAATGGTATAATTCTTGTTGTAAATTGGAATCCAATGGGTTACTTTTGAGTTCTTCAGAGAAATATTTTGCTGCCAATGCATAATTTTTTTTTGAAAAACTATTTTTTGCTTTTTGCCAATAAATTTGCTGAAACGTGGTGTCTGTCCCTTTTTTATTGCGCATAGTTGCTTGCTTGATACTGTCTGTTTGTATGGCACTCACATTAGTTTGTGCATTCAGAATCCAGACGGTTAAAATAAATATTGTAATCAGCCCCAATCTATACATAATTTCCTGTTTTTTGAGTTTATTTCAATTCTATTGCTTGCAATTGTTACTGTGGCAAATTTTCTTCCCCTTTTTAAATTGAGTGGAGAAACATGTGTTTCTGTCTGATACACAAGTTCTGTTGGATAATGTGCATGATTGGATTCGATAAGTTTCGATTGATATTTTACTTGTGTAAAAATAAAAAACGGTGCGACCAAATCTTGCAACCATTTTGTGCCAATGGGATGCTCTTTAGTCAGTGGGATAGCGTCTTTAATAACAATACCTATTTCGTTGGATAGCAATATTTTGAAGCAACTTCGATACAAGAAATAAAGTGGGGAGGATTTTTTCCCTTCAAAATCGGTAAAATAGAACATGGTACCATTGTTTTCGATATAAGCCACAGATTTTGATTTGTTACAATAGATGTATTTCTTATTGTAAGCATCGGTAGCAATGACCCACAAAAAATCATCGTTGTTACTTTTTACACGAAGCACTCTGCCCGGCATTGTATCAAAAGCATGGTGTGCCAGTTCCGAAGAGATTACGTTATAAATAGTACTGTTCTCCTTGGGTGTATCTCCTATTCGAAGGATGGGTGCTTCTTCTGTTTTTTCAAAAAAATATCCTATAGGATACGAGTAAGTTGTCGCGCCAATCTCGGGCGAGAGTTGAATCTGAAAATGCAAATGTGGTTCGGGCGATCTTCCCGAATTACCACAAGCAGCAACCACGCTACCTTTTGTAACAAAATCGCCAATCTGAACTCTGAAACTATCTTTTTTTAAATGACTTAATTGTGAAAAAAGTCCATTCAGATGATTGATAATAATGGTATTACCCCAATTTTGGATAGTATTTACACTTCCAATCTCGTTGTCTTCGGTGATATTGCTAATCATATACACATAGCCGTCTGCAGGTGCCAGAACCGGCTTGTTGAAACTGTAATAATCTTCTTTTTGTTTGCTTGGTTTGCAACAGGTATTGCCATGCTCATCTGTAATCTGAAAGTCCATAGCTTTTGCCCAAGCACCTAAATGGGTAATAGCTCCGTTATAACCTTGACTGACAGTCCATTTATCTAGAAAAGGTAGTTGAAACTTAAACAATACTTCCTGCCCGAAACGCTGCATATAATTCATATTTTTGTAAACTGTTTTTTCGGGATTATAATATTGAATAAATGGGAAAATAAAAAATCTGTTTTTACTTCTTTGTTTCAAAATAAACAGAACTAAAATCGTTATCAAACTGAATGACAGGGTATATGATGCCAATCCGGCAAATGAAATTAAATTATCAATGCCTGTTTGAAAGAAAAATAGTACTGGGGTAAGCCCAATGACCAGCAAATAGCTGTACGCGTTGGGGATAATAAAGAAACTACCCATCGCCATTCCCCAAAAAATATAGTTCACACCTACCAGATTTTGAGTTAGTTGCTGAACATCTACGCCCATCATTTTACCTGTAATAAATGCGAAAAGAAATCCCAAGAAAGCAACCGTTGATTTTATTCGCGAATGAAAAAACAGGGCAATCACCATAATTATACCAACCAAAACACTATCGGCAAAAAAGATTGATGCCATCGTTTTCAGATAATAGAGAAGCATTTGTGGCAATGAAACACTATCCAGAAGATGTACCAAGTAATACCAAGGAGCTTTCATTTGTTCAGCCAATACAATGGTAACTCTATCAAAAGGAAGAATGGGTTGTATGTTGGTAAAATTGGTGAACGATAAATCGATAATGAAAAGGGTAAAAACAAACGGCAAGGTTAGGATTGGAATTTTGTATTTGCTGAAAAGTGTTTCGAACCAGATTGTAAACATAAATCCTAATACGACTGAGAAAAAGAAAAGAATCAAGAAAGAGGAATTAACGTGAAATTTGTATGTCAAACTCAATCCGATAAAAATGGCATTAAAACCATATAGTCCTGCCAGAATCTTATCTTTTGAAAAACCGAAAAGATGCGCCACTAAGTTGGTTATAAGCACAGCCACCAATCCACCTAATCCTACCCTCTGGTCTAACATGCTAAGGATCAGCAAAACAATGGCATACCATTTGTCTTGAGAGAAAAATATTTGCGCGTAGCTGTTTATCAAACCATGCAGGTGTAGCTTTGCGGTTGATTGTATCCGAGTTTTCATTCGGTGTAACTTTAAAAATAATTACAAAGTAAAGGTAGCCAGATACTTGGGCGTCAATTCATGAGATACAATAGATTCTGTGGTTTCCTCTTTTCTAATCAGATGCACTTTACCCTTTGTGTCTATCAGTACAATATTGGGGCGCAGTGTGATAAATTGCATCCATTGGGTCATGTTGTATGCTCCAACTTCGTGCACCACCACTTTATCTCCTTTTTTGAGCAGTGGCAGATAAATACTTTCACGAAGACAGTCGATATTCATACAAAGCGGGCCATACAGCACCATCTCTTCGGAATGTTGGGAAAAATCTTGGGCAACCGACACACGGTGGTTGTACCAGAAGGATGTGAACATGATATTTAATCCAATATCGAGAAGGGTGGCACGTCGTCCGTCGGGCATACGTTTGGTTGCCAGCACGGAGCCGAGCAGATAACCCGCTTCATCTATGAGCGCACGACCGGTTTCGAGAATGAGCAGCGGCAACTCGTCGGGCTTGAATCCGAAATGCAAAATGGTATTTGTAATGGCTTCGGCATAATCATCGAACGACGGAGTCATATCTGCACCCGGCAAGTAAGAGCCTTTTAGTGTATTGGTGGAGCAAAATCCGCCTCCCAAATCCATATATTTTACTTTAATGCCGGCTTTGGTAGCCGTTTTATGTGCCAGTTCGCACATTTTTTGTGCAGCTACTGCGTACGCGTTTGCTGTTAGCATGTACGTGCCAATGTGGCAATGCAAACCCTCTAACTCTAAGTTTTTTTGGGTAACAATTTTCATGATGGCACTCCAAGCTTCGCCCGATTCGTAATTGAAACCAAATCGATGCCATTGCGGATAGACGCCAGTATCCATATTTACCCGAATGGCAACCCTTGCTTTGAGTTGGGTGCCTTCCAAAATTTGGATGAGGGTATAAAGTTCGTCGAAATGGTCAATATGAATCAAAGAACCATTGGTGGTGGCGGTCAGCAAATCTTCTGCTGATTTGTCGGGACCATTAAAGATGATGAGATTACCCGGAACGCCGTTGCGAATTGCTTTCTGGTACTCAAAACCCGATACAACTTCAGCCCAACTACCTTCCTGATGAAAAATATGACACACGGCATCCAGATAATTGGTCTTGTAACTCCAGGCAAACTGCACTTTCGGGTAGCGCATTTTAAATGCTTTTTGTGCACGTTGATAGGTGTCGCGTATTGTTTTTTCGCTTATCACAAATAGCGGGGAACCGTAGCTATCCATCAATTCGTTAACAGATACACCATCAATCTGTTTTAGTGGTGTGTATTCGGTTCTGTAACCAAATTTATTAAGTAAGCCTGTATTTAATTTTTGAATTATCGGTCGTTCGTATGTTAGTTTCATAAGTTCGTTTTTTATCACTTTTTGTTGTTCCTGATTCTTTACTATCTGATTGAAGATGTTAATTTTGAAAATTTTCTTTTTATGATTGAGTGAAGAGTTATAACTCGCCTGTTGTTGAAATTTTTTCAAATTCCGAAATATCTACAATCATATCGGTAGAGTAGCGTAAAAACATTTTTCCGCTTTTGTATTGGGCAAATGGCTGTACTTTTTCACCCAAAGCCATTTTTACAAGTGCTTCGGGATGATTTTGTCCGCAACCGTTAGCCAGATATATCCAAGCCGGAAATCGCGGATTCATTTCTAACAAATAATATTCTTTATCATTGGTTTTGATAAATTCTAACTCACATCCGCCACGCCATTTGCTGTTTTCAATTACCCGACTCGAAATTTGCATCAATTTATTGTCTTCCAGTGCAATGCCCGACCACGCCTTGCCCTTATCGGTTATGTATAGTTTTCGCATCGCTACGGCGCCAACGCAACTGCCCTTGCCGTCACCAATTGCAGTTACATTTACTTCTGTGCCTGTTACAAACTGTTGCACGATAACCGGATATCCCCATTTGGAGGTTATTTTGTAGAAGTACGACACGGCTTGTTCGTAAGTGTAAGCAATATAGGCGTCGTAATATCTGCCTTTTATTACCATCGGGTAATGAATATCTTTTTCTATCTCTTTGAACTCCAATATTTGGTTAATCATGTAACTTTTGGGTACTTTCACGTTGTATTTTTCGCCAAATTTGTTCAGTTCCGATTTTTGCCTTTCTTCAAAAGATTCGTGCGACGGCAAGAATGTGGCAATTTCCATTTCCGATTTTAGAGCGTGTTGTATTTTGATAAAATTATGCAATTCTGCATCAAAATTTGGAATAATTACATTCAATTTCTCTTTTTGATGGATGTATTGCAATCTCTCTTTCAAAACTGATGAACCAGCCGACGGTAAAGGTAGTTGATATACCTTATCCAGCAGTTCGTGCATATAGATTCCGGGTTCCAAAGTTTCGTACGAAAGACCAACAATGCTAAAATCGAAATCGGTACTTTCTTTTAATGCGCGAATAACGGGCATGCCGGGTCCGGGGCTGTCTATGTTATTGAGCCCCGTAACACCAACAGTTATTTTCTTTCTATTCATTTTCAATGAGCTGATAACTATTTAACAACGAGATGAAATCATAGAAATCTTTTTCGGCAGTGTAACTGTCCAATTCGTATTCTTGGCAAAGAGCTTGTAAAATATCTTTTTCGCATTTGCCTTCTTTCATTTTTTGAATGATAAACGAACCGGTTTGGTTCACGCTGAAACTATCTCCTGTGAGTGGATTAAACATGAATCCATTTTCACTTACTGCTATGTTTTTGTTGATAAGCATGCCTTTGGGGGTGTTATTAATGTTGTATAAGCTCAGTGGACTGTATCCAATGATAAATTTTTTTCTGTGATTAACGAATGGTATGCCTATTTTTGGCGGCGGTCGCAGATGCCATCGTTGTTTTTATCCACAAAATTTCTGCCGTAGCCTCTTCCATTGCGAAGTCCGGTTACATCTACCGTGCCGTTTTGTCGGCGGGGAGTTCTGTTTTTCAGATTATCGCACACGCCGTCGTTGTTGTTATCTACAAAATTTCTTCCGCAACCTCTTCCATTACCTCTGCCGTTTCTCATCCCTTTGCCTTTTCCAAGATTTCTTCCTGAGCCATCCAACAGACGTTGTTTGCCGTTGGCATTTTTATTGCCGGGAGTGCCATTCTCGAAATTGTCGCAAATGAGGTTGTTGTTTTTATCTACAAAAGCCGGTCCTTTTTGTTCGGAAGTGGTTTTCTCGTTTTGCTTTTGGGTATTGTTTTGGGTTTGAGCAGATAGTAGTCCTACTGACAATATCAGGCTCCATACTGTGATAAATAATTTTGTTTTCATCTTGATAAATATTTAAATGTTTATGTATTCCGGTTTATTGGTTTCTCCAGCCGCGTCCGTTTCGGTATCGGTATCCGTTGCCGTTTTTTCGGTTGAGCCCTTTTCCTAAGTTGGTGGAAGTTCCATCTCTAAAAAGAGGTGCGAAGGCTTCTTGCAATCGTTCTTGTTGCGAAGGTTTGCATACCGATTTTATTTTCAGATAGTAGTGGTTGGTAATATTCTTTAATTCCACATGGTGGCTGCCCAGATGTGCCGATAAATTATTGAGTTTGGCGGTATCGGGCTGCGCGGAATTCAATTCTGCGAACATTTCCGTCTTCAAAGAATCCATTTCGAAAATCAGATTATTGGCTACGTGTTGAAATTCGCGATTTGTTTCTCTAAAAGCTGCCATTTGCGAGTCGTCGAAACCGAGATTTTGCCTAAAAAAGCGTCCCGTGAGCGGATTTTGTCTGTTTTCGTCCAGAACAATGGCCAATTTATCGTTTCTGTTTTGCTTGTTGTGGTAAAATATGGTACCCAAGGTTGTTATGTTCAAAATGACCAACAAGACAATGATTAGCCAAAGTATTTTATTTGAATTATTCATAATCGTCAAAATTGTAGTAACTTAAATTTTCTATCTGGCTGTCGTTTATGTTCATCACCACTTCGGGCATTTGGTTATCGATGTAGCTGTTGCCGACAGAAATGCCAAAATAAGCTGCAATGGCAATACTTGCTGCCACGGAAACCGTTTGCCACAACGGCATCTTTTTGATACTGCTTTTCTCCAATTCGTCCACTTTTGTTAGCACCTTTGTACTCAAAAACGGATTTGGCTTTGTTTGCCTTTCGCGTTGGATAAAATCGTCGATATAATCTTCCGGTTTCATTTTGTTTTCGTTTATTATTTAGATACTTGTTGTTGTTTTTTCCTACGGTGAGGGTTGCAATTTTTTTTGCAAATTGGTTTTTGCCCGTTGTAAAAGTTGCTCTACCGCCCCTTCTGATTTGTTTAAAATAGCCGCAATCTCTTTCTGATTCAACTCTTCGTATTTGCTTAGTACGAATGCTGCTCGCTGCGAATCGGAGAGAGAATCGATGGCTTTTTTTATTCGTTCGTCGCGCTCTTTTATTTCGAGACTCTCTAACGGAGTATTTTCGTTGTTGGGCTTGTTGAATATATTTTCGAGCGAAACCAGTAGTCTGTTTTTTTTGTTTCTGTTAATGAAAAGCAGGCTGTGATTCACCGTTATTCTGTAGAGCCAGGTAGAAAATGCTGCCTCACCTTTAAATGTAGATAAAGATTGATATACCTTGATAAAAACCTCTTGCGTTATATCTTCGGCATCCTCTTTGGAGTGAACAAAACCCATCGCTGTACTAAATACCTTGGCTTGGTATTTCTCCATCAATTCCTTAAAAGCATCTTTGTTGCCTGAAAGAATGTTGTATATGAGTTTGGTGTCGGACAAAGCGGATGATTTGAATTTTCTGTTTAGATAATGTTTGTTTTATTTTCCTACGGTAAAGATATAACAAAAAACACGGAGCAACCCATAAGCTGCTCCGTGATATGTAAAAATAAGGATGAAAATCTGATTTGTTATTCAATAGCCGCTTGCGCTGCCGCCAAACGTGCGATGGGCACACGGAAAGGAGAGCAAGAAACATAGTTGAGGCCTACGCGGTGGCAGAATTTCACGGATGAGGGTTCGCCTCCGTGTTCGCCGCAAATACCGCATTTGAGCGAGGGTTTCACTTCGCGACCTTTTTGAACGGCCATGCTCACGAGCTGACCAACACCGTTTTGGTCGAGCACGGCAAACGGGTCGTGTTTCAAAATTCCTTTGTCGATATACATCGGTAGGAATTTGGCAACGTCGTCGCGGCTGTAACCAAATGTCATCTGCGTCAAGTCGTTGGTTCCGAACGAGAAGAAATCGGCTTCGGTTGCAATGCGGTGTGCAGTGAGTGTAGCGCGTGGAATTTCAATCATCGTGCCCACGTGGTAGTCGATAGAATCGTTGTATTCTGCAAATACCTCTTTGATGGTTTTTTCGATGATATCTTTCTGTGCTTTAAACTCGTGCAAGATACCGGTAAGGGGAACCATGATTTCGGGAACGGCTTTGATGCCTTCTTTTTTCAGGTCGAGGGCAGCTTCCATGATGGCGCGTGTTTGCATTTCGGTAATCTCGGGATAGAGGTTTCCGAGACGGCATCCGCGCAATCCGAGCATCGGGTTCGATTCCATCAATCCTTCAACACGTTCGTGAATATCTTCGTAGGAGATATCCATTACTCTTGCCATTTCCATTTGTCCTTTTTCATCGTGTGGTACAAATTCGTGCAATGGTGGGTCGAGCAAGCGAACGGTAACGGGGAATCCGTCCATTGCCGTGAATATTCCTTTGAAGTCTTCTTTTTGCAATGGAAGCAGTTTTTCTAACGCTTTGCGACGACCTTCTTCGTTTTTCGCCAAAATCATTTCACGCATGGGAATGATTTTGTCTTCTTCGAAGAACATGTGCTCGGTACGACAAAGTCCGATACCGGTTGCACCGAAATTGCGAGCCACTTTGGCATCGCGAGGCGTATCGGCATTGGTGCGCACGTTCATGCGGGTATATTTGTCGGCAATTTTCATCAGTTCGAGGAAATCGTCACCCAATTCCGCATCCTGCGTTTGTATTTTTCCTTCGTAAACGTTTCCGGTTGTTCCGTTCAGCGAAATCCAGTCGCCTTCTTTCAACACCTTGCCGTTTATGGTCATTGTTCTGTCTTTATAACTGATAACAACGCCATTTGCAGCCGAAACACAGCATTTACCCATACCGCGTGCCACAACAGCAGCGTGCGATGTCATACCACCACGTGCAGTGAGGATACCTTGAGCCGTAGCCATTCCGCGGAGGTCTTCGGGCGATGTTTCGATGCGGCAAAGAATTGTTTTCTTTCCGTCTTTTGCCCATTCTTCGGCGTCGTCGGCATGGAAAACAATTTGTCCGGCGGCAGCACCCGGCGATGCGGGAAGTCCGTTGGTAATCGGTTTTGCTTCTGCCAATGCTTTTTTGTCGAAAACAGGGTGCAACAGTTCGTCCAATTTCTCGGCATCGCAACGTTTCAGCACTGTTTTTTCGTCGATATATCCTTGGTGAAGCATATCGATAGCAATTTTTATCATGGCTGCACCGGTACGTTTTCCGCTACGGGTTTGCAGAATCCACAATTTTCCGTCTTGGATGGTAAATTCCAAGTCTTGCATATCTTTGAAGTAGTCTTCGAGTTTTTGTTGTGTCTCGATGAGTTCTGCGGCACAAACGGGTAGCGCTTCTTCCAACGATGGGTATTTTGCAGCACGTTCTTCTTCCGAAACGCCTTGCAATTTTGCCCAACGACGCGAGCCTTCTATCGTGATTTCTTGTGGTGTTCGTACACCGGCAACAACGTCTTCACCTTGTGCATCTATCAGGTATTCGCCGTTAAAAATATCTTCTCCGGTTGCTGAGTCGCGTGTGAAAGCAACGCCTGTTCCCGAAGTTTTTCCCATGTTTCCGTAGACCATGGCTTGTACGTTTACGGCAGTTCCCCACTCATCGGAGAAGTTGTTCATTTTCCGGTAAAGGATAGCGCGTTCGTTCATCCAGCTATCAAATACGGCACAAATGGCACCCCAAAGTTGTTCCCACGCACTTTCGGGGAAGTCGCTTCCGGTTTGTTTTTTCACGGCTGCTTTAAAACGTTTTACCAATTCTTTCAAATCTTCTACCGATAGTTCTGTATCTAATTCTACTCCTTTGGCTTCCTTCATTTCTTCCATTATCTCTTCAAATGGGTCGATGTCGTCTTTGCTTTCGGGTTTCATTCCGAGAACCACATCGCCGTACATTTGTACGAAACGGCGGTAAGAGTCCCAAGCGAAACGCTCGTTACCCGATTTTTTGGCGATACCTTCTACTGCATCGTCATTCAAACCAAGGTTGAGAACGGTGTCCATCATACCGGGCATAGAAACGCGAGCTCCTGAGCGTACAGATACCAAGCATGGGTTTTCGCGGTCGCCAAATTTCGCGCCCATCAGTTGCTCGATGTTTGCGATTGCTTCTTCCACTTCTGATTTTAACACTTCTACCACGTAGTCTTTTCCCAATTTATTATACTCGGTACAAACTTCGGTGGTAATGGTAAATCCCGGAGGTACGGGAACACCAATCAGGTTCATTTCGGCAAGGTTAGCACCTTTACCCCCCAGCAGATTTTTCATATCTGCACGTCCTTCAGCAACACCGTTACCAAAGGTGTAAACTCTTTTTTTGTCCATTTTTTGTTGTTATTATTAAGATATATTTATTTTTGCGGATATTTTTTTCACATAAGATGCTATGCTGCTACAAAAATACCAATAAATTTGGTATTTATGAAAAATACGGAAAACAAGATTACTGCAAAGTGCTTTTTTTGAATAATTATTTTGTTATTTGTTCAAAATTTTGTGCTGTACTTTCTTTTGCATCGGGTATAATTGTTTCCGAGTTATCTGAATTGTTGCCAAGCTTTATGTTGTATAATTGAATTGACTGATTCTCTTTTAATCTGCTTTGCAGGCGCATGAATCCAATCATATTTTGAATGGTATCGTTGCCGATATATTTGTTGATTGTATGTGTGTAAGTTCCGTTTTCGGAAATATTATTTACCCTATAAATGGTTGTGTCTTTGTATTCTAACATCAGAAATGATTTCAATACGGCAGTTGGTGATGGCGTAATGCCGAAAACCCGGAAAGTGTATTCTGAAGTGGGTTGTGGCATGTTGGCTTCAATATCAGACGAATTGAATCGAAATCTAAATCCGTTTTGATTGGTTGTTCCGTCAAATGTGTAGTTTGTTGGAATAAAGGTAGATAATCCTTGCTGTTGGGCACTTCGCTGTTCCAGAAGCAATTGGTTGTTGAGTTGGCTCTCCAGTAGTTTGTGTTCTCTTTGCAGTCTGTTTTTTACCGAATCGTTTATACGCAGATACAAATCAATTCTGTCAGAATACCACGTCAGCGAAGAGTCCCATTGGGCTTGGGTGATTTTGTTTTTTTGAAATACTTCGTTGATGAGTGCTTCTTTTTTTTGTGGCGAGTCAAAATTTTGCAGGTCATTTTCGATAATGGATTCGGCAATATAAATATCATACATCAGTTTCTCCATTTTCTTGCGGCTGAGCACCTCTTTGGGGCGGCTGCATGAGGTAAACAAGATGCCAAAAATGAGGAAAGCTATCAGATATACAATGGTTTTATGGTTCACGTGCACTCTCTTTTTCTAATGGTTGTTGCTTTTCGGCCTCCAGTTTTTCTTTGTCTTTCTTGGATAAGAGCGAGAAGGAGAGCGTATGTCTGTAAAAAATGAGTAGCAGCACCACGCCTACCGAGATGGCAGAATCGGCAATATTAAAAATGAACCGGAAAAACAAGAACTCCTGTCCGCCCCAAATAGGAACCCAATCGGGGTAGGTGCCCTCTATGAGAGGAAAATAGAACATATCTACCACTTTTCCGTGAAACAGTGTGGAATAGCCTTCGCCCCAACGAGTAAATGTTGCAATATGTCCCGGATAGCTCGCTTCGAAAAACATGCCATAAAAAACACTATCGATGATATTTCCGGCAGCTCCTGCCAAAACAAGTGCAATGCAAGCAATAAAACCTGTTTTGTAATTCTCTTTTATGATTCTAAACAGATAGAAAATAATGACTCCCACTGCTACAATTCTGAATAGGGTAAGGAATAGTTTCCCGAATACCTCCAGCCCAAACGCCATGCCATTATTTTCTACGAAATAGATTTTGAACCAATCGGTTATAGGAATCATGTCGTAAAGTGCCATATTGGTTTTTACCCAAATCTTAGTAATTTGGTCGATGAGTAAAATCAAAATGACTACTGCGGTAGCAATTAGCCCTTTTTTTGCGGCATTATTCATTTGAACTGTTTTTTCGGCACAACAACAACGGGTGCAGAATTATTATTTTTCTGCACCACGCCGGTTTGTGTCTGTTTTATTGCCATTTTTCTCTTCGTGCAATTATTTCCTTTTACCTTCTTTGGCTTCGATGCTCAATGTGGCATGTGGAACAGCACGTAGGCGTTCTTTTGGAATCAGGTTGCCGGTTTCGCGACAAACCCCATACGTTTTGTTTTCGATACGAATCAGCGCAGCCTGCAAATTCTGTATGAATTTCATCTGGCGTTGTGCCAAACGTCCTGCTTCCTCTTTAGATAGGGTAGATGCGCCCTCTTCCAGCACTTTGTAGGTTGGCGAGGTATCTACGGTATCGTTTCCGTCGGAATTGGTTACTGCAGCACGGTAATTTTCGTATTCTTGTTGGGCAATTCGGAGCTTTTCGTTGATGATGGCTCTGAATTCTTCCAATTCTTCATCTGAGTATCTTGTTTTTTCACTCATAACAGCAAGGTTTTTATGATTTATATCTATGAATTTTTGCTTCTGCAAAGTTAATACGATTTACATATCAATAATAAACGTATTTAGTTCTATTATTGTTTACAAACAGAAATGGTCAATTTCTCTTCGTCAATCTCAATTTCATCTTCCAATGTTTGCGACACGATGCAGATGGAGTCTGCAAGCACTTGTCCCGAAATATAATCGGTAAAATCTTTGACCGCTTCATCAAATTGAGGATGCGACGAAAGTTGTACCGCTATGCGGTCGGTAATTTCAAAATCTTTCGCTTTGCGCAGATTTTGGATGCGATTTACCAACTCGCGCGCGATTCCCTCCTTGCGGAGTTCGTCGGTTACGGTTATGTCGAGTGCGACAGTCAATCGGCCTTCGTTGCCTACGAGCCATCCGGGAATGTCTTCCGAAATGATTTCCACATCGGCGGCATCAATTGCGATTTGCTGATTGTCTATCGTTAGTTGGATATTGCCGTTTTTCTCTAAACTGTTTATCTCCTCTTGCGACATCTCTTGGATTTTGGCGGCTACCAATTTCATGATTTTGCCATATTTGGGACCCAGTTTTTTGAAATCGGGTTTCACTCGTTTCACCAACATATCGTTTGCCGAATCCACAAACTCTATCGCTTTCACGTTTACTTCGCTCAAGATGAGTGCTTGAACGGCTTCAATGTTTTTTTGTTGTTCATCGTTCAATACGGGAATCAACAATTTGGAAAGTGGTTGTCTTACCCGCAAGTTCTCTTTGCGGCGCAATGCCAACACGATGGACGATGCCGTTTGTGCCAAGTACATTTGCTCTTCGAGCGTGGTGTCGATTACCGATTCGTGTGCCGATGGGAAATCTGCCAAGTGCACCGATTCAAACATTTCGTTTTCTGTGGCTTGTGTCAAATCTAAATAGAGTCTATCGGCATAAAAAGGGGCGATGGGTGCCATCAGTTTTGCCACCGTAATCAAGCATTCGTATAGTGTTTGGTATGCCGAAAGCTTGTCGTTGGTCATTTCTCCGCCCCAAAAACGTTTTCTGTTTAAACGGACAAACCAGTTGCTCAAGTTGTCGTTCACAAAATCGTTGATGGCTCGTCCGGCTCTCGTAGGCTCGTAATTGGCGTAATCTTCGTCCACCTCTTTAATCAGTGAGTTGAGGAGCGATAAAATCCAACGGTCAATTTCGGGACGTTTAGCCAATTCTATTTGTGGGAATTGGTTGCGGAAATTATCCACGTTGGCGTAAAGTGCGAAGAATGAGTAGGTGTTGTAAAGCGTACCGAAAAATTTGCGTCGGGCTTCTTCCACACCGTCAATATCAAATTTCAGGTTGTCCCACGGCGATGCATTGGTAACCATGTACCAGCGAAGCGGGTCGGAACCGTATTTCTCTATCGTTTCGAACGGGTCAACGGCATTACCCAATCGCTTGGACATTTTGTTGCCGTTTTTATCCAAAACCAATCCGTTTGAAATCACATTTTTGAATGCCACGCTGTCTTTTACCATGGTGCTGATGGCGTGTAGCGTGAAAAACCAACCACGTGTTTGGTCTACGCCTTCGGCAATGAAATCGGCGGGATATACTTTGGCAAAATCTTCTTCTGAAATATGAGGATAGAAAAACTGTGCAAAAGGCATGGCACCACTGTCAAACCAAACGTCGATGAGGTCGAGTTCGCGGTGCATCGGTTTTCCGCTGTCAGAAACCAATACTATTTTGTCCACATAAGGACGATGCAGGTCTATATGAGTGTAATCTAAATCTTTGTGGTTGTTCAAATCGAAATCTTTCCACGGAAGTTCGGTCATAACGTCGGCATCCAGGGCTTTTTGCATTTCATCGACCAATTCTTTTACCGAGCCGATACATTTTTCCTCTTTACCGTCTTCGGTACGCCAAATTGGTAACGGCGTTCCCCAATAGCGACTGCGACTCAAATTCCAATCTTGTAAATTTTCCAACCATTTGCCAAAACGTCCCGTTCCGGTAGATTGTGGTTTCCAATTGATGGTTTCGTTTAACTCCATCATACGCTCTTTGCAAGCGGTGGTGCGGATAAACCAACTATCGAGCGGGTAATATAAAACGGGTTTGTCTGTGCGCCAGCAATGTGGATAGCTGTGCACATGCTTCTCGATGCGGAACGCACGATTTTGCAACTTGAGTGTTACGGATAAGTCCACGTCGAGCGTGGTAGCCTCTCCACCCCCTCCCAAGGAGGGGCTTAGTTCTCCCCCTTTGGGGGAGTTAGAGGGGGTTTCATATTCGTTTTTCACGAATCGTCCCGCAAACTCCTTGTATAAATCAACGTTTACATTGTTTTTCACAAAATCTTCGTCCAAATCTTCGATGAGGAAGAATTTTCCGGTCAAATCTACCATTGGGCGGATGTTTCCGTCTTTGTCAATGAGTGTTAGTCCGGCAACATTGTTTTCTTTGCCTACTTTGGCATCGTCGGCACCAAAGGTGGGAGCAATGTGCACAATTCCTGTTCCGTCTTCGGTGGTTACAAAATCGCCGGTTACAACACGAAAAGCATTGTCTTGTACTTTTATCCAAGGAAATAGTTGTTCGTATTCTATTCCTGCCAATTCAGAGCCTTTCCAAACTTTGTTCAACACGCGGAAGGGCACATTTTTATCGCCTTCTTTGTATTCTTCGAGTTTTAATTCGGCATTCTTTTGCGGAAAATATACGTTGAGCAGATTTTTAGCTAAAATGGTCGTCATCGGTTTGCCTGTGTACGGGTTGTAGGTTTGCACGGCAACGTATTCGATATTGGGTCCCATTGCCAATAGCACGTTGGAGGGCAATGTCCAAGGTGTGGTTGTCCAAGCCAAGAAAAATGGTTCGCCAAACTCAGCCCATTCGGTTAATGGGTTTTTAATCTTGAATTGGGCGGTGCAAGTAGTATCTTTTACATCGCGATAGCAGCCGGGTTGGTTCAGCTCGTGTGTGCTCAACCCGGTTCCCGCCGCGGGTGAGTAGGGTTGTATGGTGTAACCTTTGTAGAGGTATCCTTTTTTGTAAATTTCTTTGAGCAAATACCACAAAGTCTCTATGTATCGGTTGTCGTAGGTGATATATGGGTCGTTCATATCTACCCAATAGCCCATTTTTCGGGTGAGGTCTTCCCACTCTTTGGTATATTTCATTACCTCGGTGCGGCATGCGTTGTTGTACTCCTCTACCGATATAGTTTTGCCAATATCTTCTTTGGTGATGCCGAGCGATTTTTCAACGCCCAACTCCACGGGCAGTCCGTGCGTGTCCCATCCGGCTTTTCGGTTTACCAAAAAGCCTTTCATTGTTTTGTATCTGCAAAAAATATCTTTGATGGAGCGTGCTATCACGTGGTGTATCCCGGGCATGCCGTTTGCCGAAGGGGGGCCTTCGTAAAACACAAATTCGGGTTTGCCTTGGCGCGTTTCTAAGCTCTTGTGGAATACGTTTTTATTGTCCCACTGCTGTAGCAGCTCTTTGTTGATTTCCGATAAATTTAACTGACTGTATTCGGTGAATTTCTTGCTCATTGTCAATGTTTTTATACCTATTGAAAATTTTGTGTGCAAAGGTAGTAAAAAAATGAGAATTGACAATCATGCAATCATTCCGAAATTACTTAACACGCTTTAGTTCACGTTTATTCAGTTTTACCGGATATTTTTTACGAAGTTTTACCATCAATTCTTTTTCCAAATATTGTTGGTAGTCGTTTATAACCTCGCCTCTGATGTCGTCCAATTGGGGTTGAGATTGTACTTGACCCACTACCAAGTAGAAAGGATACGAATTTTCGGTAGCCGGGTAGGTGTCGCCATCGAACGCTTTGAAATCAACAAATGTGTTTTCGCCTTTGCTCCAAGAACCTTTGTCTATTTTTATTTTGAAGTTTTTATCGGCTTCTTGCATCTCTTCCAATTTGCGATACAAACTGTCAGTGGGTAGGTGCAAAAGGTTTTCTATTTGGCCTTTTATTTGCGCGTTTGCGGTTAAGATTACTGCTCCGCTAAATTTGGGCTGATTCCATTTGTAGTTCTTTTGGTTTTTGGCATAATAGTTTTCTAACCCGATGGTATCGGTTTGTGCTTTGCCCCAAATTTCTTGGTTCATGAGTTCGAACAGCAAAATGCCGTCGTAATACTCTTGCGAAAGATTTTTGAATTCGGGATTATTATCTTCCAATGTTCTAATCTCTTCTGCTTTGAGCAGGTTGAGTAAGAATTTATTATATTTGCCTTTCAAATCGTCGGTCGATAATGGATACAAGGCATATTTATCCGTATTCAAATATTCGTAGAAGTCGGCAACTCGATAATCTTTTCCATTGATTGTGAATAAAATATCTTCTTTGTTGGGATAGTATTGTCTAAATTTTGGGTCGCCAACAAAAATGGAGTCGGTGATGGCTGCCATTTTTTTGTATGTTTCGTTATTGGCTGCAAAATTTGTTGTTCTTAAGATGCGATCTATCTCGCCTTGTTGCACCTCTTTTATTCTCAAACCGCGTAAGAAAGAACCCATGATAGATTCTTTGCTATCTTCGAAACTTGCCATGGGGCGTTTGTCAATCAATTGAAGAATATGGTATCCGTAAGCTGTGCTGATGGGATTGGAGTAGTCTCCTTTGTTTTGAAGCGAAAAGGCTGCTTCTTCAAATGGTTTTGGATATTGTCCGCTGGCAAACCAAGCCAACTCACCGCCTTTTTCTTTTGAATTGACATCGGTAGAATATTTTTTTGCCAATTCGGCGAAATCTGCTCCCTTTTGCAACTGTTTGTACACGTCGTCAGCAATTTTTTTCACGCTATCTCTTTGCACTTCGCTCATGGCGGGATGCATTGCCAACATGATGTGGGCAACTTTAATATCACCCATATTGGGGCGACGATTGTGTACTTTTATCAGATGATATCCAAACTGAGAACGAATCGGAAGGCTCACTTCATTGATGCCGGTTTGGTACATACCGTGTTCAAACTCATCTACAAATCTGAGTGCGCCCATCCAGCCAAGGTGTCCCGCGGGAGTTACTTTTTGTGCACTCGGATCTTCAGAATACATGGCAGCCATTTCGTTAAAATCTTCGCCTTCTATTACTATTTTATTGCGAATATCCATCATTTTGTTGTATGCCACGAGGGTATCTTTGGGATAGTATTGGCGAGGAAGTCCTATGAGGATATGGCTCGATTCTGTTTCTATTTTTTTACGTTCGTAAGCCTCGCGTGCAAGCTGGTTTTTCACCTCTTCATTAACCAAATAAGGCAAAGCCAACTGGCTGCGATACGAATTGTACTCTTTTACAAAAGTAGTTACGGTGTCCAAACCCAGGGCTTTGGCTTCTTCTACTTTCAATTTGTAATCGACGAACATATCCACATATTCGTCCAGCGATTTTTTGTCCAAGGCATTGTCCGAATTATTTTTATGAAAGGTATATTCAAATTCGGATTTGGTAATCGGTTTGCCGTTGATGGTTATTACAACCGGATCGGTCTGTTGTGCATGCAAAATTTGAAAACACAATACAAAAAGCAAGAAAAATTTAAATTTGGAAGTCATAGCTATTTTTGAAAAATTTCGATTTGTAAAAACGTAATAATTAACGGATACTCTTATGAAAAATTGTATTTGACAGAACGAAGTTACTCATTTCCTCTGCTATAGTTGGGCGCTTCGCGCGTAATCATGACACCATGCGGGTGGCTTTCGGCATAGCCTGCAGATGTGATTCTGGTAAATTTGGCTTCGTGAAGTTTCTCGATATTGGCTGCTCCACAATATCCCATACCGGCTCGTAGTCCGCCAACCATTTGGTATATAACTTCTTGCAATGTTCCTTTGAATGGTACACGTGCTTCAATTCCTTCCGGAACCAATTTCTTGATGTCGTCTTCCACATCTTGAAAATAACGGTCTTTGGATCCTTTCTGCATTGCCGAAAGCGAACCCATACCACGATAGGTTTTAAATTTTCGTCCGTTGAAAATAACGGTTTCGCCGGGAGATTCTTCTGTACCGGCAAGCAATGAACCCATCATGACCGATGAACCACCGGCAGCCAATGCTTTCACTATATCACCCGAATAGCGCAATCCGCCATCGGCAATCAAAGGTACGCCTGTTCCTTTCAGTGCTTGTGCCACATCATAAATAGCCGAAAGCTGGGGTACACCAACGCCCGCTATTACACGAGTGGTGCATATAGAGCCGGGTCCAATTCCCACTTTCACGGCATCGGCTCCTGCCGCAACCAAATAGCGTGCTGCATCGCCGGTAGCAATGTTACCAACAACCACGTCAATTTCGGGGAACTCTTTTTTTATTACTTTCAGCATATCGGCTACGCCTTTCGAGTGTCCGTGTGCTGTGTCTATCACAATGGCATCTACACCGGCTTCGATGAGCGCGGTTGCTCTCTCCAAAGAGTCGTGCGTAACGCCAATGCCTGCCGCTACTCGCAGTCGCCCTTGTGCATCTTTGCAAGCATTTGGTTTATCTTTGGCTTTGGTTATATCTTTGTAGGTGATGAGTCCGATTAGTTTTCCTTCGGCATCAACCACAGGAAGTTTTTCAATTTTATATTGTTGCAGAATTTCGGCAGCAGCTTCCAAATCGGTGCCTTGTCGGGTAGTAACCAAATTTTCTTTTGTCATTACCACGGAAATCTTTTTTGCCATCTCTTTCTCGAAACGCAAATCACGATTGGTAACAATTCCTACCAACTTGTCGTCGTTATCAACTACGGGAATGCCGCCAATTTTGAACTCGCTCATCATGTTTAGCGCATCGGCAACTGTTTTGTTTGGATGAATGCTTATAGGGTTGATAATCATGCCGTTTTCGGCGCGTTTCACGGCACGAACTTGTTTGGCCTGATCTTCTATCGACATGTTTTTGTGTATCACTCCAATGCCACCTTCGCGGGCAATTGCAATTGCCATGGTGGTTTCGGTAACGGTATCCATAGCGGCAGACACCATTGGGATATTGAGTTTGATATTTCGTGAGAAATTTGTTTGGAGGAGTACGTTTCGTGGAAGAACCTCGGAGTAGGCGGGGACTAAGAGCAGGTCGTCAAAAGTCAACCCTTCCATAGTAATTTTATCTGCAATAAATGACATAAATCGGGATGTTTAAATTTTATTGCACGCAAAAGTAATTATTTTTGTTGAATTAATGATGAAAGTGGGCGTTATTTTTCTGTTTTTTTGCATTTATTTCATTATTACAGAGGATATACGCTCTGTTGTAGATTTTTTTAGAAAATGGAAGTGGGCAAAAAAAGAGGTTTTATCGGAAAACAATATCTTTGATAACCGTCATTTCTGCCGATTCGTTTAATTTATCGATAAGGTTTTGTTTGTTCATCAGAAGTTCTGCACGCAAAACCGAAGAAGTCAGGTGTACGTAAAGTGTGTTTTTTCGGAGATATATTTTATTTGTGTAGTGTACCACTCCTTCTCCAAGCAAACTGTCCCAAGCTTTAATTGCTTTACGTTCGGCTAATCCAATTTTTAGGGATTCATGTTCTTCAAAAAAAATGGAAATAGCATCTTTCAGTGATATTGCTTCTTTTTTTTTCATTCTGTTTTCAACTCGTTTGCTTGTACAATTTCTCCGTTTTTTACAGAATAAATGTGGTGTTGGTTGTCAAATCGACCCAAAATCTTATCTAAAGATTCACGGTTGGTATCCGAAATAAAAATTTGTCCAAATTCGTCTCCCGATACCAATTTCACAATCTCTTGCACACGTTCCGAATCCAATCGGTCAAAAATATCGTCGAGAAGCAATATAGGTGTTTGCTTGCCCTGCCGCAACAAGTAGTTGAATTGGGCAAATTTCATCGATACGAAATAAGTTTTGCATTGTCCCTGGGAACCCACTTTTTTGATGGGATAATCGTTGAGCAACATTTCCAGTTCGTCTCTGTGTATGCCGGTAGTTGTATGCCCAATCGCTATATCTCGTTGACGATTATTAAACAACCGTTCGCGCAAATTTCCACCCGAAAGATGGGAGATGTACTTAAACGAAACCCGTTCTTTGCTTTTGCTGATGATGGCGTAATAGTTTTCGAAAATGGGCGTGAAGTTTTCTATAAAATCGCGTCGTTTTTCATAAACAAAAGTGGCATTTTCTGCCATCAGGCTTTCCCACATATCAAGTAAAGTGGTGTCGATATTCTCTTCGTCCAGTTTAAGCAAGGCATTTCGCTGTTGTAGGGCTTTGTTGTAACGAACAAGCGAAAATAGATACTCCTTGTCGAATTGCGAAATCGCCATATCCATAAATCTGCGCCTTTCTTCGCTTGTGCCGTTTATTAATTCGATATCTGCCGGCGAAATCATCACGAGAGGGATAAAACCGATGTGGTCTAACAAGCGCTCGTATTCTTTTTTATTTCTTTTGAATTGCTTTTTCTGCCTTCTTTTCAATCCGCAAAAAATCTCCTCCTCTATTCGTTCTCCAAAACTGTATTTGCCTTGAAGCATGCAAACATCGGTGTCGTGTTTTATGATTTGCGAGTCGATAGGATTGGTGTGGCTTTTGCAGAAAGAAAGATAATAAACGGCATCGAGCAGATTGGTTTTTCCCATTCCGTTGTCGCCGATGAAACAATTTATTTTTGGCGACAACGATATTTCTACCTGCCCTAAGTTTTTGTAATTGATAATGGATAGATGGTTGAGTATCACTTTCTTTTCTGCTTTATTATATGGATATTTATGTGTTGGTTATTCAAAAGAAATTAAACTTTTTGACCGAATGCCAAATCCCCCGCATCGCCAATACCAGGCACAATGTACGACGAATCGTTGAGTTCCGGGTCTATTGCTGCTGCCCAAATGGTGGTGTTCTCTTGCGGAAAATTGGCACGGCAATAATCGATAGCTTGTTGGCTGGCGATAATGGTGGCAATGTGTATGTTTTTAGGTGTGCCTTTTGTTAGCAAAGCTCTGTATGTCAAATCCATACTGCTGCCTGTCGCGAGCATAGGGTCGGTAAGAATAAGAATTTTTCCATCGATACGTGGCGATGCAATATATTCAATATGAATGTCAAACGACTGATGCCCCGTTTCCTTGTATTTGCGATAAGCCGAAACGAAAGCGTTTTCGGCACCGTCAAAATAGTTGAGCATGCCGTGATGAAACGGCAATCCGGCACGCAAAATAGTGGCAATTACAACATCCGAGTTGCAAACATTAACCGATGTTTCGCACAAAGGAGTCATGATGTCGATTGGTTTGTACGATAGCGTTTTGCTAATTTCATAAGCCATGATTTCGCCTATTCTTTCTATATTGCGACGAAAACGCAAGCGGTCGTTCTGGATGGTAATATCTCTTATTTCACGAACATAGGTGCTTACCAATGAGTTTTCTTTTGAAAAATTAATTATTTTCATGCAAATATTTGGTTTTCTGTGATATAGTAAAAATGATAAACGCCATTCCGTTGCAATACCATTTTTCTAAAATAATGGACAAAGATAACGATTTTCATCTTTTTATAGTAATAATGTACGCTTTTTCTTACCTTTGCTTTTAGTTTGCGACGGTATTGACTTTTTCTACAAAAACTGTATTCAGTTTATGCAATTCAATGAATATAAATAACATATTACCAATAATAAATTTCTAATGGAAATAAAACAAACAAATTACGAAAACAAAGGTTTTTTTAAAGCCGATGACAACGGTAAAGAGGCCGGACGAATGAGCTATTCGTGGGCAGGAGACACCCGATTTATTATTGATCATACCGAGGTAAATCCAGATTACGCGGGCAAAGGCGTTGGCAAAAAAATGTTGCTTGCGGCAGTAGATTATGCTCGTACAGCCAATGTGAAGATATTGCCTTTGTGCCCTTTCGCCAAATCGGTTTTTGACAAAATGCCGGAAATTCGTGATGTGCTATAAATCAAAGAATAAGGATTGCACTCTCTGCACGAAGGTGCAAATTTGCAAGAAATTTTTTATTTACCTAACTTATCTATAATTTTATGAGAAAAAAATTATTATTGGTAGCAGCTTTGCTCTGTTTTGTTTTCGGGCAAAAGGCAAATGCGCAAGCTACAAAAGAGTTGAATCACATCCAAGACATTAGTTTTTATGGAGTGGATTTTTCGTTTGCAAAAATATATGGTTCGGACGATTCTTACCAAAATCTGACCGAAGCATTTGCCCGAATCAATGATTTATTTGAATCGGAACCCCAAAAATATGACATGAGCAAAGCTCTGGGCATAAGTCGGGTATATTTGTATAATTCGGAAGCGAAATCCAATGCGAAAAACATTTCGGAGTCCGACCTGTTCGCTGAAAATAATAGTTATGTGCTTTCTGATGAGGATATTGCTAATGCTATTGCTCAACTCAAAAAAGAGGGAGACAGCCAATTTGGTGCAATAATTCTGACCGGCTTGCTCAACAAAACGAGCAATAGGGGAACATTTACTTACGTGATTTTTGACCAGCAAACGAACCAAATTATTTTTCAGAAAGAACTCACGGGAAAAGCTAAAGGATTTGGTCTGCGCAATTTTTGGGCGGGCGCACTATACTCGACTATGAAAAAGATGAAGTAAACAAAAGTTTTTTACGGAATAAGAAAGGCTGTTTCAAAAAAATGGGAAAATCGGGTTTTATTTTATGGGAATTCGGTTGAAGTTTTGAAGCAGCTTTTTTCGTTTAAAACGCGAATCTAAAACCTATTCTAACACCGTTGCGTTTGGCTTCGGGATAATCGAGGTGCGTAAATCTTCTGAAATAATCTATCCGAAAAACTTTAAAAATATTTTCAATGCCAATGCTGCCTTCGCAGTAAAGTTCACCTTTCATGGCGTTTGCCGATTCGGGAAAACGGAACAAGCCCAACGTTGTTTCGGGATTATTTTTATCTGTCAAATTACCAAAATATCCGCTAAACGAAATGACTTCACGCAATTGCAGTTTTCGTAAGACGGGGATGCGGTTCAACAACCATCCTTTCAGGTAATAATTGGTGTGCAATGCAAGATATTCATCTGCCACAAATTCAAATGGTTGCATCATGTGAAAATGATTTTTTTCTATGAAGATTGACGGATTTACTCGTGGACTTGCAAGCATGGGAAAAGGTACTTTGTTCCACACTTTTCCTCCGGAAAAATGGAAATCGATGTGTCCGAAGGAAGACAACCAAAATCTATCCGTTACGGCAATTTGTGTTTGATGGTAGCTGTAATTGCCTTCACCGAAACCTTTTATAGCATATTCGTGCCAAATATTGAACCGAATATTGTCGTTTATGAAATTTATTTTGGCATTTTGTCCATCTCTGTTTTTTCCAAAATCTGTCATTCCGGGCGAATAGGAGATATTCAATCCGATGTGCGAAAGCGAAAAATGCGGAATTTTATCCCAAACATCAGCCTCCGTTTCTTGCCAATACTCCAACGCGCCGGCGGGAGTATCTTTGGTGTGCCGCAACCATGCCGAAATACCAAATCCCGAATGGTGGTCAACCGTATAGCTCAATTTATAACGATTTTGGTAGCTTCTGTTGGCAATTCCTTGCGTGCCAAGAGCCACGAAAAGATTGTCTTTTATGGCGTCATTCATCTGCATACCAAGTGAGTACAAATCATGTTCGGCAGAGAAAGATATGTCGTTTCGGGGAAATTCATTTCTGTAATTATCTTTTTTCAAAAATGAGTAAGTAGCGGTTGCCGAATATTTCCATTTTTTGTCTAAAAATCCGTAGGCGGCATATCCCGAAAAGAAAATTTGCGGATGCAAATGAGCCGTAGTCATCAAACCAAAACGCAAGCGATGCCCTTCGATGGGATTTTTTCCGTAAACGGAATAGATTGGACCCAAGTCTATTTTACTCTTTGTTTGGCGTTCGTTGGCAGTTTTTATATATCCGGTAATCACGATTTCCAGAAATTTCTCAAAACGTCTGTACCAAGCCACGTTCTGGAGTTCGGTCATCAATTTTGGCAAATCGGATTCGGCTTTTTTTAGTATCAGATGGCGATTATTTTCCCAAAAATCATCCGATTTTTCCACGTTTGTCATTGCTATATCCGATGCAAAATGGGGCTCTTTTTGTAGGTCAAAATCCCGATAAGAACGCACTTGGTGAGCATATACTTTGGTCAGAAAATCGGTCATTTTAAAATTGGCATACATATCCTCTTTCTCTTTCACCCAAAAACTACTGTCTAACAAATTGTAATGCTGTACTATACGCAAATTTTCGAGAAAATTGATATTCAGATTTCCGGGAATTTGCAAGTCGGCGCGTTTGATGGCATAGTGGTGGTCAATGGCAATGTACAGATTGCCGTTAAAGCTGTAACTCTCGGCATTAAAAGGGAAAAATGCTACGTTTGCGCATCGCATATTATCCACAAATACAGTGTCTTGTATATAAAATTTATAATATACAGAACTTAAAGAAGAAGAGGTTGGACTTACAAATTTGTTGAGTAAGACTTCTAAATTATCGTCATATATATCGATTTCTCGAAATACTTGCGCCAAAAAAATATCCATCGAGCCATCATTAAACGTCTCTTCCGCGCCCACGGTACGTTTTGCTATCAAATTGCTCTTCGAGCCTTCTGTTATTTGGCTCAAAGTTTCACGCATAGAGAGTGTTAACACTTGTTTGCCGGTAAAAATTGAGGTATCTAAATGATTTTGTATGAAGCCAAATTTATTTTTCAACAACTTGTTTTCTAATCTGAAATTATCCCAATAAAGTGTCAGTTTTTCATATTGTTCGTACTGCAAATTGGGTGCGTTTTTCATTCGGTTTTGTTCTTTTTTTTCTATCACTTTTCGCATCAATTCCACCGCGGGATTGTTGTGTCGAGAATACTTTTGTTTGCTCGGTTTTATCACAACTTCTTGCAAATCAATTGCCGAAGGCAAAAGATGAATGATAAGCCGGTTGCTGTTTTCTATGATTGATACATCTATTGTTTTGGTTTCGTAGCCCATAGACGAAACACGGATTTTTTTGTTATTCGGCACCGAAATCAAACTAAAATAGCCGTCTAAATCTGTTGCCGTTCCGTGATTGGTATCCTCAAACTGCAACGATGCAAAAGACACTGGTTCGCCATTCACACTGTCTTTTACCACGCCTTGTATGTATCTCTCCGTTTGTGCCGACAAGCCATGCATCGGCAAAATCATAAAAAACAAGGGTAGCAAAGATTTTATTGCACGTTTCGTCTGTTTTTTTATCGTGTTCAATAACAAAAAATTAGAACATAGAATCATAATTTGCAAAGTTAATTAGATTTATGAAAAATTGGAATTACAACCACCGTTTTTTCTGCTTTTTCAATTTTTAAAACTATTTGCTAACAGAGAAAAAATGATTACTTTTGTGATGCAATATTTACAAAAACGTATGTGTTTGAATACTACAACTATAACAAAAAACAAAGTAGAATTACGCGACGTGGAACAATTGCTTTTTGACAAAACGCAAGTAGTTATTAGTCAAGAAGTGAAAGAAATTGTTGCCGAAAGCTACCGTTTTTTGAAAACTTTTTCTGCCGATAAAGTTATTTACGGCGTCAATACGGGATTTGGCCCCATGGCACAGTTTCGCATAAAGGACGATGAAGTAACTCAATTGCAATACAATATCATCCGAAGCCACTCGGCAGGGGCCGGCTTGCCTTTGGAAGTTATCTATGTGAAAGCAGCACTTTTTGCCCGTTTATGCACATTCAAGCAAGGCTTGTCGGGTGTCAATCCGGAATTAATTCAACACATTGCCGACTTTATCAATCGAGATATTACTCCATTTGTGCCATCGCACGGTAGCGTGGGAGCAAGTGGCGATTTGGTTCAGTTGGCACACATCGCGCTCACGCTCATTGGCGAAGGCGAAGTTTTTTATCAGAACCAACGTCGTGCCACAGCAGATGTTTTGCGGGAGCTTGGGATGGTGCCTATTCAACTAAAAATAAGAGATGGTTTGGCACTTACTAACGGCACTTCTGTGATGACGGGTATTGGTTTGGTCAATCTGATTTATGTGAAAAAATTGTTGCATGCCGCTCTAGCAGCATCGGCAATGATGAATGAAATTGCATCTTCTTACGATGATTTTTTAGCCACTCAACTAAACGAAGCAAAACAGCACGCAGGGCAACAAAAAACAGCCCACTTCATGCGCCAATGGCTCAGCGACAGCCAATTGCTGCGCAAACGAGAAAACGAACTCTACAACGGTACACAAGCACAACATTTCAAGCACAAAGTGCAGCCCTATTACTCTTTGCGTTGCGTTCCGCAAATAATCGGATCCATTTGGGATGAAATTGCAAATGCCGAAAAAGTGCTCATAGATGAGCTCAACTCGGTTAGCGATAACCCGATAGTTGATTCTCAATCGAAGAATATATACCACGGGGGAAATTTTCATGGCGATTACGTTTCATTTGAAATGGATAAACTAAAAATCGCTATAACAAAACTTATAATGCTTATGGAGCGGCAGTTAAACTATTTGATGCACGATAAAGTGAATGAGATATTGCCACCATTTGTAAATTTGGGAAAATTGGGATTGGACTACGGAATGCAAGCGGTGCAATTCACAGCAACATCCACCACTGCCGAAAATCAAACACTTTCGTATCCGATGTATCTGCACAGCATTCCAAACAACAACGACAACCAAGACATCGTGAGCATGGGTACCAATTCTGCGCTGCTCGCCAAAACCGTGATAGAAAACGGGTTCCAGGTCATGGCAATTCATTATATGGCTATTGCACAAGCAATTGATTGTCTTCAAGTGGATAAAAAACTATCTACAAAAAGCCAAAAACTATATAACGAAATTCGCGAAATTTTCCCGTTATTTGTAAACGATAAACCAAAATACAACGATATCAGCAAAATGGTCGATTTTCTGAAAACAAAACAGATTTCCTTATGAAAAAATACGCGCTCGTAACGGGTGGTAGTCGCGGAATTGGCAGAGCCATTTGCGTACGATTGGCTCAACAAGGATACTATATTTTAATCAATTACAACCACCGTACCGATGAAGCAGAAAAAGCTTTGGAAGCCGTTCGCAGCGTCGGTTCTGATGGCGAATTGTTGCAATTTGATGTTACCGACAACCAACAAACCGCTCAAGTTATCAACGAGTGGATGCGACAAAATGCAACGGAATATATCGAAGTATTGGTAAACAATGCCGGCATTCGCAAAGATAATCTAATGATTTGGATGGAGTCAGTAGAATGGAATAATGTGATAAACACCAGTTTGAATGGGTTTTATAATGTAACGAGACCGTTGCTGAAAAATATGCTTGTGAATCGTTTCGGACGAATAGTAAATATTGTATCTTTGTCGGGAATAAAAGGAATGCCGGGACAAACCAATTATTCGGCGGCAAAAGCAGGTGTTATTGCTGCTACAAAAGCTTTGGCACAAGAAGTTGCCAAGAAGGGAGTAACCGTGAATGCAGTTGCACCGGGTTTTATCCAATCGGATATGACCCAAGATTTGGATGAAAAAGAACTCAAGAAATTGATACCTTGTGGCAGATTTGGCACAGCGGAAGAGGTGGCGGCTCTGACTTCTTTTTTGGTGTCCAAAGAAGCCGGATACATTACCGGCGAAGTAATCTCGATAAATGGAGGAATTTACACGTAAAAAGGCACGAGCAATCCAAAGAGTAAAAATATCCCGCATCAATTGCAACAATATGAATAGAGTAGTCATCACAGGGATGGGAATTTATTCCTGTATTGGGAAAAATAAAAACGAGGTTCTGCAGTCATTGCACGATGGAAAATCGGGCATCGGTATAGATCCGCAGCGAAAAGAGTATGGTTTTCGTTCGGCATTGACCGGATTGTTAGAAATACCCGATTTGAAACCTCACTTAGACCGACGCCAACGTGCCGGACTTGCCGAACAAGGGAAATACGCTTACATGGCAACCATCGAGGCTTTCGAGCAAGCAAAAATTGACAACAACTACTTAGATAACAACGAGGTAGGAATCATTTATGGTAATGATAGTTCGGCACATCCCGTGATAGAAGCGTGCGATATTATTCGACAGAAAAGAAATACAGCTTTGGTAGGCTCGGGCTCCATTTTTCAGAGCATGAACTCTACTGTATCGATGAATTTGTCGGTGATTTTTAAATTGAAAGGGATAAATTTCACGGTTTCGGGTGCTTGCGCCAGCGGGTCGCATGCCATCGGGTTGGCGTATTTGCTTATCAAACAAGGGTTTCAAGATTGTGTTGTGTGTGGCGGAGCACAAGAAGTAAATCTGTTTTCGGTTGGAAGTTTCGATGGTTTATCAGCTTTTTCGGTGCGTGAAGATGAGCCCGGTAAGGCATCTCGCCCATTTGATAAAGAACGCGACGGACTTGTCCCCAGCGGCGGCGGCGCAACCGTTATTTTGGAAAGTTACGAAAATGCCGTGAAACGTGGAGCCGATATTCTTGGCGAGGTGATTGGATATGGTTTTTCATCGAACGGAAATCATATATCTGTGCCCAATATCGATGGACCAAAACGGTCGTTAGAGATGGCAATAAAAGATGCTGGCATTTCTGCAAAAGCGATTGGATATGTGAATGCCCATGCCACATCCACGCCCGTTGGCGACCTCAACGAAGCGAAAGCTATCGATGCTGTTTTTGGCACTCACAAGCCGTTTGTGGCCTCTACTAAAGCCCTGACCGGACACGAAATGTGGATGGCTGGTGCCAGCGAAGTAATCTACTCGATGCTGATGATGCAAAATAATTTTATTGCACCCAACATCAATTTCCAACAGGCAGAAGACGATGCTCCGGCACTCAATATTCCCACCAAAACCATCCACCAATCTTTCGATACATTTTTGTCCAATTCGTTTGGATTTGGTGGTACAAACTCAACTTTGATAATTAAAAAATTTTCTAAATAAAAAATATATTTTCGTTTCACTTATGGATAAAGCAGCACTTATTGAGCGCATTAACAATAGCTTGGCAGACGAGTTTGAGGTAGATGTAGAAACCATTACCCCCGATGCACCGCTGATGCAAACTTTGGATTTGGACAGCTTGGATTTGGTAGATATGGTGGTTCTGATTGAACAAAACTTCAACTTCACTCCCAAGGCAACCGATTTTAAAGAAGTAGTAACTTTTCAAAATTTCTACGATTTCATCGAAAACAAAATAAATGAGCAACAGTAACTCAAAAAAATGGAGCGGTAAGACCCGTGGCGGTTCTTTTGGTTATCGATTTTTTATTTTTCTTATTGACACTTTAGGCGTCCGGTTTGCCTATTTTTTTCTGGCTTTTGTCGTTATTTATTTTATTCCTTTCGCGCCCAAAGCAACTGCCGCATCGTGGTGGTATGCACGCCATATTTTGAAGAAAAATCGCCTACAAGCGCCCCTTTTTTTATTCCGAAATTATTACCGATTTGGGCAAACGCTCATCGATAAAGTGGCAATTGCATCGGGCAACAAAGATAAGTATCAGTTTGATTTTGACAGCACTTATCCGCAATTTCTGCAAATTTTGAATCAACAAAACGGAGCGATTATGATTGGTGCACACGTGGGAAGTTGGGAAATAGGAGCACCTTTTTTTGATGAGTATGGAAAAAAAATGCACGTGGCAATGTTGGATGCCGAGTACCGGAAAATAAAAAAAATATTGGATCAACGAAACGATGCAAAAAACTACCAAATATTGCCATTGAGCGAGAAAGATGGCATGAGCAATATCTTTCGGGTAAAAGAGATATTAGACAAACGAGAATATATCTGTTTTCAAGGCGATAGATTTTTAGGAAATTCGCAGGTTGTCAAAACCATCTTTTTTGGGAAAAAGGCACAATTCCCAATTGCTCCATTCATTTTGGCATCGCGATTGCAAGTTCCCGTAATTTTCTATTTTGCAATGCGAAACAGAAAAATGAAATACAAATTTCATTTCCATATTGCGCAACCGACTACCAATGGCAATGCTGTGAAACCCGAAATGCAGTTATTGCAACAATACACAAAGGCATTAGAAAGCATACTGACACGCTATCCCGAACAATGGTTCAATTATTATCGGTTTTGGGAATAAAAACAAACGAAATTGAATATACAAGATGAAACTTAATTCTCCTCTGAAGGAAGCTTACGAAAAAGACCACATATCGGCTCCCGATGCGCAACGAATGGCGCACCTGATAGCCTTTGCCCCCGTTGTTTTTCAAATTACTAGGCTTATGCACAAGTTTGGTATTTTTTCTCTTCTCAGAGATAATGACCAGGGTCTCTCGTTGGATGAGGTCGTCCAAAAAACAGGTTTATCGCGTTATGCTGTACAAATCTTGTTAGAATCGTCGCTCACCACAGGTACAATTTTGCTTCACAACGGACGATTTTTGCTAAGTAAAATTGGTTGGTTTTGTTTGACAGATCCCATGATAGAAGTAAATATGAATTTTAACCACGATGTCAATTATTTGGGACTTTTCTCCTTAGAGGAAGCATTAAAAAATGATAAGCCCGAAGGGCTAAAAGTTTTTGGCAACTGGGAAACCATCTACGAGGGTTTATCGTCATTACCGGCTGAGGTACAGAGCAGTTGGTTCGGTTTCGACCATTTCTATTCCGACAATTCGTTTAAGCAAGCATTGGAAATTGTGTTCCAACATTCGCCAAAAACGTTGTTAGACGTAGGTGGCAATACCGGACGTTGGGCGTTGCAGTGCGTAGAATTTAACAGCGATGTGCATGTTACAATCATGGATTTGCCACAACAAATAGCTACCATGCGCGAGCAAGTGAGCAAAACCAAATTTGCCAACCGCATCAGCGGGTATGCTGCCAATGTACTGCATCCCGAAGCCCAATTCCCCACACCGTTTGAAGCCATTTGGATGAGTCAATTTTTGGACTGTTTTTCCGAAGAACAGATTTTGAAAATAGTCTCCAACGCCGCGAAGTCGATGACAAAAAATTGTCGGCTATTCATCATGGAAACCTTTTGGGACAGACAAAAATACGAAACATCGGCATTCGACTTGACACAAACAAGTGTCTATTTTACCGCTTTGGCAAACGGAAACAGCAAAATGTATTATTCTGCCGATATGATACGATTGATAGAAAAAGCAGGGTTGAAAATTGAAAAAATTCACGATAATTTAGGTCTTGGACACACCATATTAGAGTGTGTTATTTAGTTGAAAAACATCTGTATATGGAAAATTTTGCACATTTTTTTAAAACACCTCTTTTTGAAGGGAACGATATTTTACAACTCATACCCCAACGCTCGCCCATGGTTTTGGTAGATGCGTTTTATGGAATGGACAACCAACACTCGTTTTCATCCCTCACGGTAATTACCGAAAATATTTTTTGTGACCAAGGAAAACTTTCCGAAGAAGGTATTATTGAGCACTTTGCGCAGTCGGCAGCTGCCCGTATCGGATATATTTTCTTGCAGAAAAAAGAGCCTGTTCCTATCGGTTTTATAGGTGCTGTGAGCAAATTATCGATATATTTTTTACCCCAATTAGGTGATAAGTTGCAAACAATAGTAACTGTTGTACAAGAAGTTGGGAACATTACGCTGGCACGTGTACAATCAAGAGCAAACGAGGAAATGGTTGCCGAAGGCGAATTAAAAATTTATTTGAACAGAGAGCAATGAGAAGAAAACAAAAAAGAACCGCTGCCTTGACCGACAAGATTGAAATAAAAGTGCGCTTTAGCGAGATAGATGCGCTGCAAATAGTGTGGCACGGCGAATATGTGAAATACATAGAAGATGGTCGCGAGGCTTTTGGCAAACGCTACGGAATTGGTTACATGGACATAAAAAACGAGGGCTTTGCCGCGCCAATTGTGAAGCTGAATATAGATTACAAGCTATCGCTCTCCTTCAACGAACAAGCTATTGTAGAAACACGGTTTGTGGCTTGCGATGCTGCCAAAATTCAGTTCGATTACACTATTTTTCGCAAGAGCGACAATGCCATAGTTGCCGAGGCTTCTACTATTCAAGTATTTACAAATATAGAGACAGGGGTTTTGGAACTGAACAATCCTGATTTTTATTTGAAATGGAAAGAGAAATGGAACATACAGCAGTCTATATAACAGCCGATTGCGTAATTAGCTCTTTGGGCTTTTCTACCGACGAAAATTGGAACAAAATGCTGAATTATGATTCGGGTATCAACCTAATAAACAACCCGTTGCTATACGTAGAACCCTTTTTGGCTGCGCAAATTTCGGATTCAAAACTACAAAATTATGTCAGCAAGAAAAAATTGTACCGCTTTACTCGTTTGGAACAACTTTTTATCCTCTCTATAGAAAAAACTATATTTACTGGAAAAATAGATGTAACGGAATCCAATTGTGGGCTCATCATCTCATCCACAAAAGGAAATATAGGACTATTATCGGCAGAAAATGAGACCGATACAAAGCTTTATCTGACAGATTTTGCCGAAAGAATAGCTGCTTATTTTGGTTTTACTACCAAGCCCATTGTAGTTTGCAATGCTTGCATTTCGGGCGTTTCGGCACTTATCACGGGCAAACGGCTCATCCAAAACGGCACGTACAAAAACATAATCGTTGCCGGAGGCGATGAGCTTACCCATTTTGTAACTGCCGGTTTTCATGCTTTTAAATCGATAAGTAGAAATATTTGCAAACCCTACGATGCTGCTCGCGATGGACTTTCGTTGGGAGAAGCCTGTGGCTCTTTGTTGCTCACATCCGATGCAACAATGGTTGCAGAACCCGAGCCAATTTGTCTGTTGGGAGGAGCTATAAGCAACGATTCCAACCATATTTCGGGTCCTTCGCGCACGGGGCAAGAGTTGTCGGCTGCCATGTTCAACGCCATGACCGAAGCAAATCTGCAAGCCACAGATATATCGTTTGTGAACACACACGGCACGGCGACTATTTATAACGACGAGATGGAAAGCAAAGCGTTGCATCTGATTGGATTAACCGAGACACCTACGCAAAGTTTGAAGCCTTTTTTAGGGCATACTTTGGGCGCATCGGGCATTATCGAAACCATTTTTTGCAAAAAACAAATTGAACAAAACCGCATGTTGGGAATTCCCAATTACGAAGCAAACGGCGTGCCTTTTCCGCTCTGTATTTCATCCAAACACAAGCAGATGGAGTTAACTACTTGTCTGAAAACGGCATCCGGTTTTGGAGGATGTAACGCGGCAATCGTGATTGGTACAGCATCCAAAGCGAATCCGGAATTCATACACAATACATTTGAAACACAAGTTGTATCACATTGCAAAACAGATAAAACCGGTATTTATGTGGATAATAAAACAGAAATTTCAAACGAGTCGGCAGACAATTTTGCAACTTTTATTCGTAAAGCGTACACTTTTTTGGATTTAGATTATCGTAAATTTTATAAAATGGACGATTTATCCAAATTGGGATTTATCACAACCGCCTTTTTACTTCGTTCTGCAGATGATTTTTCCCAAATCCAACCCGAAAGTAAAGGTATCGTTGTTGCCAACAAAAGCGCGTCGCTTCATACCGATGTAAATTTCAGACGAAATATGGATTCCGTTGGAGACTACGAAGTTAGTCCCGCTATTTTTGTTTATACATTGCCAAATGTGATGTTGGGTGAAATCTGCATCCGGTGGAAAATAAAGGGAGAAAACACGTTTTTCATCCAAGAAAAACCCGATTTCTATTTTCTGATGCACTATGCTCGGTTGGCAATGCAAGCGCAAAATTTGCAAACTTGCATCGTAGGATGGTGCGATTTGCTGACGGAGGATTTTGAAGCTGAATTTTTTCTTGTTGAAAAAGTAAAATAAAACATAGTTTTCAATTAATGGTAAGCTGATTTTTTTTCAACATTGCTTATTTTGTATTATTTTTGAAGATTAAAACATTAAAAAATAGAGATATAATCATAACTCGTAACTATTTATTTTTATAGAAAATGGATAAACTAAAACAAGAACTCAAAGAGTCTCTAATACAATCGCTCAACTTAGAAGATATCACACCCGAAGAGATAGAGGATGCCGCACCGCTTTTTGGCGATGGATTGGGCTTAGATTCGATTGACGCGTTAGAAATAATTCTAATTCTCGAGCGTAACTACGGCATACGCATAGAAAAACCAGAAGAAGCCAAAGAAGTCTTTTACTCCGTTGATACACTGAGTAAATACATCCACGAAAACAGGAAAAAGTGAGCGTTTTTATTACCGGCATTGGATGTGTTTCGGGCATCGGATTGGATGCCAATGAGCATCTGCAAGCTTTTAGAAACAAGCAAGATGGGTTGGGAAAGATTACACTTTTTCGCTCCCGATTGCAATTTCCGGTTGCCGAAGTAAAAAGGGCGAACTCCGAACTGAAAAGCATTCTTGGCCTTTCTCATCGAGAAACTTTTTCTCGAACTGCTCTCTTGGCAATGTGCGCTGCCAAACAAGCTTTTGATGATGCCCATTTGTATGCAAAGGATGTGCGAATCGGGTTGATATCGGCATCTTCCACCGGAGGAATGGATTTGACCGAAAATGTATATCCCGCCCTCACGAAAAGTCAAAACGTGCGCTTGAGAAACGTGGCACATCACGATATTGGAGACCATACCGAGCAAGTTGCTGCCTACCTAAATATTTCTGGATTTAGAACAACCATCAGTACCGCTTGCTCATCGGCTGCAAATGCTATTTTATTGGGCGCGAGAATGATAGAGCAAGATGTGTTGGATGTAGTCATTGCCGGAGGAGCTGATGCACTTTGCAAATTCACATGGAACGGATTCAATTCACTACTCATTCTTGACCAAAATCCTTGTTGTCCATATGATGAAAACAGAAACGGTTTAAATCTGGGCGAAGGAGCCGGATACGTGGTATTACAGTCGGAGAAATTATCGCGAATTTCACCCAAAATATATGGTAAACTAATCGGCTATGCCAATGCCAACGATGCTTTCCATCAAACAGCTTCGTCGCCTCATGGCGAAGGTGCTTTTTTGGCAATGAGCCGAGCTTTGGAAAAAGCCGGAATAACGCCATCGGATGTGGATTATATCAACGCGCACGGTACGGGAACAAAGAATAATGACCTTTCGGAAAGTGTGGCAATCAAACGACTTTTTGCCGATAATATCCCCATGTTTAGCTCTACCAAAGCATTCACGGGACACACGCTTGGTGCTGCCGGTGGATTGGAAACCGTTTTTAGCTTGATGTCCATCCACCACAACGTGATATTCCCAAATCTTCGTTTTTGCGCGCCTATAACAGAAACCAATCTCACACCCGTTTCCGATTTCAAGGAAAATTGTACCCTCCATACGGTACTCTCCAATTCGTTTGGTTTTGGAGGAAACAATACATCGCTTATATTTCAGAAACACGCTATTCATGAATAAATTGCCTGTTTATATACAATCTGCGTCGTCCATTCATCCAATGGGAAACTGCTCTGAGAATAAGTTGTTTGCCCAAGAACCGGATTACAAACATTGGATTACGGATGCGGGACTACGAAGACGGATGAGCAGAATGGTAAAAATGGGCGTTGCTGCAGGACTTCAATGCTTGCAATCAGCTTACACACAGGTAGATGCTATAATAACTGCCACCGGATTAGGTTTTCTGGGCGATACCGAGAAATTCATGCAATCTATTTTTGAGCAAAACGAAGAACTGCTTTCGCCTACGCCGTTCATCCAGTCCACATTCAACACAATTGGAGGGCAAATTGCTTTGATTTCGGGTAATAAATCCTACAATACCACTTACGTACATCGCAATTTTTCATTCGAAAGTGCACTGATTGACAGCCTGATGCAACTACAATGCGGTGAAGCAAAAAATATTTTGGTTGGCGCAATAGATGAACTGACACCGACACTTTTCCATATTTTGGAGAAAATGGGGGTTTATCGTCATTACTGTGCCGGCGAAGGAACTGCTTTTTTTCTGCTTTCGACCAACAAAACAACCGATACATTTGCCCAAATCGTGGCGGTGGATATGCAAAGTGGTGATTATTCCAACACGACATTGGCAGAAAAAAGAAAACATTTTTTACAAAAAAACAGAGCAGAAAATGCCCGTATCTTTCACGAAGAGGAGTATAAATCTATTTGTGGCGAATATTTTACTGCCGCAGCATTTGGCTTGTGGCACGCATGTTCGCAGATTTCGGAAAACGAAACAATGCTTGTTTGTAATTCGTTTCAGAATAACCATACATCAATTTTGATAAGAAAATGATTGTTTTTGTAATTGCCGCCATTCTTGTATTGCTCTTGTTTGCATTGTTTTACGCATCATATTCTATCTCTGCCGGCGTGTATTTGAAAGCAATATGCAAACTAAATACAACCGAAAAAGCAGTTGCCCTCACTTATGACGATGGCCCGGAAATTGGTACAACGCCATTGGTTTTGGATGTATTGAGAAAACACCGGGTAAAAGCCTGTTTTTTTTGTATCGGGGAAAAAGCGGAGCAATCGCCCCAAATTGTCAAAAGAATGTATGCAGAAGGTCATCTTATCGGAAATCATTCATACTCGCACGAAAATAAATTTCCCGTTTACAACAAAAAAAGAATGATGAACGACTTGCTAAAATCAAAACAAATTTTGGAACAAATAGCGGGAGAAGAAATTCTGCTTTTTCGTCCACCTTTCGGTGTTACAAATCTACCTATCGGTAAAGTTGTAAGTGGGTTAGGGTTGAAAACTATCGGTTGGAGCTTGCGCTCGTTAGACACGCAAGCCACAAGTGCCGATGAAGTTTTGGAGCGAATAAAAAAGAAATTGAAACCGCGCGATATTATACTTTTGCACGATAGAATGCCGTTTGCAGCCGAACTGACCGACAAATTATTGATTTATCTGAAAGAAAACGGATGGAGCGTGAAAAGTGTTATTTAAACGATTTCTTAAAAATTCAATCTCAATAAATAAGGCATCTTAAAAACGAAAAAAATGATACGACAATTAATTGTAATGTTTTTACTGATTTTGGCACCAATCGGTTTTGCACAAAACAGACAAAAAATGACCAATAAATCGGAATTTGAGAAAAAACTACAAGCAGTAAGCGAAAAAACGCAATCGGTTGAAAGCGAATTTCGTCAAGAAAAATTCATGAGCGTTTTCGCCGAAAAAATTATATCTTCGGGAAAATTTTACTATCGTAAACCTAATAATATCAGCCTACAATACCAAAAACCGATGTCGTATAACATTACCATTGCTAATGAAAAACTTCAAACAATTTCAGGAAAAAATAAAACCACGGTAAATTTGGGAAGCAACAAAATGATGGCACAAATGCGTGGGTTAATCGAAGCAAGCATGGTGGGTAACATTTCGGCTTTGAGCAAAGATTACCGGTTGGAATATTTTCAGTCGGATGCCGATTATTTCATCAAAATAACACCGATAAGCAAATCAATACAGGCGTATGTAAAAGAAATAGGGATTACTTTCGACCGCCAAACAATGGGCGTTATCCAATTGAGAATGACTGAAAACAACAACGATTATACCGATTATTTCTTTTTCAATCAGAAATATAACACGTTGAAAAACAATGAAAAATTTACTATTCGTTAGTCTGTTTGTTTTTGTTTTGCTATTCTCGTCGTGTTCTTCTCTTAAAAAAGGATGCAGCGACTTTACCTCATCCACGCTCTATAGACAAGATATTTGCCCAATAATTGCAGTCTCGGATAGTTTACAATCGTTTGACATAGAGGTTAGTATTGTTGGAAAACGCACCAATGGGATGATGCTGGTAAAACGGCAATCGGGCGATACGGCACGTGTTATCGTGAACTCCTATTTCGGTATGAGCATGATGGATTTTGAGCTATCGCCCCGTTCGGCAAAAATGCATTATATGTTCGAAGGACTAAATAAGCTATTGATACACAGCTTATTTGAAGAAAATTTCAAATTGCTGTTCGGCTACAACTTGCCCGATACTTTTTTTGCAAAACAAACAACGTGTAATAAGGCGGACAAACTCATCACTTTTGAAGCAGATAAAGGCACATATCTTTACAGAGTGGATGCAAACAATTGTCCCCACACAATAAAAACACCCGGCATTAAAGCCGAGATATTTTACGAAAATGGCACTAAAATAGTGAAATTGAACAACAAAGGATTATTTGCGCCCAACATTGTGGTGAGAGAATTGAGTCCTCTATAATTCCGTTTCGTTTTTTTCTAAAAATATGGTTATATTTGTGCATCAAAACCAATAGATTTTATGGTCAAACTACACAATTTGTTTCAATTGCGCTTACTTACGAAAGAGGAAAACAGCTATCAATTTGTTTGCACAATCGACCAAAATCACCCAATTTTTTCAGGACATTTTCCTCAAATGCCCGTTATGCCGGGTGTTTGCCTGCTTCACGCGATAAAAAACGCGACCAAAGAGGTAATTGGAAAAACCGTGTTTTTCTGCAAAATCAGAGAATGTAAATTTCTATCGGTCATCAATCCACAAGTAACCAAAGAGTTTGTTTTGGAGTTTTCGCTTTCGGAACAAAACGAAATAAAAGGAGCTGTTTTTGTGGATAACACACAATGTATGAAGCTAAAAGCAACTATATCTTTTTGATGGAGAAGCAGGATAATAAAAATATCGTAGTCATTATTCCCACCTTTAATAATGCCGAAACGGTGGGGGATATCATCAGCAGAACACAAAAATTCGGGCTGCCCATTTGGGTGGTAAACGATGGTTCTACCGATGGCACCAAGTCCGTTTTGGAGCAGTTTGCCGATATTGAAATTATCCATTTCCCTAAAAACAGAGGTAAAGGTGCCGCCCTGAAAACCGCCTTAAAACAAGCTGGGCAAAAGGATTATCGTTACGCCATCACGTTGGATGCCGATGGGCAACATTATCCCGAAGATATCTCCGTTTTCTTGACAGAAATTGAGCAAAAACCGGACGCTTTGCTTATTGGCGCGCGAAATTTGCAAGCCGATAATATGCCCGGCAAAAACACTTTCGCCAATAAATTTTCCAATTTTTGGTATCGGATTGAAACCGGGAAAAAGATGCAAGACACGCAGTCGGGTTTTCGACTCTATCCGTTGAATAAGATGAGAGGAATGGCGTTCTTTACCGGGAAGTATGAGTTTGAGTTAGAGGTAATTGTCCAGTCGGCTTGGCGAGGTATCGATGTGCGGAATATTCCCGTTCGGGTATATTATCCGCCGGAAGAAGAGAGGGTTAGCCATTTCAGACCTTGGCGCGATTTTACTCGTATCAGTCTGTTAAACACGGTCTTGGTTTTGATTGCTTTGCTTTGGTACTATCCGTGGAAAGCGGTGCGAAGCCTCACCAAAGAAAACATTCGCAAATTCATACGTACCAATATTACCCATTCACCTGAAAGCAACGCACGAATTACTTCAGCAATCATGCTGGGTATTTTTATGGGGATTGTCCCTATTTGGGGTTACCAGATGGCAGTGGCATTTTTGTTGGCGCATCTGCTCAAACTCAACAAAGTAATCACGTTGGTAGCGTCCAATATCAGCATTCCGCCAATGATACCGTTCATTCTTTTCGGTAGTTACGCAACCGGAGCCTGGCTGCTGAGCCGTCCGCTCAATTTTTCGGTACAAACAATTTCTATGGAATTTGTGATGAACTCCCTTTTTCAATACGTTGTTGGCAGTGTGGCGTTTGCAATCATTTGCAGCCTTTTGGCAGGATTGGTTAGTTTTGCTCTATTAACGGTTTTTCGTAAGTCAAAAACTAAACGGGTATGAGCAGTTTTTTTGTGCAGATATATGATTATTTGTCCGTCAGAAAATGGCTGCGAAATATCCTTTTGGTGGGAAGTTTCTTGTTGATGCTCTTTTTTGCTTTGCAATTGAAATTTGAAGAAGAATTTACCCGTTTTTTTCCCGATAACGAAAATTCAGCAAACAGTGAATTGGTTTTTAAGAATCTGAAAGTAAAAGACAAAATTATTGTCATGATTTCGGCACGAGACAGTTTGCAAAGCCACAATCTGTTAGACACACTCGTGAGTGCCGGAGACAATCTGGTGCAACAGATTAAACAAAGCGAGGCAAATGATTATATTCTAAATATTTTTGCCGAAGCGGGTGGAGAAACCATTAGCCAAACGAGCGATTTCATCTACAATTATTTGCCTATTTTTCTCACAAATGCAGATTATGCGCGGATGGATTCGTTGCTCACGCCCGAAGCCATTGATAGTCGTATGCAACAAAATTTCGTTTATCTGATGTCGCCGGCAGGTGTCGCGTTAAAATCTTCTATCCCAAAAGATCCACTCGGTTTGGCTGGCAATGTAATGCTGAAACTAAAAGATTTCGAGAATCTGTCGAATTACGAAATATACAATAACCGAATTTTTTCGACTGATTTTGGCACGATGCTCGTTATCCTTTCGCCCAAATTCGGCACGGGCGAAACCGGAAAAAACGAAGTGCTTATCTCGAAATTAGAGCGTATTGCGAAAAACACGGAAACTACCTACAATGATGTGCAAGTTCAGTTTTTTGGCGGACCCACCGTTGCCGTTTACAATGCTCGTCAGGTGAAAAAAGACACCTATCTCACGCTTGGTATCGCGTTGTTTGTCATCTTACTTTTTATGTGGACCATGTTCCAAAGTCGTCGTGCTATTCCATTGTTACTCACGCCGGTGGTATATGGTGGAGTGTTTTCATTGGCAGCCATCTTTTTTATCAAAGGGAGTATTTCTGCCATTGCAATTGGCGTGGGCGCGGTGGTTTTGGGTATCGCTCTCAGCTATTCCATACACGTGATAACGCACTATAACCACGTGAAAAGCCGTCGCCAATTGGTTCAAGAGTTGGCGTATCCGCTCGTGGTTGGTGGATTTACAACCATTGGAGCTTTCTTGTCGTTGCTATTTACCACTTCAGATATGTTGCGCGATTTTGGACTCTTTTCGGCTCTCACGCTGATTGGAACAACCTTTTTTTGCCTTGTTTTTCTGCCCCATTTGTTGGGCAAAAAGAAGCATACCGAAAACAGTGGCAGAGCGTTAGCCTTGGTAGAAAAGGTGGCGGCTTACCAGTTTGAAAAAAACAAAGTGCTGTTGGGTATTATAGGTGTTCTTTTTTTAGTGGGGCTTTTCACAATGAAAAATGTGCAGTTCGATAGCGATATGTCCAATTTGAATTTTGAACCGCCTGCCATAAAACAAGCCGAAAAAAAAATGAGCCAACTCTTTCTTACCGGAGATAAACAGCAAATCATGTTTGTTTCGGTGGGGCAAACAGAAAATGAAGCATCACAAAGTTATCGGGAAAACAACAGCACGTTCCGGCAATTGCTGCAAGAAAAAAGGATAAACGGGTTTGTTTCTGCCGAATCGTTTGCAGTGCAACAAGCAGAGCAACAAAAGCGTATAAGAAAATGGGACAATTTTTGGACTTCGGAGAAAGTGCAGAAATTAAAAGCCGATATGGCTCAAAGCACCCAAAAATATGGTTTTTCTGCAGATGCTTTTTTACCGTTTTTCCAATTAATAGAGCAACAGGTAAGTCCGTTTTCAGTGAAGCAATTGGGAGAAAATATCCCTTTCTTGGCAGATTGGATTACGGAGAACGAAGAAATAGCGATGTATATCACGCAAGTGCAACTATCTGATGCGCAAAAAAAAGACGTTTATCAAACTTTGGCAGAAAATCCAAATTTGGTTATTTTTGATCGCGGTTTTTTTACCAACCAGTGGGTTTCGGCAATTCATATCGATTTCAACACCATTCTCTACCTTTCTTCCATCATCATATTTTTGGCTCTGCTTGTTTCGTACGGACGGATTGAGCTAACGCTCATGGCTTTTGCTCCCATGGCAATAAGTTGGGTCATTATTTTGGGGATTATGTCGTTGGTAGGTATCGAATTCAATATCATCAATATCATACTTTCCACCTTTATTTTTGGCTTGGGCGACGATTTTTCCATCTTCATGATGGATGGTTTGCAACAAGAATACCGAACGGGGAAAAAACTCATCCAATCGCATAAAATTGCGATACTTTTTTCTGCATTTACAGCCACAGTGGGAATGGGAGTTCTTATTTTCGCGAAACATCCGGCACTTCAATCTATTTCGGTAATTAGTATCGTGGGTATGATTTCGGTACTGCTCGTCTCCTATACGGTAATCCCAATTCTGTTTCGTACTTTCCTGACCAATCCCACACGCAAAGGAAATTACCCATATACATTGGTCTATTTTCTGGCCACAACCTTGTTCTATGTTTTGTTTGTTTTAGGCAGTTTGTTGTTATTTCTTTTCAGAATTATACTGTTGTTAATTCCCGTTTCCGGGAAGCGAAAAAAACAATATTTCAGCATCGTTACCATGCATGTTTTGCGTTTTTTCTTACGAATGGGTTTTCATACCAAGAAAGAGATTATCAATCCCCACGGCGAAACATTTATGAAACCGGCTGTAATTGTTGCCAATCACCAATCGATGATAGATATTTTAATTATGCTTTCGCTTGCGCCACGCATAATCATGGTAACCAACAAATGGGTGTGGAACTCGCCCGTTTTTGGGCATGTGGTACGCTATGCCGGATTTGTTCCCGCGCATTTGGGGTTCGATAAGATGCGAGCTATTTTGCAAGAAAAAATATCTGAAGGATACTCGGTGGTTATTTTTCCGGAAGGCACACGCTCCGTCAGCGATAAAATAAAACGTTTTCACAAAGGAGCATTCCTTTTGGCTGAAACGTTGAATTTGGATATTGTGCCCGTCGCTCTTTATGGTACC
>CAZVWS010000004.1:0-32738 GCA_964631255.1 uncultured Dysgonomonadaceae bacterium | reverse complement strand
ACAAACGTCAAATGTACTACATCAAACCCGGGACTTATGCAGCAAGTACTCTACCCCGAATTTCGGCAAACGATGCGCCAATAATAGGAAATGCGCAGCAGTTGGCAAAGCATACTGCAACCATTGTACGTGCGGAACTCGACAGATTGACCGATATTTATTCTCGCCCCAACAACCTATATTTCAGACACAAACTGATAGCAAACTACCTGTATAAAGGTCCTGTGGAAGAGTGGTATGTGCGCGTGAAATCGGCAATGGAAAAATATTACCAGTTTTTTGAATCCATCATTCCTCGCCAAGCAACGGTTGTGGATGTGGGTTGTGGCTACGGGATGTTGGCTTATATGCTAACAAATACATCAAAAAAACGCACAGTTTTGGGCATTGATTACGACCAGGACAAAGTGGATGTTGCCAACCACAATTTTTCTAAAACAGACCGAATACAATTCGTATGTGCCGATGCCCTAACATACAATCTTCCGCAAGCGGATGTGTTTGTGCTAAACGATATGTTGCATTACATGGATTACGATTCGCAAAACGAGTTGTTAAACAGATGTTTGCAAAATCTACAGGACCAAGGTATGATTATTGTGCGCGATAGCGATGCCGAGAAAGTGGAGAAACAGAAAATTACCCGTTTCACCGAAATTCTTTCTACCAAGATATTTAAATTCAACAAAACCGAACAAAAACTCCAATTCCCAACAGCCAAACAGTTTCATCTGTTTGCGCAAGCAAATGATTTGGAGATTCAACGAAAAATGAATGACAAATATACGTCAAATCAAATTTTTATTTTTACCAAAAAATCACGTTAGTACAGATTTATGCAGAAATACGATATAGTAATAATTGGTAGCGGATTGAGCGGTTTACTTTGTGGAGCTGTGCTTTCTAAGGAGGGTTTTTCGGTTTGTGTTCTCGAAAAAAATGCGCAAACGGGCGGTTGTTTTCAAGGATTTAAACGATTCGGGCGCATACTCGATACCGGCATTCATTATATGGGCAGTTTGAACGAGGGCGAAATACTTCATCGCACGTTTACTTATTTGGGAATTATGGATAAAATCAAACTTATCCGGTTGGATGAGAATAATTTTGACCAAGTCTGTTTTCCAAAACAATCGTATGCTTACGCGATGGGCAACGAACAATTTGTAGAAAGTTTGGCGCGTCATTTTCCCGACGAAAAAACCAATTTACAGCGTTATGTTCACGATATTTCGGCAATCGCGCAGACTATCTCGACCGATGTTTTCAAGCAGGGAAAATTATCGACCGCATCGCTCGATTTATTCTCAAAATCCGCATGGAAATACCTCGATGGTTTAACCCAAAACAACCAACTGAAGCGGGTTCTCTCCAATTCGGCAATGCTTTACGGTGGCGACAAAAATATATCCAACTTCTACATCCACGCCATGACCGCCTGGTCTTATTTGCATGGTGCATATCGTTTTATCGGAAGTAGCATGCAACTTACCGATGCTCTTGTCAATCAAATAGAAACCAATGGCGGAGTGGTAAAAACCAACGCGAAGGCAACAGCCATTTTTTGTACCGAAAACGCCGTTTGTGGAGTAGAAATAAACAACGAAGAGAAGCTGGATGCAAAGCATGTGATTTCTACATTACACCCGTTTTCCACGCTGAAAATGACCGACAAAACAAAAAGTATCCGCAAAGCATACCTGACAAGATTGGGTTCTCTGACCAATTCGTATGGCTTTTTCACCGTTTATTTGATAAAGAAAAGAAATTCGACACGTTACATAAACAACAATTTCTACTTGTATGCCGATGGACAAGACGCTTGGCATAGAACAGCTTATCCTGATGATACAGAAGTGAAAAGCGTGATGGTATCTATGAAACCGTCGGCGGAGAATCCACTTTATACCGATGTAGTAGAGTTACTTACGCCCATGTTTATGCAAGAAGTGGAACAATGGGCGGACACCCAATGTGAAAACAGAGGCGAAACCTACAAGCAATTCAAAGCCCAAAAGGCGAATGAGATAATTCTTTTTGCCAAGCAATTTATTCCCGATGTCGATAAAAATACCGAGCATATTTTCACAACAACACCGCTTTCTTATCGCGATTATACCGGTTCGCCCGAAGGCTCTGCCTACGGCATTATGATGAATTATCGAAACCCGATAGCCACGCTGATGCCCATTCGTAGCAAAGTGAAAAATTTGTATTTTGCCGGGCAAAACATCAATATGCACGGCGTGCTGGGGGTTTCGCTCACGTCGATGCTCAATTGTGCCGAGTTTATTGGCGAAGATTATTTAGCTAAGAAGATAGGAAATGTATATTAAATGATTGCCGATAATGCGCGATTCATCCATCCAAAAAAAGAACAAATGAAGTGGTTCAAGAAAATATTTAAATGGCTATCTATCTGTGTATTGTTTCTGTTATTAGTAGTACTAATCGGTTCTTACATTTTGTATGCAACTGCCGATATGAAACAACCGAAAACAGATGCCAAACAGTTGCCTCAATATCCGTTGCATTTGTCGGACAGCTTGCGGACTTACGGCAACAACACACTTATTCTCAATAACTACGGGTTGTGGGAACTTTTTGTGAGTGGCAAGCCTTTCGAACGAGGAGTTGCCATTGGTAAAGTGTCGGAAGATTTGCTCTACTACCAAGAGAAAGTTTTTGTTGACGAAATAAAAAAAATAATTCCTTCGGAAAGATACCTAAAGTTCTTGCGCTACTTTCTAATCATTTTCAACCGAAAATTGGGCAACTACATCCCGGAGGAGAACCGGGAAGAGATATACGGCATATCGCTTTCGTGTTCGCACCAATTCGATGCCATTGGTACTCCCTACGAGCGACAACTCAATTACCACGCCGCTCACGATATTGGGCACACCATGCAGTCGTACATGTTGGTAGGGTGCAGCTCTTTTGGAACTTGGGGCAAAGAGAGTGCCGACTCCAGTCTGATAATTGGTAGGAATTTCGACTTCTACGTGGGAGATGATTTTGCCAAAAACAAAGTGGTCGCTTTTTATGCACCCTCCGAGGGATATAAATTTGCCTCCATTGGGTGGATAGGTATGACGGGCGTGTTGTCGGGCATGAACGAAGCGGGGCTCACCGTTACTCTGAATGCTGCGCAAGCCTCCATGCCCACACAATCGGCAACGCCAATCTCCATTTTGGCACGCATCATTTTGCAATACGCTTCCACGATACAAGAGGCGTACGAAATTGCCAAAGCACACAAAACTTTTGTTGCCGAGAGTCTGCTCATCGGCTCTGCCAAGGATGCCAAAGCGGCAATCATTGAAAAATCGCCCGACAAAATCGATCTATTCTATTCCGATACGGAGCGAATTGTTTGCACCAATCACTATCAATCCGATGTTTTTAAAAACGATAGCAAAAACATTGAAAATATGCGCGATACCGACAGCAATTATCGTTTCAAACGAATGAATCAGTTGTTAGATAACGTGGGAAAGATAGAGCCTTGGAAAGCGATAGAAATTTTGCGAGACACATTAGGCATGGACAATAAAATGATTGGTTTGACAAACGAAAAAGCAATCAATCAACTTATTGCGCATCACTCGGTTGTATTTAAACCGGGCGAGTTAAAAATGTGGGTCTCTACCCATCCGTTGCAATTGGGCAGTTACGTGATGTACGATTTGACCGAAATTTTTGCCCCATTGGGCAACCAAACGTTTACCCAATCGGTGGTGGTTGCCGAAGAAGTTATCGGTGGCAACGACCAAGCAAACAACCGCACATGGAATCAGGTGAACCAATACAGGCAACTGAAAACACAAATTTCTGCCGCCATCCAAAACAAGCAAACGGTTTCTGAACAGCAACTGAAAAGTTGGGTAAGCAGCAACCCCAACTATTACTATACGTACCAATTGCTGGGCGATTACTATTTTGCACAAAAAGATAATTCATCGGCAAAAAAATATTGGCAAGTGGCTTTGAAACACGAAATTCCCCGAGTGACCGACCAAAAAAGTATAGAGAACAGATTACAAAAAATAAAAGAGTAATAAAGCAATGCAACAAACAGATATTCAATACCAAACACCCGAACAAATAAAGAAGTTTCAAGAAAAAAGGTTGGCGGAAAATTTGGAATACATCGCCAATAATTCTGCCTTTTACAGGCGAATGTTTTCTGAAAACAACATCGATTACACAAAAATAAAACACTTGGAAGACCTCCGGCATTTGCCAACAACCCAAAAGGCTGACTTGCAAAAGCACAATCGTGATTTTATTTGTGTCGATAGGTCGCAGATTATTGATTACGTTACCACTTCGGGCACGTTGGGCGAACCGGTACTATTTGCGCTGACCGATAACGACCTCAATCGGCTGGCATACAACGAATATCTCTCTTTCACAACAGCAGGTTGCACCACTACCGATGTCATGCAATTGATGACCACGCTCGATCGTCGCTTCATGGCAGGATTGGCATATTATATGGGTGCCCGAAAATTGGGTACGGGCATCATTCGGGTAGGCAACGGAATCCCTCAGTTGCAGTGGGATAGCATTCGCACCGTTCAACCCACTTTTTGCATGGTAGTACCCAGTTTTCTTCTCAAACTCATTGATTATGCCGAGCAGAACGGAATAGATTACAACGCGTGTTCCATCAAAAAAGCGGTTTGCATTGGCGAAAGCCTTCGTAACCCCGATTTTTCGCTCAACACGTTGGGCAACAGGATTCACGACAAATGGAGCGAACTGATGTTGTTGGGCACGTATGCTTCTACCGAGATGCAGGCTTCGTTTACCGAATGCCCACACCAATGTGGCGGACACCTTCAGCCCGAATTGATAATTGTGGAATTTTTAGATGAGAACGGGAATGCCGTTTCCGAAGGCGAGCCCGGTGAAGTTACCATCACAACGCTGGGCGTGGAAGGCATGCCTCTGCTCCGTTTTCGCACGGGCGATATGTGTTACCATTATACCGCGCCGTGTCAATGCGGGCGGCAAACGCCCCGATTGAGTTCCATTGTGGGTCGGAAAGGGCAACTCATCAAGTTCAAAGGGACAACGCTCTATCCGCCGGCACTTTACGATGTGCTGGACAATGTTCCACAAGTGGTAAACTACATAGTGGAGGCCTACACAAACGATTTGGGAACCGACGAAATTGTGGTGCGTGTGGGCAGCGATAACCATTCGGAAGAGTTTGAAAAAGAGTTGAAAGATATGTTTCGTTCGCGCGTGCGGGTTGCTCCCACCATTCAATTCGCCTCGCCAGAATACATTGCCAAAACGCAGTTCCCGGAGATGAGCCGCAAGGCCGTGAAGTTTGTAGATTTGCGATAAGCAGTGAAGTATTCTTTTGCCGTTTTTCGGATTTTTTGGCTGCTAAATAAATTCTTTCAAAGATGCAAAATCTGTAAGTTATTCAGAAAAAAACGTCCCCTATTGGCTCTTTCTCCTTCAAAACGAATGGTGGACGTTGCCGTGCCTCCCGAAAGCGGAATGGTGTAACTCTTGAATGTGTACGAAGCGTCGTTATTCAAGTCGGTAACCGTGTAAACAAGTCTGTTATCGAGAAAAATTTTCAAATTTCTGGCATCGTTTTTCCAAGCCATTACCTCAAAACGAAGAAAGAAATTTCCTCTGTTCGATGATAAATCGATGACAGGAGTAGTTATATTACCCAATTTTGAACCCGAACCAATCTTTACGCTTCTTCCTGCCTGAAAAATGTTGTAACCCTGCCAACCACCGATTTCGGTAAAATTGTCCAATTTATTTGCTACATTCAAACTCGAAGCTCCATTGTTGGGTGCGCCACCCATGAAACCGTCAAAATCTTCAGAAAAAATGGTGGCTTGTAATTTATGTGGAGCGGGTTTTGAATACACCCCCATTTTATATGTTGACGATGCTTTCTTCGAATTAGTAGAGTTGGAAATATAAAAAACTTCGTTCGTCTTGTTTCCCCAAATATATTCAGCCAGTTTCGGGAAATCGATAAACGGATTTCTATTTTTTTGGATGCTATAAATCGCGTTGTTGCGAGCTATCTCTTTGTTACTCACCGGATCCATTCTGTGCCATTTTAGTAACAACTCTTTGCTCCACGTGGAAAAAGCCGGATAAGTGTTATTTGCTAACTGAGCCGATTTCCAATTTGCCACTCTGTTTTCGTACGCGGTAACCATATAAAAATAGGTGCGAGCAAAATCTCCTTTATACTCATCTATGGGTTCAAACACGGTTGCAGTGTAGTTTCCAAATGTGTTTTGTCCTACTTTTGAGCCGTTTTTTGAAGTCCACGATGCGATACCAACCTCTCCGAAAGGGTAGTTGCTTCTTCGGTTGTTAACATATCCATCGGTGGGATAAATCTGAAACAAATCGTTGTACATGGGAGCGATTTTGCCAAACCAACTTGCCGGAAAAGAGTGTTCCCTGTTGTAACAATCTCCTTCTTGGCGGTAATTGCTGCACTGATTGGTGCCAAATGCATACAGATAGGGAGGAGTGCCATTGGGAATATCGGAATACATATCCCACACTTTGCCATTATCGGGACGTTTGTCGGTTTTTGGAAATGCTCTCCACAATTCGGCATACGAAACCACATCCGGGTTTTTGATAATTTGATAAAAGGCTGTTTTCAGTGTTGCACCGCCTTTCACGCCGTTGGCAGAATCGTAGTAACCCGATGGAATTTGGGCAAAAATGGCTGTTGCCAACAGAAGAAGCGCGAAAGAGATAAAAAAACGTTTCAACAATTTGTTATTTATATTTGTCATGGAGGCCGATGCCACTTAATATCAATGGTTTTATTTTTTCTAAACGAGCCAATTTTGTCGCTTCACGTTTTGCCGTATCTAAATATTCAATAAACTCTCTTTGTTTGTATGGCGAAAATTTGGAAAAAGCAATTTTAAATGCAGTATCTTCATTTAGAGCCGATTGCAAAATGGGCGGAATGTCGGGCATGGGATTTTTTTCGGGTTTCCACGATTTGCCTTCCTCTTCATTTTGGATTGCTTCGGCAATGTATTCCAATATTTTTCTCTCATCTATTTCAGCTGCCGAGGCAAATCGCCATTGCCGCAAGGCTTTGGTAACGCCTTCTTGCGCATTGACAAGAACTTGGTAGGGGTCTTTCAAAAAAACACCATTATAAAACCAGAGGGCGAAATAGTTTTTGAATGCGCCGTAACTCAAAATATTTTTACCTTGGTGCGTAAAAACTTCCGAACCCCATTTCGTTGTAGAAACAAGAATTGTTTTGTTGATAATGGCTTGTAACTGTTCTAGTTCGTTTTGCCATTTGGTCTCTTCTGTATCCATTTTTTGAAGCTCTTTTGTATTATATGTATAACATCTTTTCAAACAAAGGGTTTATAAATGTCTAATTGCCAAAATCAGGATTTCAATCGGATAACTATTTATATTTTAGCCATTTTATCATCTCTTTTATCGATGGTTTTTTGCCGTACATCAATATGCCGACACGATATATTTTGGCAGCAAGAATGGCAATTAAAATGAATGAACCATAGAGCAAAACAACCGATAACAACTTTTCCCACAATGGGATACCAAAAGGAATGCGCACCATCATTACGATGGGTGACGAAAATGGAACGAGCGAAGTCCAGAAAGCCAATGGTCCGTCGGGATTGCTCACGCTATAAAATCCGGCAAAAAAGGCAAACATAATAAGCATAGTAACGGGCGTCATGAATTGCGATGTGTCTTCTTCGCTATCTACTGCCGATGCAAACATGGCAAAAATGGAAGCATATAAGACGTAACCCCCGATAAAAAAGATGAGGAAAAAGAACATTATCTCTATCCAATTGACACCCATAACAGTATTGAGCATAGATTGAATCTCTAATTGCGACATTTCGGGCATACCCGACATCTCGGGCGACATGGTTGCCGTGGCTTGTTCGGGCACAGCTACAAACAGCGACAATCCCATAAAAAGTCCACCTACCAAAATTGCCCAAATCAGCAGTTGGGTTATACCGACCAACCCGATTCCTACAATCTTGCCAATGAGTAGATTAACCGGTTTTAGCGACGAAACCATTACCTCTACAATGCGACTTTTTTTCTCTTCCAACACGCTCTGCATCACCATATTGCCGTACATGAGGATGAACATATAAATAAGTATCGTGAAAACCATGCCGATAATAGTTGCCAGTTCGGTAGAGGATTCCGAAATATTACCGTCGTCGCCCCAACGCAGTGTGCGAATCGAGATTTTAGAACCATTTTCCACAATGTCGCGAACTTGCGTTACCGCTTCGGCATTCACATTTTCAGAGTGCGACAGCTCGTCCAGTTTTTGTTGAATAACCTTTTCGTTGAGCGTTTTCTCTATGATTTGTTGTAAATCTTGCGGAGTCTGTTTTTCTGAGGTAATGGACACGGCACGCGGGTTTTTATTCAAATCGTCGGTAATATGCAAAATTGCAAAAAGCTCGTTTCCCAAACGCGTCTGCGATTGTTCTTCTTCGGCTTGCGACACAATCTGAAACTTGTATAAGTCGGTAGATTCAAACAGTTGTTGGTACAAACCCGTGTTGTCGATAATGGCGATATTTTTTTCGTTTCCATCGTTGAGCGTCGATAACCAAAGCGGAAAAAACGAAAGTGCTACCATCAGCAGCGGCATCAGTAAGGTCATGATAATGAAAGACTTTTTGCGAACGCGTGTCATATATTCGCGTTGTATAACTAATCCTAAGGTGTTCATAATTTTCTATTTATAAGAATGCTTCGGCTGTTTTTTTGTTGTTTATTTTGTTACCGTTTTAATAAAAATATCGTTCATCGTTGGCAGTTCTTCATCGTAAGCGATGATATCGAACCGGTCAAAAAAGAGCGATGCCAACTCATTGTTAGAGATGGCGGATGTCTTTTTAATTCTTAAATCGGTAAATTCGTGATAACTTTCTTGCGAGAGTATGTCGAAATCTGTGTTATCCCAAGCTGTGAATTCCCCTCGAATGCGGAATCGGAATATATCGGAACGATGCTCTTTTCTGATATCGAACACTTTGCCTTGCAATACCACTTGCGATTTGTTGATGAGCGCGATATTATCGCACAGCGCCTCAACCGATTCCATGTTGTGCGTAGATAAAATAATGGTTTTGCCTTCGCTCTTTAGCCTTAGCATCTCATTTTTAATCATTTCGGCATTTACCGGGTCAAAACCGCTGAATGGTTCGTCAAAAATCAGCAAATCGGGGTTGTGAATAACGGTAGAGATAAATTGTACTTTTTGTTGCATTCCTTTCGATAACTCTTCTACCCGACGATTGTACCAATTCATGATATCGAATCGTTGAAACCATTTCATTAGTTCGTTGTGTGCCTCCTGTTTCGACAAACCGCGTAGTCGGGCAAGATACATGGCTTGTTCGCCTACTTTCATTTTCTTGTACAGACCACGCTCTTCGGGCAGATAACCAATTTTATACACATCTTCTTTGCGCGATGGTCGTCCCTCTATGAGTACTTGCCCGCTATCGGGTGCAGTAATGCGAGTGATGATGCGGATAAGCGTAGTTTTTCCTGCACCGTTTGGTCCCAGTAGTCCAAAAACTGTGCCACGTGGTACTTGTATGCTTACTTTATTTATTGCGAGATGATTGGCGTATTGTTTTACGACATCTTGAGTTTCTAAATACATTCGTATATTGTGTTTGTGTGATGTATAATGTGCAAATTTACACAAAAAAACAAGATTATTCATCTTGTGTCTTTAAGTTTTGGATGGCGATGTTTGGTAAAAAAATTAATAATAAGTAAAAATGTATCAAAAATCTGCTGATATTGATACATTTTTACAATTTAATAAAGTTGAAATATCTTGAATTTCAGAATTTTATTTGTGCTTGATAAATGTTCCTTTATCCAACTCTTCAAAAGCGAAATTCAGTTCTTCGCGGGTGTTCATCACGATGGGTCCGCCCCAGGAAATGGGTTCGTTCAGTGATTCGCCCGACAGCAAAAATAGTCGCAGTCCGTCGTTTCCTGCACGGAAAATCAATTGCTCACCTTTGTCAAACAAAACCGCACTATGCGATTGGATGGGAGAATTTTTCTCTCCGGTAGTGCCGTTTCCGTCAATTACGTACACAAACAGATTTTCGCTCTTGTTGGTAGAAATAGTCATTGTTTGGTTGGCATAAACCATCACGTCCAGATATTGCACTTGCACGTAATCGGGTTGCATAGCTCCTTTCACGCCCTCGTATGAACCCGAAAGCACACGAATTTCGCCACTTTCATTCTTTATCACGGGCACCATTTCAGCCGTAATATCTCGGTATTTTGGCTCTGCCATTTTGTTTTTTGCCGATAGATTTACCCAAAGTTGCGCTCCCAACATTCGCTCGGAGGCGATTGGCATCTCTTGGTGCAAAATGCCACTTCCGGCAGTCATCCATTGGCATCCGCCGGCTTTTATCGTGCCTTTGTTGCCCAAACTGTCCATGTGATCCATTTGTCCGCTAATGAGATACGTTACGGTTTCAATTCCACGATGCGGATGCCATGGAAATCCTTTTATATAATCTTCGGGATTGGTTGAGTCGAATGCGTCTAACATCAAAAATGGGTCGAAATCTTTCACGTCTCGATACCCGAAAACTCGTACCAAATGTACGCCAGCACCATCAATTTGTGGTGTTCCTGTAACTGTTTTAATTATTTCTCTTGTCATTTTCTTTTGCTATGATTTTATTTCGGAATGCAAGTTAGTGATTTTTTTCGAGGTATATCTTAGAATTTATAATTTAATAGTTTTTAGGAACTTAATTGTCGAAAAATACCTCAGTTTTTTGTTTACTTGTGTCTTCCTTCATGAGGTCTATGGGCGTTTAGCCAAAAAAATCAGAATTTCAAAACTATGCGTTCGCCCAATTCTTTTGCCAATATTTTCTTTATCTCTTGCAGTTGCATGAGTTGTAGCATCAAATCTAAAGCTTTTTCGGCATCGGCTTGTTTTATTTCGTCCTTTATTCGCTTTATTTTCTGCATCACGTATGCGTTTTTTAGCTCGGTAGTAGCACGTGGCACGCGCATGTGGAGCAGATTTTCTTCACGCAAACGTGAGTCTTTATCGTCCACCTCTTCACCCAATTGTTTGGCGTGAATTTTGCTCAAGTGATATCGGTCGCTTATCAGTTCCGTTGCCAATTTGCTAACGTCGGTGTCGGGATGTGAAAGGAAATAGTGGTTCGAATCGAATTTCTCATCATCCAAAAATTGCATCGCTTCCTCAAAAAGTGTTTTGTAAATGGGATTGGTAAATTGGATATTGTCGCGATTCAAATCGTAATTCACAAACTCCGTTACGCCCGGACCTATTTCCGTGAGCACGTCTTCTTCGATAGACATACCGTTTTCGACCCGTTTTCTTTTCTCATATTTTCGGTAAAGCGGCGTGTTACCGTATCGCACAACGTAGCGGATAATTTCTTGTTCGTAAGGTTCATACGGGTTTTTTTTAATGCTTTTTGCGACTACGTTTTGCAAAGATTTGGGTGGTGCTTCGTCCGAAACAGATTCCGTTTGTTGGTTGTCTTTGCCTTTCTTTTGTTCGTAGTTGCGCATTCTCCTTTTGTTTATTTCTGAGATGAGCATTTTTTCGCTTACTTGCAGCAATTGGGCGCAATCTTGAATATAAACCTGACGAATGATTGTATTGGGAATGAGCGCAATACTTTGAACGATATTGGTTATCAGCTCGGCTCGTTTGATGGGGTCGTCTCCCGATTCATGCAGCAGAAGTTGTGTTTTAAAACGGATAAAATCTTGCTCATGAAGGGCAATGTATTGATTGAAATTTTCGGCATTCTGCTTGCGGGCAAACGAGTCGGGGTCTTCGCCATCGGGCAGAAGCACCACTTTCACGTTCATGCCATCTTCCAGAAGTAGGTCGATACCGCGCAATGCCGCCTTGATGCCGGCTGCATCGCCATCGTACAGCACCGTTATGTTTTCCGAAAAACGGTGAATCATACGTATTTGTCCGGTGGTGAGAGCCGTACCCGACGATGCTACCACATTCTCGATACCTGCTTGGTGCATAGAGATAACATCGGTATATCCTTCCACCAAAAAACACCTGTCTTGTTTCATGATGGCATTTTTGGCAAAATAAATGCCATAAAGCTCATTACTTTTGGAGTAGATTTCGCTTTCGGGCGAGTTTACATATTTGCCGGTGTTTTCCACTTTTTTCAGGATACGACCGCCAAAAGCAACCACTTTGCCGGAAATGGTGTGCACCGGAAAAATTACCCTGCCTCTAAATCTGTCCGTTAGGGGACGGCTCTCGTCGTCGCCAAAAGACAAACCGGTTTTTATTAAATAGTTTCGGTTATATCCACTTTTTTGTGCTTCTGCCGATAAGGCATCGCGCTGTTCGAGGCTATATCCCAGTTGAAATTTTTTGATTATATCGTCTCTTATGCCTCTTTCCCTGAAATAACTCAAACCGATTGCTTTGCCTTCGGGGTGTTCGTGCAGCGTTTTTACAAAATAGTCGCGAGCAAATTCGTTGAGAATAAACATACTTTCTCTGTCGCTTTGCGCTTGTTTTTCTTCGTTGGTAAGCTCTTTTTCAACTACTTCGATATGGTATTTTTTAGCAAGAAATTTTAAAGCTTCGTAATACGAAAGTTGCTCATGCTTCATGATGAAATGGATGGGGGTGCCACCTTCGTTACAAGCAAAGCATTTGCAAATATTTTTGGCAGGCGAAACGTAGAAAGATGGCGTTCGGTCGTCGTGAAATGGACACAAACCCACGTAGTTAACTCCTCTTTTTCTGAGGGTAACAAAATCGGAAACCACATCCACAATCTGTGCGGCATCCTGAATACGTGCAATTGTTATTTGGTCGATCATTTTTTTTGTTTCGCGACACGAAATTACGAAATATTGTTGTAAAAACAGTATAAATTGAGAATAAACCACTATATTTGCATCAAAAGAAACAAACGCAGATTTTATATCTGTTACTAATCCTTTCAAAACTTGTTGTTTCCCTTAGTTTGCAGTAAAAAAAGCGGAGGGAATGGCTGTTTTTTGGTTTCTTCATTTCGAGAAATAAGGATTTTCTTGTTTCTACAAAATAGCTCTGTTCGGAAGTTGTTGTAAATTTTTTTCGAAACAATATTTAACCGGATTGGGGCGTTGTTTTCTTAGTAAAAAACCAAGAATTATAAAGACGAAAATTATTTAATTCAAATTTATAAATCATATCTATTATGGACTTATCAATCAATTGGGCCGACTTATCTTTCGGCTACATTAAAACAGATTACAATGTCCGTTCTTATTTTAAAGACGGCAAATGGAGTGAACCACAATTAGAATCCTCCGAGTTTATAAACATCCACATGGCTGCTACTTGCTTGCATTATGGTCAAGAAGCGTTTGAGGGATTGAAAGCTTTTCGTGGAAAAGATGGTAAAATCCGCGTATTCCGTATGCGTGAAAATGCATTGCGCTTGCAATCGTCTTGTAGAGGAATTATGATGGCAGAGTTGCCTGTTGAAAAATTTGAAGAGATGGTGAAACTCGCCATCAAGAAAAACGAACGTTTTGTACCGTCTTACGAAAGTGGAGCATCGCTTTATATCCGTCCGCTACTCATCGGAACAGGCGCATTGGTAGGTGTGAAACCCGCCGACGAATATATGTTCCTCATCTTCGTTACACCGGTAGGTCCATACTTCAAAGGTGGATTCAAAACTACTCCTTTTGTGCTTATGCGTGAGTATGATCGCGCTGCTCCATTAGGAACAGGAACTTACAAAGTGGGTGGTAACTATGCTGCAAGTTTGGTTGCCGGACAAAAAGCACACGAAATGGGATATTCGGCTGTTTTCTATCTTGATGCCAAAGAGAAAAAATATATCGACGAATGCGGTGCAGCCAACTTCTTCGGAATCAAAAACAACACTTATATTACACCAAAATCCAGTTCCATTTTGCCATCTATCACCAACAAAAGTTTGATGCAATTGGCTGAAGATTTGGGTCTGAAAGTAGAAAGACGCCCCGTTCCATTTACCGAATTGGAAACATTTGAAGAAGCCGGTGCTTGCGGTACTGCAGCCGTAATTAGCCCGATAGAACGAATCGACGACCTCGATTTGAACAAATCATACGTGTTCAGCAAAGACGGAAAAGCAGGTCCTATTTCTGAAATGCTTTACAAAAAACTGCGCGGTATACAATATGGTGATGAGCCGGATACACACGGCTGGGTAACTATTATCGAATAATTTTAGTTCAAACAAAAAACATTTATATTGAAGTCGGGAGAATTTTCTTCCGACTTTTTTTGTCCACACATTTCACTACAACGACGCCAACTTTGCTCAAAATGTTGTTGAATATATAGATTGAAAAAATAAAATTGAACAAATAACAGACTCACACATTCAAATATATTGTTTATCTTTGCAATCAGCTATATTTTAGTTAAAACCACGCTTTTCATGGCTTTTCTGTATCGGTATTTATTTTATAAATATACCGAAAATCGATTTTTTGCCATATTAATGGAAGCAAACTCAAATAGAATCCGAAAACATAAAACCAGTGTAAAAATGATAACGCCACAATTAACAAATCCTCGCTCCATAGCAGTTATTGGAGCCTCTGCCGACACAACAAAACCCGGTGGAAAAGTTCTTGAAAATATTCTGAACGGAAATTTCAAAGGCAAACTATATGCAGTCAATCCAAAAGCAACACAATTGCAAGGCATCGATTGCCTGCCCGATGCCAAAAGTCTTCCCCAAACCGATTTAGCCATCCTTGCCATTCCGGCACGTTTTTGTTTGGATACCATACAAACGCTTGTAAACGAAAAAGGTACAAAAGGAATTATCGTACTTTCGGCCGGATTTTCTGAAATGGGAGCAGAAGGCAAAGCGATGGAATCGAAAATGGCAGCCATTGCTACCGAAGCCGGAGCAACCCTTATCGGACCAAACTGCATCGGCGTGATGAATACCAATCATCAATCTGTATTCACTACACCCATTCCCAATTTGGTGGCAGGCGGATGCGAATTGATTTCAGGTTCGGGCGCTACAGCGGTTTTTATTATGGAGTCTGCCATAAGCAAAGGCTTACCATTTAGCTCGGTATATTCGGTCGGGAATGCAGCACAAACAGGAGTTGAAGAAGTGTTGGCACATATAGATGAAAATTTTAATCCCGAAACATCATCCAAAACACTTTTACTCTATTTGGAAAGTATCGGTAAACCACAATTATTTCAAAAATATGCTCGCTCGCTAAGCGAAAAAGGATGCAAAATTGCTGCAATTAAATCAGGCACATCAGACGATGGCGGTCGTGCAGCAGCATCGCACACCGGAGCCATGCTCAATTCGGACACGGCAGTAGATGCGCTATTCCGTAAGTCGGGAGTAGTGCGCTGTTACAGCCGCGAAGAGTTGTCCACCGTGGGCGCGGTATTGCAACATCCTCCATTAAAAGGGAAAAACATCGCCATCATCACACATGCCGGCGGACCGGCTGTGATGCTTACCGATGCCTTGGCAAACGGCGGATTGTCGGTTCCTCCGCTTCCGGAAGATAAAACGAGCGGACTTTTGTCGGAGCTTTTCGACGGGTCATCGGTAGCAAATCCAATCGATATTTTGGCAACAGGTACAGCTTCACAATTGCAAAAATCCATTGAAACTTGCGAAAAAGATTTGGACATGATTGACGGTATTGCCGTTATATTTGGAAGTCCCGGTTTATTTCCCAACCACGAAGCCTACGCAGTGATTCGCGAACAACAAAAAAAATGTAAAAAACCGGTATATGCCATTATGCCGTCCGTAATCAATTGCAAAATAGAAATGCAAGAGTTTGTAGATAACGGTGGCGTATTCTTTGATGATGAAGTAGCATTTGCCCGTGCTTTGGCAAGAGTATATCATACCCAATTGCCAGAAAAAGATGAGCACGAAGAGTTGCCCGCTGCAAATGAAATACGCGAACTTCTGGATGGAAAAAGCGGAATGTTAGATACATCGCTTGCCCTACGTTTGCTCGATTTGGTTGGCATAACTCGTCCGCAAGAGCGATTGGTCAATAGTGAATCGGAAGCAATAGAAGCCGCACGCGAAATTGGTTTCCCTGTAGTGATGAAAGTAGTTGGCTTGGCACACAAATCAGAAGCCGGTGGTGTAGTTCTCAACGTAACTTCGGAAGAAGATGTTAAAGAGAATTTTGCTATGCTCATGCGCATTGACGGAGCGCAAGGAGTACAAATTTCACAAATGGAAAGTGGTGTTGAAATTCTGATTGGTGTGAAGAAAGAGGGAGATTTCGGTCATCTAATCACTTGCGGTTTGGGAGGTATTTTTGTAGAAGTAATGAAAGATATCCAAAGCAATTTAGCACCAATAAGTCATGCCGAAGCGCTGACAATGATACTTTCGCTCAAATCATACCCAATTATTCGCGGTGTACGCGGAAAACAAGGAGTGGACGAAAACGTGATTGCCGATACGTTGTGCAAAATTTCGGGACTTTTATCCATTGCTCCGCAAATAGAAGAGATGGATATCAATCCATTGATGGGTAGAGGCAATCGACTATCGGCAGTAGATGTGATAGTGAAAATATAAATTCAATATTAACAGAAAGATAATAACTAAAAATAATAATATAATGAGTTTTCCAATATCCGAAAGCATTATTAAAAAACATATCGACGATTTGCATATCGCCGATTTGGGCACAGCGTCCATTCGCGACACAGTAGCCATTGCCAATCGTCTCGAAAAAGAGATCAATACCCCGTTTGTACGTTTGGAAATGGGTGTTCCCGGATTGTCCGCTCCTGAAATTGGTATCGAAACAGAAATAAAAAAATTGCACGAAGGCGTGGCGTCCGTTTATCCCAATTTGGATGGACTACCCGAACTAAAATACGAAGCATCTCGTTTCGTCAAACTATTTCTCGATGTAGATGTTTTGCCGCGAAGTTGTGTTTCAACCGTAGGTTCGATGGAAGGGCTTTTTGCCTCTTTCTTGGTAGCCAATCGTACGCACAAAAATCGTGCAAAAGGAACACTTTTTATCGACCCGGGTTTCGGTCTCAACAAGTTGCAATGTCGCATTTTGCGTCAGCCTTTCGAGAGTTTCGATTTGTACGAATTTCGTGGAGAAAAGCTAAGAGATAAACTCGAAAGCTACTTGAGCACGGGCGATTTTTGCACAATTCTCTATTCCAATCCCAACAATCCCACTTGGCAATGCCTGACTGAAGAAGAGTTGCGCACGATTGGTGAGATGGCAAATAAATACGATGTCATTGTAATTGAAGATTTGGCATATTTTGGAATGGATTTCCGCCAAGATTATTCCAAACCGGGCGTGCCTCCCTATCAGCCAACTGTGGCACAATATACCGATAATTTCATCCTTACATTGGCAAGTTCCAAGGTGTTTAGTTATGCCGGACAGCGCGTTGGCGTGTTGGTAATGTCCGACAAACTATTTGAACGAGAATATCCCGATTTGCACGAATCGTTTGCACGAACACGATTTGGCGATGCCATGATTTCGGCGGCACTCTACGCCATATCTGCCGGTGTAACGCACTCAGCACAATGGGGATTGGCTGCAATGCTTAAAGCAACCAACGATGGCGATTACAATTTCCGCGAAGGCGTAATGGAATATGGAAGAAAAGCCGAAGAAATGAAAAAAATGTTTCTCGACAACGGATTCCACATCGTTTACGATAAAGATGGAGACGAAGATATTGCCGATGGATTTTATTTCACGGTTGGGTACAAAGATTTGAACAGCGGTCAGTTGCTCAAACGAATGCTTCAATACGGTATTTGCGCTATCACGCTCCAAACCACAGGTAGTACCCGTTCCGAAGCCATGCGTATTTGCGTGTCGCTCATTCCGCGAAGCCAGTTTCCGGAATTAAGAAAACGCTTGGAATTGTTGAACAAAGGTCAGTAATCTTCAAAACATAAATTATTTATAAGAAACACTTGGCGTATAAAACACATCTTATGCCAAGTGTTCTTGTTATTTACTCAATGCATAATTGTATGAAACGAGCATGTAAATCGGTTACACACAGGGACATGATTATTGCGAGTTCCATCTGACCATAATGTAAAAAATAAAAATATAAACAGATGAAATACAAGATTGTAATCTTTTTTTTGCTTTGTGGTATGTTGGCAACCGCCCAGCAAAAACCTTCGCAGCAATGGCTCGACCAGAAGTTTTCCATGTTCATCCATTTCGGATTGTATTCGGTTTATGGTGGCGTGTACGACGGCAAGCCAGTGGAACGTGGTTATAGCGAACAAATTCAGTCGTTTGCCGGAATTTTCAGCGATTGGTATGCCAACACCGCTAGCCAATTTAATCCTACTAAATGGAATGCCGACGAAATTGTGCAGTTGGCCAAAGATGCCGGAATGCGCTCCATTGTCTTCACATCGAAGCACCACGACGGCTTTTGTATGTACCATTCGCAATATACCGATTTCAATATTGTGGATGCCACGCCTTATGGTCGCGATTTGATGAAAGAGTTGGCGGATGCTTGTCGCCGTGGCGGAATCGAGTTCTCGGTTTACTACTCGCTTATCGATTGGAATTTTCCGCATGCCTATCCCATCTCCAGCCACAATGCCGATCCGCTCACGCCCGAACATTACGCCTTCAACCTGAAACAGGTGGAAGAAATCATGACCAATTACGGCGATATTTCCGAGATTTGGTTTGATATGGGTTCGCTCACGCCCGAGCAGAGCAAAGGTTTGTACGAATTGGTCAATCGTCTGCAACCGCAGTGCATGATTAGCGGACGGCTGGGCAACGATTATGTGGATTTTGCGGTGATGGCAGACAACGAATATCCCGATTATAAAATGAATATTCCGTGGCAAACGGCTGCGTCCATGTTCGATGAAACGTGGAGCTATCGGTCGTGGCAAAAACGCGGTAGCGTACAAGAAAAAGTGGATGAAAAAATTGCCAGTCTGGTAAAAGTTATCAGTCGTGGTGGAAATTTTCTGCTCAATATCGGTCCGCGAGGCGATGGCTCGGTGGTGGAATTTGAGCGAGATGTGTTGCTGCAAATGGGGAAATGGGTGAAAGCCAATTCCGAAGCCATTTATGGCACAAAGGCCAATCCGTTCAACCATCCGTTTCATGGTTTCAATGTAACAACAAAAAACGGGGCAATTTATTTTTTTGCACCATCGGGAGAAGAAATTCGGTTGAAAAATATATTGACTTCGCAACCACTCAAAATCGATATGACCGCTTTAGACAACGAAGTTGATAATTCGCCCTTTTCGGTGAACAAAGTAACCGGAATGGAAGTGAAACCCGAAAATATTCTAAGCCAAAACTCTTCCTTTTCTCCCCAAAACGCAACACCCGTTTTCGGACATTCCAGTCTCAATTATTACGGCGGTTACAAAAGTTTAAACGGTTATGATTGGGCTTTTCGCTCCGGAAAACGACAAGTAACGCCCGAAATTCTGTTTTCCGACAACGAAAAAGGACGAGAAATAGAAATCGACTTAGACGGCAGCAAACAAACCGTTGTGCTAAATTCATCTGTGCAAAAAACCCTGAAATTACCCAAAAACTCGGTAACTTGGGGCAAGTTGTATAGAAAACCAGGGCGTGGAGTCTTCGGCAATGTGGAAGAAGAAGGGGAGGCATCAGTGGATGTTCACGGCGAAAATTCGCGATGGAAATGGGTGGAAGACTTCAAATTTGGTGAATCCTATTCCCAAAAAGTGGTACCGAGACAAAGCACCGTTTTTCTGCAAGAAATAGAGTCGCGGAAGGCACAAACCATCGCCATTGAAGTGGAATATGGCAATGCCATTTACGTTGTACTCAACGGAAACTATATTTCGGCACATTTCTCGCCCCAACGAATAAAAGCGCAGAAAGAGATTATTTTGTTGCCGTTAAAAAAAGGGCAGAACCAGTTGGTCATCAAATTGTACAACGGCTACGAAAAAGAGTTTTCATACAAAATAACCCCGTTGGAACAATGGACGGTATACACGCAAAAGCTGTTGCCCATGAAATTGGATACGGGAAAAGATTTTCATTCGCTATCCATTCGCGATGCAAACCCTATTTCAAAAGTTGCTCCGTTGAGACTAAATAATATTAGCATTTCACGCTAAATACAGAAAATATTCGCGTACTTAGCGCATTACTTCGCGCTCTTTGCGTGAAACTAAAAACAAAAACAATGATACTATTTATTCAATATCCCAAATGCGGTACTTGCCGCAAAGCCGCCAAATGGCTTAAAGAAAATAATGTGGAGATAACATCACGCCACATTGTAGAGGAAAATCCCACCGCAACAGAACTATCCGGGTGGATTGACAAAAGCGGACTGCCTGTTCAGAAATTTTTCAACACATCGGGACAGGTGTACAAGGAAAATAACCTGAAAGAGGTGGTAAAAACCGCATCACGCGACGAGTTGATAAAATTATTGGCTGCCAACGGCATGTTGGTAAAACGCCCGATTGTGGTTGCCGATGATTTCGTGTTGGTGGGGTTTAGCGAAGAAGAATGGAGAAATAAATTGAAGTAGTTGTCATTCCGACAGAGCGAAGCGACGAGGAATCTTATAGATTCTTCATTCGATAAATCGAAATTCAGAATGACAAGAGTCCGTTAAATGAAAATAGCCAACATAGAATTTCCGCAACACCCCGTCTTTCTCGCTCCCATGGAAGACGTTACCGATATTGGTTTCCGATTGCTGTGCAAGCAATTTGGAGCAGATATGGTTTACACCGAATTTGTGTCGAGCGATGCGCTCATTCGCGATGTAAAAAAAACCAAAGAAAAGTTAGCCATCAGCGAAGAAGAGCGTCCCGTAGCGATACAAATCTATGGTCGTGAGCCCGATGCGATGGTGGAAGCCGCCAAAATTTGCGAGGGAGCCAACCCCGATTTCATCGACATCAACTTCGGTTGCCCCGTGAAACGGGTGGCGGGAAAAGGTGCCGGTTCCGGCATGTTGAAAACGCCCGAACTAATGCTCGAAATTACCGAAAAAGTAGTGAAAGCCGTTCGCAAACCGGTAACCGTAAAAACCCGATTGGGCTGGGACAACGATTCCAAAATCATTGTTCCGCTTGCCGAGCAACTGCAAGATTGCGGCATTGCAGCCCTCACCATTCACGGTCGCACACGCGCCCAAATGTACACCGGCGAAGCCGATTGGACGCTGATTGGCGAAGTGAAAAACAACCCGCGAATGCACATTCCCATTATCGGCAATGGCGACATCGATTCGGCTGAAACGTGTAAAAAACGGTTCGAGGAAACCGGCGTGGATGCCGTGATGATTGGCAGGGCAAGTTTCGGTCGTCCGTGGATTTTTCGCGAAGTGAAGCATTTTCTGCAAACCGGAGTGTCGCTGCCGCGCGAATCTTTCGTTTGGTATTTGGATGTGCTCAAGCAACAAGTGCGTCAAAGTGTGGCACGATTGGATGAGCGGCGCGGCATTTTGCACATCCGTCGCCATTTGGCGGCAACGCCCGTTTTTAAAGGCATCCCCGATTTTAAATTCACTCGCATAGCGATGTTGCGGGCAAATACGATGGAGGAGTTGTTTGCGATTATGGATGAAATTCCACAAAAATTCTCGATTGGTTATTAAAACTATCTGTTTCTGATAACTTTTCGGATGGTTTCCAGTCGGATATCGTCGTACATTTCGTAGCGACCCGGCATCTTTGTACTTTCCGCGGCTTTGGTTCGTTCTAACGGTTGTAGTCGATTTCTTGAAAACTCTTTGTTGTTGGTTATCAATTGCATCGCCTGGTTTAAAAGAGGCTCTTGCAGGTTGCCCAGCTCTACCAACGGATAATCAAATTCGTGAATGGCATTTTCCGCTTGTGGCGAAAATCCGGCAGAAAAATCGGAATTGCCCAAGCTGTTGTAAAACTTCACAACTATTGGTTGCATGCCCCATTTGTTATTCGGGTCGTTTTCTTTGTAAATGGAAATAGAACCCACATTTTTGCCATACGTTTTATCGCCAATCAGAATAATATTGTCCATATAGGGCGATAAACTATTGATTAGCAATTCACTTGCCGATGCTGTATTCTTCCCCGTCAAAACATACAATGTTGATAAATTCAACATCGGTATGAGTGCTATTTGGTTGTCGCCTTGCATTATCGAGTTTTGAAAATAGGTTTTGAAATAATCGTCGCCATACTGAATTCTCAATCTGTTCTCTATTAAGGCGTTGTATTTTGCTTCCATCATTACATTTTGCGTGGAATTATTTTTTACCAAAGCGCTTCCCAGGGCAACGGCTGAAGAGACCAATCCGCCACTATTGTAGCGCAAATCCAGTACCAATTCGGTAATTTCTTGTTCTTTCAGTCGATGCAATGTTTGCATCAATTGCAGGTCATATTCGGAAGAATTATCCCCTTTGTCTCTGGCAAAAAAATTGTAAACCAGATAACCAATCCTTTTGTTATCAATTGGATACACGCTATCTAATAAAATCGGATTTTCGGCAAATTGGGTCATAATTTGCACCGTTACATCTTCCATAGGCTGCAGCGAATATTCTCCCGATTCCGGATTCAAAACGTGGTGTACACGCGACAATGTTTTGCTACCTGATCCCGACAAAATGGTTCTATAATTATTCTCGTTGATGACAGTTCCGTCCACTGCTCGTATTTTTTGTCCGCGTTTTATGCCTTTCGCCTCGGCGTCGCTTCCTCTTTTGGCATAAACAACCCGGAACTCCACTTCCGGTTGCCCGCTCACGATATAGTAAGCCCGATATTCAAACCCGATATCTCCTGCCGAAACACCTGTTAACGAGTTAAGTAGCTCTTGGTAATTATTCTGAATCCACGAAAAACGGTCGCCATCCGGATTGCTTTGTGCATCGTATTTGTAGAGGAGTTTGTCGAAAAAAACATCGGGCGAAGCCGTGTATGTGAGCTGCGATGGCAGTTTGTCGTTCCACAAATACCAGATACTCATTTCGTCGTAAATCCATTTGTTCACGTATTCGTTGCTTGAAATATCTTCCGCAAGGGGATTTTTCTTACAAGAAAAGAGCACCAAAACCAATGATAGAAGTATAGAGAATGAAACAATTTTTTTCATGTAGATGTGCAAATTATATTTTGAGAATAAAATGATTACATAACCAACAAACCTTTTCCTTGTCTGATGATTTCAGGTTCGTCTCCTGTGCAATCAACCACGGTAGATGGTTCTGTACCGCCATGCCCGCCGTCAATCACCAAATTTACCAAATCACCCCATTTCTCATCAATCAGTTCCGGATTGGTCGTATATTCCGGCTCATCGTTTTCGTTATCTTTTACAGATGTATTCAACACCGGACTCCCGAGCGATGCAGCAATGGCACGGATAATATTGTTATCGGGCATACGAATGCCAACCGTTTTTTTGTTTTTATATATCTTTGGTAAAGAGGATGTTGTTGGTAATATGAAAGTAAATGGCCCGGGCAAATTTCTCTTCATTAGCTTGAAGGTGGGTGTATCCACTTTGGCATATTCGCTTATCACGCTCAAATCGTTGCAGATGATGGATAAATTGTTTTTCTGGGGATTGATTCCTTTCAGTTGGCATATTTTTTCTACTGCTCGTACGTTAAGTGCATCGCAGCCAATGCCATAGAGCGTGTCGGTGGGGTAAATTACAATTCCACCGTCGCGCAATACCGATACAATGCGTTCTATTTCGCGTGGATTTGGATTTTCGTTGTATAGTTTGATTATCATATTGGTGCAAATATATATAAAAAAATAACTTCAATCCTAAAACTGAAGCTATTTTTTAAAAAAGAAAAATTATAAAAAGTATTTTTTTTACTAATTCAAATTTTTTTTACCGGGGAGGAGGAAGGAATTTATCCGTAAACTACTTTTCCGTTATCGTCTTTATATTCTTCCAATCCGTTGCTGTACTGCTTCATGGCGCGCAAGCTCATGCCCATGCTGGAGAACCCGCCATCGTTGTACAGATTTTGCATGGTAACTTTTCGGGTGAGGTCAGAAAACATCACGATACAGTAATCGGCACATTCGTCGGCACTGGCATTACCAATTGGCGACATGCGCTCTGCAAAATCCATCAAGTCCTCCATTCCTTTCACGCCGCTTCCGGCTGTGGTCATGGTGGGCGATTGCGAAATGGTATTTACACGCACTCCTTTTTCGCGACCATAAATATAGCCGAAACTGCGTGTAATGGATTCGAGCAGCGCTTTGGCATCTGCCATATCGTTGTATCCGTAAAAAACACGTTGTGCAGCTATATATGTGAGTGCCAGCATAGAACCGCCTTGTTCAATGGCATCCAATTTGCGGGCAACTTGCAATATTTTATGAAACGAGATAGCTGAAATATCGAGTGTTTTCGACAACATATCGTAGTCCAAATCATCGTAAGTACGTTTTTTTCTAACGTTGGGCGACATGCCGATGGAGTGCAGGACGAAATCAATTTTTCCACCCAAAATTTCCATCGATTTGGTAAAAACCATCTCCAAATCTTCCACGTTGGTAGCATCGGCAGGCAAAATTTCGGCATTGAGTTTTTCGCCAAGTTTGGCAGTATCGCCCATACGAACAGCAACCGGTGTGTTGGATAGTGTAATTATTGCACCCTCTTCCACGGCACGCTCGGCTACTTTCCAAGCGATCGACATATCGTTTAACGCACCAAAAATGATGCCTCTTTTTCCTTTCAATAAGTTGTGATTCATTTTTAATTTTCGTTTTGATGAATAATTGTTGCACAAAAATACAAAAAATGTGCAATATCCAAACAAAAAAGATACAAATATCTACTTTATAGCCTATTTTTCAGGAAAAAGGGCTACTTTTGTGGCGATTTGTTGAATAGGAAAGCGAAACGAATAATTGGGTTACCATTTTTGTGTGTAGCCTTATTCTTTTTTTGAACCCTCGCTTACGTTTTATTAATAACCATCCGTGAGAAGGGTTCACTCGCTGAAATTTATACTACAAATTATGAAAAAAATGTTACTTTTGGCAATGGTATTCCTTGCTACTTTTAACGTGGTTTTTGCACAAGAAAAAAAACAAACAGATGATGCCGTTTATCTAAAAAACGGTTCGATTATCAGAGGAGAAATTTTAGAAAACAGCTCCAATGAACGTATCTTTATCCAAACGACAGACGGGAGCGTCATGGTTTATGACGCAAACGAAGTACACAAAACTTCTAAATCCACTATTTCAAAGCCAACTAAAAAACGTTACAACTATGTTGCCTTGAATATGGGAGCTTCGTTTGATACTGCACTGGGTTTGGGTTTTCATCTCAATTTGGCAGAGCTAAATATAGCTGCTCAAAGCGGGTGGGGTGGTTCACTAAAATGGGGTGCTCATGCATTTCCGGTAGATATCACTACTTCAAGTGATTATCAGGGAATAAACACATCCTCTTATTCTTCCGGTACACTTTCACTTGGTTACATAATGGCTGGTCCTTCTTACTCATTTTCTACCCGCAACGAAAAAATTATTTTTACTCCCCGTTTGCTAATCGGGATGATAACGCCTGTGCTCTCTTCATCAGATTATGGCACTGTCAACGGAGACGCTGTTTTTGTTGCTGCTCCCGGTGCATCGGTGCGTTTCTTTGCTCACAAACGATGGAATTTGCTTGCCGGTTTGGATGTGATGGTAATGCCTGATCATGCATTATTTGATGCCAACGTTGGCGTTGCCTACAATTGGTAATGTAGTCTGATAATACTGAACAATAAAAAACGGGCGAATGGTTGATTGCAACTATCCGTCCGTTTTTTTTGTTCTATGAAAAGTCTCTTCGAGAACTGTTTCTCTTTGTTTCTTAGTCGTTTTCTACTGTAATTCCTTTCCAAACAAGGGCAGCTATGGCTGCACCAATGAACGGAGCTACGATAAACAACCACAAATTGGCAAGTGCAGCACCACCTTCAAATATGGCGGGACCGAAGCTACGAGCGGGGTTTACCGATGTGCCGGTAATTGGAATACAAACAATGTGTACCAATACCAATGCCAAACCAATAGCTAAGCCTGCAAATTTGTTCAATCCGTTTTTAGCGGTAACGCCCAAAACTACCAATACAAAAATAAAGGTGAATACCAATTCGGCAACAAAAGCAACACCCATTTGCCCGTCGGCAAAGTTGTTTGCACCGGTTAATGTGGTTGTAGAACCCGAATCTTTTGCCAAAAACCACAAAATGGAAGAGCCGATAAGAGCTCCGATAAATTGAAATACCATATACATGCCGGCATCTTTACCACTCATTCTGCCACTCAACAAAACAGCAAGTGTGATTGCCGGATTGATATGACAGCCCGAAATACTGCCAATAGCATAAGCCATGGCAACCACCGAAAGACCAAATGCAAATGCTACACCCAATGTGCCAACGGGATCAAAAGGTTGTCCTGCACCTGCAAATACGGCTGCTCCACAGCCCATTAAAACCAGTACCATTGTACCAATCATTTCTGCTAAATACTTCTTCATAACTTTTTTATTGATTAAAATTGAGATAATTTAGAATACAAAGTAAATAAAACAAAACCAAGAAACAATCAACTTGCCTCCTATTTTTGTTCTGTGTGGATAGTTTCCCCAAAATAATGCATCATTTTTTCCCTGTCTTTTGCTTTATACGCTTGCCACGGCTCCGATTGTCGCAAGATAATTTTTTTTGCAATCGGGGCAATTAGTTTAGTGGCAAATCGTTGTATGGAAGGTACACCGGCACTTACTTTCTCTAAATAAGTTTGGATGGTGTCGTTGCGAAAATGCACAATTTTCTCCAGTTCGTCGCCATCGGCATAATATCCGCAATGAAAATTTTGCTTGGCAAACGACATTTCGGGAAGATTAAATTTACCTAAACCAAATATTCGGAAATTCTCAGCCAATAAATCGCGGTAAATAATCCGGTTTTTTTCTCCTCCTCCCAGGTTGAAAATCCGCTTATTGAGTTCCTCCTTTTTATGTGCGGCATGCACAAAAGCACGAGCCGTATCGTCGGGAGTGGTAATTTCGATGGGTGTATCCAACGGCATGTGAAACATGAGAGCACTGATTTTGTGATTGTTGGCACCCATAATGGCAGATAAACGAAAAATTGTCCAATCGAGGTTGCAGTTTCTGATAATTTCTTCCGAAGCAATTTTGGTTGTAGCATAAAAATCGCCGGGCGAAGGATTTAACGGGTCAGTAACATAAATGAGCGGATTTTTTACCCTATCGCCATACACCGAAACCGATGAACTATACGCCAAAAAAGCATTTGGGGAATATGTTTCCAAATTTTTTACCAAATGGCGTGTCCCTTCCGTGTTTATTTTTCTTGCCAATTCGGGTAACTCATCGGCTTTGGGTGGAATCAGTGCAGCCAGATGAATCACGTAATCCTGATTTTTGCACGCTTCCATCGTATCGGCAGGGTTCGTGATATCGCCATAAATTATTTGGATGGAATTTTTGTACGGCTCAAAAAGTTTTTCCGCTCGCGGATTTTTCAAATCGAAAACCGTAATATTAAAATCGTCGATGCGGGCTATCAACTGCTTAAGCGCTTCAAAACCCACACTTCCCGAGGCGCCTGTAAGCAGCACATTTGTTTTTTTCATATCGTTCATAATTTTAAGAGACAAGAGCCAAGAGACAGAAGTCAAGACTTCTTTCTGAAATGTTTACCACTTGTTGAGCTACTTCGGACTTCCGTCTCCGGACTATAATCACCTGCTTATGTCTCGAAATTCTTTATTTATGCAACGCGAAATGTGGTTTCCTGTTTATCCATTTGCCACGAGTAAAATCGGGGAAATTTACCACTTTTCCGCCTCCGGCGATGGATTCTTCCGACAAGGCAGAAATGGCACTCCAAGCTGCCGCATCGTAACAGTCAAGTGGCGCGGGTTTGTTCTGACGAATGGCGTTAAAGAAATCTACCATCATGATATAGTCCATGCCACCATGTCCGGCATTTTGTGCCGCATCGCCATGTTGTTGCCAAAGCGGGTGGTCGTATTGTGTGAACCAATCGGACGATTTGTCCCATCGGTGGGCTTTGCTTTTGCCCTCGATATGAACGGTATCGCCATCGTTGTACCACAATCCTTGTGTGCCTTGCAGTCGGAATCCCAATGAATAGGGGCGGGGTGAATTGGTGTCGTGCGTTACGATAATGGTTTCGCCGCGTACCGTGTTTATCATAGAAGTAACTATATCGCCCAGTTTAAATTGGATATTGCTATATGGATGATTCGAACCGCCGTTATCTACAATATATTTGTGCAAACCTCTACTTTTGGTTGCCATTGCCGAAAGCGATAGGAAACGATTTCCATAGTTGATATCTAACCAATTACCCACCGGCCCTATGCCGTGTGTCGGGTACAAATCGCCGTTACGTTCTATGGAGTGGAATGTGCGCCAAACGGCTTCGCCAATAGCACCTTCGCCCATTTTTAGCTCTGTGCCGGGCACGTGCGAGTAACTTTTGCCATCGTTGAATTTCACGTTGCGCAAGTCGTGCTCGTATCCGCACCGACAGTGAATAACCTCCCCGAAAACGCCTTCTCGCACCATTTTTAGGGCAGCCATCGCGTCGCGACGGTAGCACACGTTTTCCAAAATCATCAGGTTTGCACCTGTTTTCTCCGATGTGTCAACCAAATCCCAACACTCTTGCATGGTGTTGGCAGCCGATACCTCCAGCCCCACGTATGGCACGCCGGCATTCATAGAAGCAACCGCCATAGGCACGTGCCACTCCCACGGACTCGAAATAATGACCACGTCAAACGCTTCGTTTCGCAACATTTTTTCGTATTCCAAATCGCCGCCTTGGTAAATTTTTGGCATCGGTTTCTCTCTTCTCTTGAAAGTCTCCTTTGTCATGTTTATGGAGAAATCCGAAATGTCGCATATAGCCGTTACTTCTGTGTCGGGAAACGACAAGATATTGTTGAAATGCTCTTGCGAGCGAAATCCCGTACCGATGAAGCCCACTTTTATTTTGTCGTCCTTTTTAGATTTCACCGTTTTACCACTAAAAAGGTTGGATGGTGTTTTTGAGTCCGCCATAGATGAGGTTGCCAATCCTGCGGTGGCTAAGGCGGCAGTTTTCAAAAAATTTCGTCTGGATGTATTCATTTTCGTAAAAAATATTGTTTCGTGTGCATTGCAATGTGCAAAATTCTATATTTTCAATAAAGCGATAGAAATTAATCCCACAAAAATACTGTTTTACTTGTTTTTATCAAATTTTATACGAAAAGATTTGAACTTTTTGTCGCGAAATTGTTATTAAGATAAACAAGTTAGAAATGAAAGTAACCTATATATATCACAGTTGTTATTTGTTGGAGTTCCCCGATTTTATGGTGATTATCGACTTCTACAAAGATGAAAAAAGAGCCGATAACCGATTTTGGGTAGAAGATTATGTTTTGACCCAAAACAAAGATTTATACGTGCTGTGCACCCATTCGCACGCCGACCACTTTAATCCGCAAATTCTGGATTGGAAAGTATCCAAAAGTAATATCCGTTATATCTTCTCCCAAGAGATAGCCGATAGTTTACAGATGAGTAACGAAGAAGTTGTTTTTCTGGATAAATTGGAGAAATACAAAGACCAAAATCTGCAAATTACAGCATTTGGTTCTACCGATGTGGGAGCCTCTTTTCTGATAGAAGTACAAGGGAAAAAAATATTTCATGCCGGCGACCTCAACAATTGGCACTGGAACGAAGAAGTGCCCAAACCCGAAGCCTCTGGCTACGAAACCTGTTTCCTCTGCGAGTTGGAATTGCTTGCCGAAAATGTGGACCAACTTTTTTTGGCAATGTTTCCTATCGATCCGCGTTTGGGCAACGATTACATGCTGGGTGCGGAGCAGTTTATAAAACGTTTTTCTATCGATTACCTATTGCCCATGCACTTTGGCGAAGCCTACGACAAAGCAAACGCTATCGGTTCGTTTGCCAAACTGCAAAATTGCAAATATTTGGAAGTGAAAGAAAAAGGACAATCATTTGAACTTTAAAATATATATAAATGTGCCAATATGCCGATGCAGACAAAAATTTTTGTCTTTCCGTCTCTTACATCTTGCTTCTTGGCTCTGAAAATTTATCAATAATATGGAAATAAAAAGCAGATTCGACCACTACAATATAAATGTGTTCGATTTACAGAAAAGTTTAGAGTTTTACGACAAAGCGTTGGGACTGAAAGAGGTGCGCCGAAAAGAAGCTGCCGACGGCTCGTTCATCTTGGTCTATCTGGGCGATGGTGAAACCGGGTTTTCTCTGGAGCTGACATGGCTCAGAGATTGGGAAAGAGCCTACAATATGGGAGATAACGAGCAGCACCTTTGCATCCGTGTTGCTAACGATTACGTCCAAACACGTGCTTTTCACAAAGAAATGGGATGCGTTTGCTACGAAAATACCGATATGGGGCTATATTTTATTGTAGATCCCGACGGATATTGGATAGAAGTATTACCTTTGAAGAAATAATTTTTTTAAAGTAAAAAATGGACTATTTCAATTATAAACGCCGTCCAACCGTAGATATAGTAATCGGTAATATCGTGTTGGGTAGTAATTTCCCTATCGTGGTACAAACCATGACCAATACCAATACGTTGGACACAGCATCGTCTGTTGCCCAATGCCGGCGAGTTATAGAAGCCGGAGCGCAATTGGTAAGGCTCACGGCGCAAGGCGTGCGCGAAGCCGAAAACCTGCAACATATCCAATTCGAACTTCGACAAAAAGGATACCAAACTCCGCTTTCAGCCGATATACATTTTAACCCGCGAGCCGCCGAAGCTGCAGCCCGAATAGTGGAAAAAGTGCGCATCAATCCGGGAAATTTTGTCGATAAACAAAACACCTCCAACCAAGAGATTACCGATGCCCAATATAGTGCCGAATTAGAAAAAATTCGCACCAAATTTGTTTCGTTCATCCAAATTTGTCGAGAGCATGGCACAGCCATCCGCATTGGGGTAAACCATGGTTCACTTTCCGACCGCATCATGAGCCGCTATGGCGATACGCCCGAGGGCATGGTAGAGTCGTGCATGGAGTATCTGCGCATTGCAGTGGCAGAAAATTTCACCCAAATCGTTATCTCCATGAAGGCTTCCAACACGCTGCTCATGACCAAAGCCGTACGTCTGTTGGTGGCGACAATGGATAAGGAAGATATGCACTTCCCGCTACATTTGGGTGTTACCGAAGCCGGAAACGGTGAAGATGGACGCATCAAATCGGCAGTAGGTATCGGAGCGCTTTTGAGCGACGGCATTGGCGATACCATTCGTGTGTCGTTGAGCGAAGAACCCGAGTTGGAAATTCCCGTTGCGCAAAAAATAGTTCAATACATTGCCCAACGAGAAAATCACGAGCGGATTGATGGTATATTATCCGAGCAGTTTTCGCCCTTTTCTACCGACAGAAGAACAACTTTTGCCGTGGCGAATATAGGTGGCGAACAGGTGCCAATAGTTATTTCAGACAGAAGCCAAACCGATGATATACAAGTGGACAGCAACTATTTGCCCGATTATATATATGTGGGACGAAAAACTGCTGCCCAATTACCCATACAAAACCAATATATTGTTGATTTCGACGTGTGGGAGCCACAAGCAAATTGTTTTCCTCTGTTTACGGCAGACAATATGGACGAAGCAAGTCGCTGCAACGCGTCCATAAAATTTCTGAAACTATCCTATCCGCAGCTCGATGCTCCTATGATAAATAGGCTGAAAAATGAGCCTAATATGGTGTTGATACTTACTACCAATCATCCCAACGGAGTGGGAGAGCAGCGAGCATTTATTCATCGGTTGCTTATCAACGATTGTCAAATTCCGGTAATTCTTCAACGGAGTTACACCGAGAATAATGACGAAGATATCCAGGTAAAAGCCGGAATAGATTTTGGCACGTTGCTTTTAGATGGTTTTGGAAACGGGATAATGTTGAGTAACAAAGGCGAGATAGATGCTTCCAAAATAGATGCCTATGCTTTGGGCATTTTGCAAGCAGCAAGGGTGAGAACCACCAAAACCGAATTTATTTCTTGTCCGGGATGCGGACGCACTCTTTTTGATTTGCAAACAACCGTGTCGCTCATCAAGCAACATTTTTCTCATCTCAAACATCTCAAAATCGGTATCATGGGTTGTATCGTGAACGGACCTGGCGAAATGGCGGATGCCGATTATGGTTACGTGGGAGCCGAGCGAGGTAAAATTTCGCTGTACAAGAAAAAAGAGGTGGTGCAAAAAAATATTCCGCAAGAAGAAGCCGTGCACCGTTTGATACAATTAATCAAAGACAATGGCGATTGGATAGAGCCGTAGCGAAACCCCCGTTTTTTCGATTATTTTTCACATTATGGTTGTTTTTTTTGGAGATTTCCCAAAAAAGTAGTAATATTGCACCCGCTTTCGACAGAACTACACAAAAAATGTCGATTTATGCAGGTCCCATAGCTCAGTTGGTTAGAGCACCTGACTCATAATCAGGGAGTCCTTGGTTCAAGC
>CAZVWS010000003.1:0-114443 GCA_964631255.1 uncultured Dysgonomonadaceae bacterium | reverse complement strand
GACGAGTACTCTAAACCGGACTGAGCTACATCCCGAAAAAGTGAGTGCAAAGGTAAACTTTTTTTTCTTATTACACAAATTATCCGTTTAAATATAATCGGTGTAGAAATAATCCGGTACAATTTTTTCAAAAAAAGTCTATTTTTTGTTCTCAAGCGCATTTATTTCAAAAAAATAGTATTATCTTTGCGGTTCAGTTTACAGCTTATGCGGCTGTGGCGTAATTGGTAGCCGCGCTAGACTTAGGATCTAGTGGAGAAGTCCGTGGGGGTTCGAGTCCCTTCAGCCGCACAAATAAATAAAACCTACTGTTGTTTATATACGGTAGGTTTTTTCATTTCCGGAACATACAGATTCAAAAAAAAGACTGTCCTTTTTTATTGGGGACAGTCTTTTAGATTATATAACAGATTGTTTTACTGTAACATTACTTTCAAATCTTCATCCACAGAGGTGATTCCTGAAATTCCGAAATTGTTAACCAAAACATTTACCACATTGGGTGAAAGGAACGCGGGAAGTGTTGGCCCGAGGTGAATATTTTTCACGCCCAGCGACAACAATGCCAACAACACAATTACTGCTTTTTGCTCGTACCAAGCAATGTTGTAAACAATTGGCAAGTCATTTACATCGTCCAATCCAAAAGCATCTTTCAGAGCCAAAGCTATTCTTACAAGCGAGTAGCTGTCGTTGCACTGTCCGGCGTCTAATACACGAGGAATACCGTTGATATCGCCCAAAGGAAGTTTGTTGTAACGATATTTTGCACATCCTGCAGTGAGTATTACTGTATCTTTTGGCAATTTTTCTGCAAATTCGGTGTAGTAATTTCTGTCGTTCATGCGTCCGTCGCAACCACCCATCACGAAAAATTTGCGAATTGCACCCGATTTCACCGCTTCAATTACTTTATCGGCAAGTGCAATAACTTGGCTGTGGGCAAATCCACCCACAATTTCTCCAGTTTCGATCTCTTTGGGCGGAGCGCATTTTTTTGCGTGAGCAATCAGTTCGGAAAAATCTTTTGGTTGTCCGTCTTTTCTATCTGCAATGTGTTTGAAACCGGTAAATCCGGATGCGCCGGTTGTGTAAACTCGGTCGCTATAAGTAGATGATTTGCGTGGAGGAACAATGCAGTTTGTTGTGAAAAGAATAACGCCGTTGAAGGTTTCGAAATCTTCTATTTGGTGCCACCACGAACTACCATAGTTGCCCACGAAATGGCTGTATTTTTTGAATGCCGGATAATAGTTGGCCGGCAACATTTCGCTGTGCGTGTAAACATCTACTCCGGTGCCTTCGGTTTGTTTAAGCAACTCTTCCATGTCTTTCAAATCGTGTCCGGAGATAAGGATTCCCGGGTTGTTGCGCACGCCAATATTTACTTTCGAAATTTCGGGATTGCCGTAGCTCGTTGTGTTTGCTTTGTCGAGCAGAGCCATTACCTCAACGCCATATTTTCCGGTTTCTAAAACCAAAGCGGTTAGTTCATCTGCCGAAAGCGAGTCATTGGTTGTTGCTACCAAAGCGCGTTGCATGAACGCATAAATATCGTTTTGTTCGTATCCCAGGTTAAAAGCGTGTTCTGCATAAGCAGCCATACCTTTGATACCATAAATAGTAAGCTCTCTTAGCGAACGTACGTCTTCATTTTCTGTGTGAAGCACGCCTACTGCAGTAGCTTTTTCTGCCATTTCGCTTTCTGATTCGCCCACCCAAGTTGCACCGTCAAAAGTAATATCTGCCACATTGCCGCCTTTTGCAATTAGTTGTTCTTTGGCTGCGTTTCGCATTTCGTAAGCCGTCAAAATGCGTGTGATGAAGCGGCTTTTGTCGAAATTGGCATTGGTAATGGTCATAAACAAACTATCGGTGATGAACTTGTTGATGGTTGGGATTTCTACTCCCATTTCGCGTAGGCGGACGGTGTAATGCGAAATACCTTTACACAGGAATAGAAGCAGGTCTTGCAAATTGGCCACATCGGCAGTTTTACCGCAAACACCTTTGATTGTACAGCCTTCGTTTTTGGCTGTTTCTTGACATTGAAAACAAAACATTTTTTCCATAAACTGATTATTTAAATTTATACTATCGATTATTATTTATATTGCAAAGATAGGTGGAGAAAAAATCCTAACTTGTAACATAAGTTACAATCTCCGGTTTTTTTACATGAGATTTGCCATGAAATAGAGATTTCTTCTTGATTTCCATCAAACAGAAAGTTGTAATAATTGTAATTCTTAAAATGTAACCCGAAAAGAATTTTTTCTATAAATTCCAAATCGGAACGATAAACAAAACTATGAAAAAAAATGCTATTTTTATGTGTGGAATATGTTAAAAATGAGGCGAATTCGTTTCCTATTATGTTAAAGTGCAGCGATAGTAGAGAAATTGTTGAAAAATTAGCTGGTTATTCCCAAAAAGTAGTCAAAAAAAGACCAACTAAAAACGAAGATTTCTACGTTACTCTTCTTCAAAATTGTAACTGAAGAGTTTAAAAAAATCGTAATAGATTTTCATGTTTTCCAACCTGTACCATTTTTCTACCCGTACGGGTTCGGCATCCAAATTATAAATTTTTGCATGCTGCAAAGCCAAGATAAATGGCGAATGTGTTGCAATCACAAACTGGCAGTTTTTGTATCGTACAGAATCTTCGATAAGGACTTTTAGCTGAAGTTGAAATTGGGGCGACATGCTATTTTCGGGCTCGTCCAACAAGTAGAGGGCATTTTCTTCAATTTGCTTGTCGAAATACATCAAGGCGTTTTCTCCGTTTGAGAACTGACGTTGCAGTTCTCCAGCTCTGTTTTTTACAAATTTTCGTCGTGTCTTGGAGCGGCCGTCCACAAATTTTCGAAATGCATCAATAGCCTCTTTGTCGTTCATATCCAACTGAACGCCTCCTCCAAAATAGTCGCTATAACGGGCATTTTTTACTTCGTTGTAATAATCGGTTTCATCCGTTTTTCGCTCGCGAATCTCCTTGTTTATCTCTCTGATATTCAATATGTGTTTGAAAATATCGTCCGAGGCTATAAATTTGCTTTTGGGTGGTACGCGTTGCAACTTTTTTGTGTTCGGATAGCGTGCTCTGGTATTTATCGATGGAAAATCTACTGCCGATAGGTCTAAGTTGCCCGAAGTGATATTTCTGATTTCATTCAGCTCGAAACTATTGTGTCGAACAAAAAAATCGAACATTTTGGTGCGATTGTATTTCGCGGTGCGTTGCACATCGAGTGTTTCGGTTATTAGATTGAGCAGTGTGCTTTTGCCGGAACCGTTACCCCCATAAAAAATGGTGATGTTATCAAATACAATTTCTCGCAGTTTTAACTGAAACAATCCCAACGGATATTGCTCATCTTGCGTATGATTTAGCACGATATTACTCCAACCACCGGCATAAGTAGCATCTTCATCCATTAGTGTGAATTTTTTCAGATAAATCATTGCTGTTTTTTTACAAATAATGTTGCAATCGAAGGATGGATCATCAACTTTAAATATCCGTCCGAAACACTCTCGCCTTATCCCATGGAGTAGGTGTGCACACTTTGCTTTGCCGATGGTAGATAATTTACTCCGTACCAGCATATTTGTAGCAATACGAAGGCTCCTATCAGCATCACCATCGATATTTTGTTGCTCGAAGTTTTCCGCAGTCGGTAGTGAATATATACCAAATAACCTATCCAAGTGGCTGCCGCCCACGTTTCTTTCGGGTCCCAACTCCAGTAGTGCCCCCAAGCTTCTTTGGCCCAAATTGCTCCCATGAGCATCCCCATGGTAATGAAAGCAGTGCCTACATATGCCAAATTGTCGCTCATGTGCATCAATCGCGCTTTGTCCGAAATCTTTTTTTCTCGCACCAAATAGTAGAGCGCAACCAACGTTACCGCTCCCAAAATGGCATACGAAAACATGTAGATGATAACGTGTGGGGCAAACCACGGGCTTTGCAGCGCGGGCATTAGTACTTTGTTGTGAATATCGGGTTTGGCAATGTTTACAATAATAAATACGGTGGATAAAACGGTACTAAACGACAGAATCCATTTGTAACTCCATCGTTGGTAGGTAATCAGTCCGGCAACGGGCAAAAAGAAGGAGTACCACAACCGTGTTTCGCCCATGGTGCGCAAAGGCGGTCGCTCCAACGACATCCACAAGCCAACAATGAAGGCGAAGAAAATGCCCAATCCAACAACCGTTAGGAGTGTGGGTAACAGTTTGCTTTTGTTGGTAAAAGAGAGAACAGCACCGGCTGCCCAAAGCACTATCGCCGAGAGGGCGAAATATATAAAATAATCCCAAGTCATAATTCTATTTGTTCAAAAAAAATGATAAACAATATTGCCTTTGCTGTCTATCGAGAATGCTCTTTCTTTTTTCGTGGTCCTACAATAAACATAAACAGTGCACCTGCCAACAGCATAATGATACCGACATAAACTAATTTTATCCACGGGTCGCTTACGAGTTCAAACGTACTGGTATTGGAATAACGCCCCATGCTATCGTCGTAGCTGTATTGATAAATAACCCAATTGTCTATCGACAAAGGTTTGTTTACTTCAATATTGGCTCGTTTGCTCTGGCCGTTTTCGGTAAAGATGGTTACTTGCGAGGTGTATTTTTTTACCTCTTGCACGGGCATTGCCAAACTGGTGTTTTCGTCGATATAAAGCACTTCGTAAGGAAACAAGTAACTGCCGTTGCTCACCCATCCTTCGATAACTTCCTGCTGCGATGGCTTGGTGATTCTCACTTTCAGTGCTGTGGCAGCACCGTCCATTCGCATGGGTACGATGTTTGTAATCAGCGAATCGCGAACAATTGCCGCTTCTTCCATGTAGTCGATTATTTCGATACTGTTTCCGTTGAGTTGCGTGGTTTTGCCTACACCTTCAAACATATACGATTCGGGACGTTTCTCGGGCAATATTTTTCCCGTATTGTTGTCAATCACTACCAATTTGGGCGGATATTCCTCTATTTGAAACGAATCTAACTCGATGGCTACCGGCAATTCGTGCATGTTTCCAAGCGCGTCTTGTGCTCGCCATTCAGCGATTCCTTCTGCAACGGTCATGGTGAGCCGTTGCATATCGGCACTGCCAAGCAAGCCGCCCAACAGAGCCAAAAACAACCCGATGTGGTTGAGATAGAACCCGATGAGCCGCCACGATTGGGGCTTTCTTGTTTTCTGCAATGTAGTAAAAGCCAGAATGGTAAGTACATAAAAACAGAGAAAAACAAAAGACCACGATGTTATCATGCGATACCAACCCAACGGCTTGAAAAGCGTGTTGGGTAAATGTGCCTGTGGTTCGTTGGTTGCGAATTGCGGTATAAGTCCCAATATAACGATGAACACGAGGAGCACCAGCAATGCCGGTATGGTTGCCCGGATGCTCGATAGCCAACGCACAACGTGGTTGTTCTTCAGCAGGAAGTGACAAGAAAGAAGCCCTACCAAAAATAGGGCTCCAATAATTATGTTTATGGGAAAAGCAAAATCGGCGGGATTAATATTTCCGAGGGAAAATTGCAACAATAGTCCTGCAAATGCAATGCCTACGGCAATGATGAACCCTTCGGTATAGTTCCACGGTTTTTCCCAAATTTTACGCGGTTTATTTTCCATTCAATGTAAAATCTCTCTTTATTATCGTTTGCTAACCAAACGATTGTTTGCTTTGGCTGTTTCCAACCATTTGGGAACAACGGTGTCTAAGAATTGTTTTTTGTTTGCTTTTTCTTTTGGCATATCCAACCCAATGTATGCTTGCGCTTTTTCTTTGGTGGAGATGTCGGGCATAGGCACATCGCCAATGTGTCCGAGTTGCGCCAATGTTTTAGCAATAGCAAAACGAGCTTTGTGCGCTCTGTCGAGACTCATGGTGAGTATGCGTTGGTATTCTACCGGCGAGTGGAAAGAACCTCCGTGCGATGCCACAGCGTAATCCCAACGCCATTGCGATTGACGAATGAGTTGCAATGCTTCTTCCATTTGCGATTCGGTAGCACCTTTGTCCCAAGCAAATTTGGCTTCGATGTGTGCTGCTGCCAATTCTTTTTCTACCAAATTGCGGATTTGGTTGGCACTGCGTTGACGCTCGTAAACCGAATTGCGAAGGGTTTCCTCGCTCTCGCGGTGGCAAACCTGACAAGTGTTGTTCATACTTGCCAACGGGCTGCGAACGTGGTGATTGGTGTATTTTACTCCACCTTCCGATACGTATGGCATGTGACAATCGGCACACGAAACGCCGCGTTGCGCATGAATACCGGTTTTATAAATTTCGTAATCGGGGTGTTGTGCTTTCAATATGGGAGCTCTACTTAGTTTGTGAATATAGTCGGTAAAGCCTACTTCGTTGTAGTGTTGTTCTGCACCTTCCATGGTAAGTCCGTTGTGCCAGGGGAATGTCAGATAGTCGCCGTTTGGTGCGAAGTGATATTCTACGTGGCATTGGGCGCATGCCAACGAACGCATTTCTTGTTGAGAAACTTTGGCAATGTCTTGTCCGCTATTTTTCAAACCTTCCAATAAAGCAGGACGAGAGATACTCAAGTTCATGTTTTCTGCTTCGTGACAATCGGCGCATCCAATCGGGTTTACAATTTCTTGTCCCAACGAAGCCCACGTTCCTTTATAAAATTCGGCAATACCCAGTGAGTCCATCATGCGAGGCACATCGGGGCTTTTGCATGTCCAGCAAGTTGCCGGTTGTGTTCTTTCGTCGGCAGTCATGGGTGCACCGGTGCGCAAGGTGTGGTTGATGTCTTCGATAGCGTGCATGTGTCCGCGTGGGGTTCCATAATCTTTAGAGAATGCGTAGCCTGCCCACAAGATAACCATTTCGGGACGTTGTGCCAATACATCTACCACGCTGCTTCCGTTGAACTCGCTTTGGAACGTGGTGTCGGCTGTTTTTGTCCAAGATTGGTATTCGCGAGGATAATTTTCGCCAAAGATTTCGTTTCTCGCTTCAATTCCGGTTATTTCTACTTTCTTATTGTTCATAATACTCGTAATTTCGGCTCTGCGTTGCGTGATACTTGCTGCAAGCATTCCTAAAAGAAATACCGCGCCAATAGTAACAAAAAACAGGAGCCAACCTACCCAAGGTTTCATTTTTTTTGTATTGCTATTCGTACTCATAGTGGTTATAATTTTGTTAGTTATTATATTTTGTTTTTTACCGATTGATTGTATATTCATTTACAAACGGTTGGTGGAAATTTAATTTATTTCAGTTTTCTTTTTTTCATAGCCGCACTTAGCCAATCGGGCACTTTTGTATCGGGCATCGGTACCAATGCGTTGGGAGTGGAAACTTCGGAGCGGCTACGAGTGTGTGGTACTTCTCTGTGGCAATCCCAACAAGTATTTCCTCCCATTGCTTTCATCTCTTTAAAACCCATTCTGCCTGTATTGACAAACTCTTGGTTGAGCTGCGTGTGGCAGCGGATGCAGTTATCCATAATTACAGTAGAACTTGCCTCTATTGCCTGCATTGCAGTCTTTTCGCCACGAATGGTAAAAACGGCAGAGTGTCGCAATCCGTCAGCGGCTTTGAAATAATATTTACTGAAAATATTGTCTTGCGGCACGTGGCAATCGTTGCAGGTGGCATTTCTGCTGTGCGAGCTGTGTGTCCAAGTGGCATAATAGGGGCTCATCACGTGGCAGTTTACACAAGTACGCGGATTGTCGGACAGGTAGCTATATGCACGCGATGCAAAGAATGTATAGATGAATAGCCCCGTGAAAGTTCCCACAATCAGGATAGCCGGATATTTCCAGCCACCTCGCGGCTTCACTTCGTTCCAAAATCGTTTTAATATTTCCATAGCAAACTCTGTTTTAACATTAGTTGAACCAACTTTATTGCAAAAAAAGTGAATTTCTACAAAAAAGAGTGTAATAATTATGACGAATCGCAAAAAAAATGCTATTTTCGTCTTTCAATCGATAGAAAAATGAATTTTATACTAAAAAATGAACAAGAATCAGACTGCCGATATAGATTTAAGAAAACGAATTTTTGATTGTCCGCTTTGTAATTCTATACCCAAATCTGAGCGAGACGATTTCATTCAAGAACTCAGATTTTCGGTCAGAAAAATAGATAAAGGCGACATTGTGGTTAATCAGGGTACAGAATACAATTCTTTGTATATTTTGGTTAAAGGAGAATTAAGTACCGAAATGTCGGACGAGAAGGGCGATTTTACACACGTAGAAATCATCAAAGCACCCAATCCGCTGGCAACCGGTTTTTTGTTTGCCGACAACAACATATCGCCCGTAACAGCAATTGCCCGAACCGACAGTTTGGTTGTGCTTGTTCCCAAAGAAGATGTATATTCATTGATGATAAAACATCCGGATTTTATGAAAGCATTTCTTCTGTACATATCCAACAAAGTAGCTTTTTTATCCGAAAAACTGAGGTTGGCTTCGTTAAGAACCATTCGCGCCAAATTGGCATATTATCTGCTGAAAGAGTCGAAAGGCGAGAAAGAATTTCAGTTGAAAATATCGAAAGAAGATTTATCGCGACTTTTTAGTGTTTCTCGTCCGGCATTGGTAAACGTGATGATGCAAATGGCGGACGAAGGTATTATTGCAGTAGATAGACGGCATATAACCATAATAAACAGAGCAGCATTGCAGCAAATTTTATAAAAGAAAAACTCTTTTGTTCCACAGAACTTGCCAAACAAAATATGAACCAATAGGCATGGTTTGTTGTTTCTCCTTACAAAGAAAATGATGATAAAATGAAAAAAATAGAAAATCAAGCGTTGGTAATTTTTGGAGCTTCGGGCGACCTTACTCACCGAAAACTCATTCCTGCAGTATTCAATCTGTATATAAGTAATTCTTTACCCGATGGCTATGTTGTTTTAGGCGTAGGTCGTTCCAAGTTTTCGGATATCGATTTCAGAAAAAAAGTAAAAGAAAGTATCCAAAAAATTGCCCACGACAAAAAAGTGAGCGAGAAAATAATCGATGAGTTTCTCTCCAAAACTTTTTATATCCGTATCGATACCGATAATGGGAAAGAGTATGCTCTTCTGAAAGATAGGCTGCAAGAGCTTAATGCCGAATTTGATTTGCACAACAATTATATATTTTATCTCTCCACACCGCCCAAGCTTTATCCCGTTATTTCGGAGCATCTGCACAGCCAAAAACTTACGACAGACAACGACGGATTTCGACGTATCATTATCGAAAAACCTTTCGGACACGATTTGGCTTCGGCACAGAAATTGAACCGCAAACTACTCCAATTTTTCAAGGAAGAGCAAATATATCGTATCGACCATTATTTGGGCAAAGAAACGGTTCAAAACCTGATGGTTACCCGATTTGCCAACGGTATTTACGAGCCGCTTTGGAATAGAAATTACATCCAGCATATCGAGATAACGGCTGCCGAAAGCATTGGCGTAGAAAATCGTGGCGGTTATTATGACCAAACCGGTGCATTGCGCGATATGATTCAAAACCACCTGCTGCAAGTGTTGTCGTTGGTTGCCATGGAGCCGCCTTCCAAAATAACACCGCGGGATATTCATTACGAAAAAATGAAAGTGTTTCGCTCGTTGCGTTCGTTAGATAAAAACAATTTGGAAAACAACGTGATTAGAGGTCAGTACACCGAAGGGAATGTACGTGGAAAACTTTTTGCAAGCTATCGCGAGGAGGAAAATGTGGATAAAAACTCCAGAACGGAAACCTATGCCGCAATGAAAATATTTATCGATAACTGGCGTTGGCAAGATGTGCCTTTCTATATCCGTACCGGAAAACGAATGCCCACGCGAGTAACCGAAGTAGTGATACATTTCAAGCCATCGCCAACCAAACTTTTTACCAATAGAGTAGATAATTCGTGCGATAATCTTCTGATAATCCGGATTCAACCCGACGAAGGCATTTTGTTGAAAACCGGCATGAAAGTTCCCGGAAATGGATACGAAGTAAAACCTGTGAATATGGATTTTCACTATTCCGACCTCAACGACCACTACATTGCCGATGCCTATGAAAGGCTGATTTTGGATTGCATGATAGGCGATAACACCCTTTTCATGTCGGCAGATAACAGCGAAATTACATGGAAATTTGTACAACCCATTCTCGATTATTGGGAAAAGGACGATAATGCAACTCTGTATGGCTATCCCGCCGGTTCGTGGGGACCAAACGTTGCCGATGATTTGATTGATGGCGAGAAGAACACGTGGCGATATCCGTGCAAAAACTTGGCAGACGATGGGGTATATTGTGAGTTATAAAATTCTTTTTTGGTAAATCAAGAATTGAAAAAAATCAATGGAAATAAAAATATTTGATTCAAAGGAAGATTTGAACCACTCGTTCACAGTCTTGTTGAAAGAGATATTAGAAGGCAAGGAGCAAATCAGTATTGCTCTATCGGGCGGTTCTACTCCCAAATCATTATTCGATTATTGGGCAAAAAATCATCCACATGATATCGATTGGCATCGGGTGAAAATATTTTGGGGCGACGAACGTTGTGTCTCGCCCGACGACGAGGAAAGCAATTACCGGATGACCAAAATCCATCTGCTCGACCATATCTCTATTCCCGAAGAAAATATTTTTCGGATACAAGGCGAACGCAATCCACAAGACGAAGCCGAGCGATATGCAACCATTTTGCAAAAGGAGGTGCAGACAAGAAACTACCTCCCGGCGTTTGATTTGATTATACTTGGCATGGGCGACGATGGGCATACGGCTTCTATTTTTCCGCAGGAAATGGAGTTGTGGCACAGCCGGAAACTGTGTGTAGTTGCTACACATCCCCAAACCGGACAGAAAAGGGTCAGTTTATCGGGAACAGTGATTAACGCGGCCCAATGTGTTGCTTTTCTGGTTACGGGCGAAAATAAAGCAGCGAAAATAAAAGAGATAATTGTTAACCAACAAGCATCGGCAAAAAAATATCCGGCTGCTTTGGTGCAACCGGCTTCGGGAAAATTATTTTGGTTTGTTGATAAAAAAGCGGCCAAATTGTTGTAACTATCTCGCCGTTTTTACCCGATAGTGGCAGCTTACTTTGCCCTTTTCCATGCCTGCCAATTTACTTTTTACCATCCGTTTTCGCAAGGGCGAAATGTGGTCAACAAACATCAATCCGTCTAAGTGGTCGTACTCATGTTGGATGACGCGTGCCATGTATCCTCTGTAAATTTCGTCGCGGGGTTGCAACTCTTCGTCCAAATACTGAATACGTATCTCCTCTTCGCGTGCCACTTTTTCGTGTATGCCCGGTATGCTCAAGCAACCCTCTTCAACCAGTTGCAATTGGCCGCTGCGTTCCACAATTTCGGCATTGATAAATACTTTTTTAAAGTTCTTAAATTCGGGATGCTCGTCGTCTGCAAGCGGCTCCAAATCCACGACAAAAATTCGGTCTTCCAAACCTATCTGCGGAGCAGCAAGTCCCACACCTTCGGCATGATACATGGTTTCGTACATGTTTGCAATCAGTTCTTGCAGATTGGGGTAATTGGGTGCATCTATTGGTTTGGTTACTTTCCTCAAAATCGGGTGTCCGTAAATATATATCGGTAATATCATTGTTATGTAACTGTTTGTTATTTTATTTTGTTATAAATATTGCTTTCCATATATCCTTGTAGGATGATGGTGGCGCTAATTTCGTCAACCAAAGCTTTGTTTTGGCGGTCTTTTTTCTTCAATCCGCCGTCAATCATTGTTCTTTGTGCCAATTTGGATGTAAATCGCTCGTCGAAATATTCTATCGTGATTTGGGGAAATTGTTTTCGCAATTTATTTACAAACGGCTCTATTCTTTTCATGTTTTCCGAATCCTCATTGTTCATCTGCTTGGGCAATCCAACCACAATTATACCAACCTCTTCTTTCGAAATGTAGTCGCGCAGAAAATCCATCAACTTGCCGGTTTCCACGGTTGTTAATCCGTTGGCAATAATTTGCAAAGTATCGCTCACGGCAATTCCGGTTCGTTTTTTGCCATAGTCTATGGCGAGGATTCTGCTCATATTTGTTGGTCAGATTTTTTTTCTTCGTAATTCGAAATCGCGACCCAAATATTTCTCTCTTACTACCGGATTTTCCGCCAACTCTTCTGCCGTTCCTTGAAACAGAACTCGCCCTTCAAAAAGCAAGTATGCCCTGTCGGTAATGCTCAAGGTTTCGTCCACGTTGTGGTCGGTAATCAGGATTCCGATATTTCTATATTTTAGCTGAGCTACAATAGATTGAATGTCTTGTACCGCGATTGGATCAACACCGGCAAATGGTTCATCGAGCATAATAAATTTGGGGTCGATTGCCAAGCAACGAGCTATTTCGGCACGCCGACGCTCACCACCTGAAAGGCGGTCTCCCAGGTTTTTTCGCACTTTTTCTAAACCGAATTCCGAAATCAGAGCTTCTAATTTTTGTTTTTGCTCGGTGGGCGTTTTATTGGTAAATTCCAATACCGATCTGATGTTGTCTTCTACCGTCATTTTCCGAAAAATAGAGGCCTCTTGTGCCAAATATCCAATGCCATATTGTGCTCGCTTATATACCGGAAATTTGGTTATGTTCTGATTGCCAAGGAAAATATCGCCTTCATTGGGAACAATTAGCCCCACCGTCATGTAAAAAGTGGTAGTTTTTCCGGCACCATTAGGACCGAGCAGCCCCACTATTTCACCCTGTTTGAGGTTGATAGAAACGTGGCTTACAACGGTTCGTTTGCCATATTTTTTCACCAAATTTTCCGTGCGAAGCACCAGCGGGCTATTCATCTCGCTCGTTGCATCGGGCTGAAAAATTGGTTCTTCGGCGTCGGAGAGCATTATTTCGTCTAAAGGTTCGTCCATTTTTTCGAAAATTTTGTGCAAAGATACGAAACAAATTTGGATTAGGAGGTTGCCATTTCAGATTTCGGAGTGGAATGAAACCGATTGCGCCAATCATTTGTCCGAAATAGTAACTTCCGATGATTCTACTTCTCCGCTTACGGGCGGATTCATTTTTGCCAATCTCACTTCCAGTGCCTCTATTTGTGGAAACAAATTCTTGATGCCGAAATAAATGCGCCCCGCAACATGTTCCAATAGTTGGCTTGGGATAGCCATTTCGGCTTTTATCAGTTCGTAAATTTCGGCATAGTTTATCGTATCTTCTACCTCGTCGCTCTGAAAAGATTTTGATACATCGGCAGAAAAATTCACGTTTACCAGAAAATCGTTTCCCATCCGCTTTTCTTGTTCCAGTACACCATGATAGGCATAAAAGTGCATATTTTTGAGTGCAATTGATGTTTTCATAATTATTTAATCTCATTTGTAGCACCAAATGTAAGAATTATTTGTTAAATTTGCAGTTTATAGTACAATAAAATTGCGAAATATGAAAACATCAACCATTCCCGAAAGATTATCAGCCATCAGGGCTTTTATGGAGAAAAACCAGCTCAACGCTTTCATCGTTCCCAGTACAGATGCTCACTTGAGCGAATATCCACCCAAACATTGGGAGTCGCGCAAATGGATTAGCGGCTTCACCGGTTCGGCAGGAACTGCAGTGATAACCAAAGATAAAGCCGGTATCTGGACCGACTCACGCTATTTTCTTCAGGCAGAAAACGAGCTAAAAGACACCGGTTTCGAATTGTTCAGAATGGGACAAGCCGAAACTCCCGAAATGACCGATTGGATTATTGAGCAAGTAGGCAAAGGTGGCACAGTTGGAATCGACGGATTGGTTTACGCCGCTTCGGATGCAAAAGCTCTGAAATCTCGTTTGGATGCCAAAGAGATAAATCTGCAAACAGAATTAGACCCATTTGCCGAAGTTTGGGAAAATCGCCCCAATATTCCGCAAGACCAGATTTTCTTGCTTCCCGACGAAGTAACGGGCGAATCTACAAAAAATAAAATTGAAAGAATCAACAATCAACTCGAAAAACTGGACGCCGATGGCTTGATTGCCGTTACGCTGGATGCCGTTGCTTGGATTTTTAACATGCGCGGAAGCGATGTCGATTTCAATCCGGTTGCAGTAGCCTACGGCTATGTGTCGAAAAAAGAGAGCGTGTTGTTTGTTGATGCCGAAAAACTGGATGATGCCACCAAAGATGCTTTGCTAAAACAAGGCGTGAAAATTGACAATTACGATATGATTTTCAAATACATATCCAAATTGCCAAAAGGTTCGTCGGTTTGCGTTACCGGCAGCAAAATCAACTACAAATTGTATCAAACCATCCCTGCTACATGCAAAATTATAGACGTACAATCGCCTGTTGATAAAATGAAAGCAGTGAAAAACGAAACAGAACTCGAAGGCTTCAGAAACGCCATGATAAAAGACGGAGTTGCTTTAGTCAAATTTCTGATGTGGCTGGAAAAAGCCGTTCCAAAAGGAGATGTTACGGAAGTAACGGTGGACGAAAAACTACGCGAATTTCGTTCGCAACAAGACCTGTTTGTAGGCGAAAGTTTCTCTACTATAGCCGGATATGCCGGAAATGGGGCAATCATTCACTATCGGGCACAACCCGAAACTTGCTTGACCGTGAAACCCAAAGGTTTGCTTTTGGTAGATTCGGGCGGTCAATACAAAGACGGTACAACCGATATTACACGTACGATAGCAGTAGGCAAACTGAGCAAACAAATGAAAGAAGATTTTACCAACGTGCTTAAAGGACATATCGGTATAGCTACCGCTATATTTCCCGAAGGGACACGCGGCTCGCAACTCGATATGTTGGCAAGAAAAGCTCTCTGGGACAACTGCTTAACCTACTGGCATGGCACAGGACACGGTATCGGACATTTTCTGAATGTGCACGAAGGACCGCAAAACATCCGCCTGGAAGAAAATCCAACCACTTTGCAAGTAGGTATGGTTACGTCGAACGAGCCGGGATTGTATCGTGTCAATAAATACGGAATCCGTCTGGAGAACCTCATTGTTACACAAGAGTATATGGAAACGGAAGAGTTTGGAACATTCTACCACTTCGAAACTATCACGCTTTGCCCATTCGACACCAAACCAATCAAGAAAAAACTTTTGACCAAAAAAGAGATAAATTGGCTCAATAGTTACCACGAAATGGTTTATGACAAGTTGAAAAAACATCTGGGCAAAAAAGAAAAATCTTGGTTGAAAGAAAAAACAAAACCCATCTAATTTTTCCGGAAAAAGAAAAAATAGAACGATAACATTGTAAAAACAAAACCTGAAAAATCCCCTTTCCCGGGGATTTTAGGGTAAATGATATATGGCACTCATAAAATCAGTTCGCGGTTTCACTCCCGAGATAGGAGCGAACACCTATTTGGCAGAAACTGCCGTTATTATTGGCGACGTAATTATAGGACAAGATTGTAGCATTTGGTTCAATGCCGTGTTGCGAGGCGATGTAAACTCTATTCGTATTGGCAATCGGGTCAATGTGCAAGATGGCACGGTAATTCACACGTTGTACCAAAAATCGGTTTCTATTATTGGCGACGATGTGTCTATCGGACACAATGTAGTTATTCATGGTGCCGAAATCAAAAATGGGGCACTTATTGGAATGGGTGCGATAGTACTTGACCACGCCGTAATAGGCGAAGGGGCAATCATTGCTGCCGGCTCGGTCGTATTGAGCGGTACACAGGTAGAAGCAGGCAGTATTTATGCCGGTGTTCCCGCCAAATTTGTAAAAAAAGTAGATCCCGAGCAATCCAAAGAGATGAACCAAAAAATTGCCGCCAACTACTTGATGTATTCCGGTTGGTTCAAATAATCTGTTCGCGAAATCGAAATAAGAAGACACCCACAAACATTTTTTTATAAACCAAATTCTTGGGGTTTTACTCCGAAAATAATTTGGGTAAATATTTGTTTCTATAAATGACCACAACAATTATTATTCTTGTTGCTACGGCAGCTATGTTTGTATGGGGAAAAATCCGTTCAGACATAGTTGCTCTTATGTCGCTTTTGGCACTTGTGCTTACCAATATTCTTACCACGGAAGAGGCATTGGTTGGATTTTCCAACCCCATCGTGATAATGATTGCCGCACTTTTCATCATAGGCGGAGCTATATCACAAACGGGACTTGCCGGAAGAATAAGCAACAGTTTGCTCAAATTGGCAGGTGACAGTAGCAAGAAATTGTTTCTCTTGGTTATGCTCGTTACCTCGCTCATTGGGCTGTTTTTGAGCAATACCGGCACGGTAGCCATGCTCATGCCAATTGTAGTGAGTTTGGCAACCAAATCTAAAACCAACGTACGTCGTCTGCTAATGCCAATGGCTTTTGCAAGTAGTATTGGTGGTATGATGACGCTAATTGGTACGCCGCCCGTACTTATTGTGCACGATACGTTAATCAATGCCGGATACGAAGGTTTGCAGTTTTTCTCTACCTTGCCCGTTGGACTTATCCTGTTGGTGGTAGGAATTTTCCTCTTGTGGGTTTTGACACGGATACTCGAAAAGAAAGGGAAAAGAGACGATTCGGAAGGCAAAACCAATGTGAAATCGCCCGAACAGTTGGCCTCCGAATACATGATTGTGGATAATCTGTATCGTCTGGAAATTCCAAAAAACTCATCCATAATCAATAAAAAGCTTTACGAATTAGATATTACGAAAAACTACTCATTGGTAATTACTGAAATACGCACACGCTCCTATTCTCCGCTGGGTAAAAGCGTGAGCACACGCCTTCCCGATGCCAATGCCGTCTTAACCAGCGACGATTTGCTCTACGTAATTGGCGATTACAACAAAGTGTCTGATTTTTCTAAAAAATATGGACTGAAATTTTTAGATAGCAGCTCTGAGGCGATGGTAGATAAACCCAAATTTGCCGGAAAATTTAAATTCAATGAAATTGGGATGGCAGAAGTGGTAATCTTGGCAAACTCACATCTGCACAACAAATTGGTAAAGGAGTCGCAATTCCGACCCAATTACAATGTAAATATTTTAAGTATTCAGCGAAAAGATAACTATATAATTGAAGATGTGAAGGACCAAAAAATGCAATCGGGCGATATGCTTTTGGTACAAGGTACATGGGAAGATATAGACCGATTACATAGACTGGAGAACGAAGTGGTGGTAATTGGGCAACCCGAGGTGGAGGCTTCTAAAGTAACCTTGGGCGACAAGGCTCCATTTGCAGCCGCGGTAGTGATTCTGATGGTTTTATCGATGGTTTTCAACTGGTTTACACCGGTTATTTCTGTTTTGATGGCAGCTGTAGCCATGGTTTTGGGCGGATGTTTCAGAACAGTTAGAGATGCCTATCGAACCATCAACTGGGAGAGCGTTATCCTATTCGCGGCAATGATGCCACTTGCTACGGCGATGGAAAAAACCGGCACTTCTACCATAATTTCGAGCAGTATTGTAGAGCAAACGGGGTCTTATGGTTCATACGCTGTATTGGCTGCCATCATGTTTGCCACTTCGTTGCTTACTATGTTTATCAGCAATACGGCAACAGCCATTTTGTTTGCTCCTATCGCGCTACAAGCAGCTATTTCATTGGGTGTCAGTCCTTATTCTTTTTTGATTGGGGTAGCAGTTGCTGCAAGCATGTGTTTGGCAAGTCCTTTTTCTACTCCACCCAATGCAATGGTTATGTCTGCCGGAAAATATAGTTTCATGGATTATGTCAAGGTAGGATTGCCACTTCAAATTATCTATATTGTGCTGATGGTTTTTGTGTTACCCCTAATTTATCCGTTTTAAAAACGGCGCAAGGCAATTTACTCTTGGTTATACACTTTCTTTATTTTTTCTACTTGCTTTCTGTGCTTTTCCGCTTTTTTGCGTTGGAAAAAACGGACAGGGTCGAGGTCGATATCTCTGTGCACACGCGACGTCCTATTTCGTAGTTTGATAAGCCATTCGGCAGAACTATCATCGGCGTAGAACCCCAATCCATAATCATTTCTTGTATGCTGCACGTTTTGCGAGATGCTTCGTGCATCGGGAATTGCGTGCACTTTTCCGTCGGAATAGTCGATAGCCGATCTTCCCAATTGCGATCTGTTATCCACATTGGTAACGTTCAAATCTATTTGAAGTTTCTCTATTGGAGGAATGAGTTCGTGCAACTCCACTTTGTCGTATCGGGTTGGTAACTTTGTTGTGGGCGATACTTCTAATATTTCGGTATTATTTTGCTGTACCTGAAAGGGTTGGTATTTCAATTCCGATTTTATATTGGGTGCCTCGGGTGCTTGTAACGATTTTCTCAAGTTTCGTTTGAAATCGTCATTGGTATGTTGTGCATGTAAAAGCGGTGTTACAAGCAAAAATGCAACAGAAAGTAGAATGTAATATATTGAAATACCGTGGTTTGTCATAAAATATTGCATTGCGAAACTTCGACAAAATCCTTGGGGCGCAATAACTGAAACGGGAATAAAACCTGCGTTACAACCAAGAAGACGCTTGTCGCCCGCTATTCTTCCATTGTCATGGATTGCGAACCGATTAGATTGCCATCGGCAAATATGTCGGCTTTGTATTTTCCGGGCATTAAAAATTCTTCGATATCCCAGAAAACCGAAACCGGAATTTCCTCGCCGCCATATTCAATGGTTCGCTTCATGGAATATTGCAAATTACCATTTTCATAAGGGAATGTGCTGCCGGCATTTTTGGTGAGTACGGTGCCGTCGGGTGCTAAAATACGCACGTAAACGGTTTTTTCGCCGGGTTGCGCGGTAATATTTTTCGCTATGGTAAACGATACCACAAACTGTGCGCTGCGGCTCAATCTTTTTTGCGTTTTTCCACGGTCGTTTATCGCTTTTATCCCAATATTGGTGGCATCCAGTTTGGCAGCAAGAGATACTTTTTCTGTCAGTTGCTCTTTTTCTTGCGAAACCTGCGATAGCGTGCTTCGTGTTTCTTGGTATTGTTGTGTTATTTGCTGATTTTCTGCTCGCAATTCCTGATTCAATCGGTGCAAAGAGTCAATTTGTTGCACGTACGAACGTAGCACTTTGCGCAAACTCTCCAGCTCGCCTTTCAATCTTTTAATTTCGGATTTATTGGCAGCATCCGTCATGCGGAGTTGTTCTTGCAAACGTTGCACTTTGGCTTGTTCGTTTTCTAATTTGAACAACAACGAATCGTTTTGTACACTAAATTTAAAACCTTCGTATTGCAGCGAAATGGCTTCGTACTCATCCTCCAACTCTTGCTTGTTGATGGCAAATTCTTCTTTGATATCGTGGATTTCGGCATTTTTATTCAAAATAAAACCTATGGCTACGCCAATAATAATCACCAAAATAGCAATGATGGCAATGAGCTGTGGAGTACGTTCTTTCCAGTTTATTTTCATAGGAGACAGATTGTGAATAGATATTTAGACAAAAATAGACTATTTCGGATAAAAACCCAATTGTTAAATGTGCTTTTTGATTAATTTAACGTGAGAGAATAATACACGAACCTAATTCCATAACCGGAATTGCGAGGGGAAAGTGGATGAAAAAAGGTGTTATAGTGCAGGCTGATTCCAAATTTGCCAAGCTGCTAACGCTTGACGTTCAAGCATTTCTAATCCGTTTTTGGTAACTGAACCCCGGTTTTTGCTTTGTTTAAGGAATTGTGTTTCTTCGGGGTTATAAACCAAATCATAGACCAGATGTGCCGAAGTTAAATAGGAATAAGGGATGGCGGGAGACTCCAATTCGTTGGGGAAAGTTCCGACGGGTGTTGTGTTCACAATGATGTTATGAGAAGCGATGATGTGTGGCGATAGATTGGAGTAGGCAAGTTGATCTTTATCGGGATTTCGAGATACTTTTTTCCAGGGAAAACCCAAATCGGTGAAAACTTGCGCTACACTTTTTGACGCACCACCTGTGCCAAGAATCAATGCTCCGGTGTGTTTCTCGCGGTCAAGCAAAGGTTCAATAGATTCTTTAAATCCCATATAATCTGTATTGTATCCGACTAATCGGAAAGAGGAATTATGCTTATCGCGCAGTACTTTTACCACATTGACAGCCCCAATTTTTTTTGCTTCATCCGATATTTCATTCAAAAAAGAGATAATCTGTTCTTTGTGTGGAATGGTTACGTTAAATCCAAGCAAACGGTTGTTTTTTTGTAAAATATCATCCAAATCGGACAAATTTTCAATTTCGAAATTCAAATAGCGGGCATTTATCTGCTCATTTTTGAACTTTTCGGTAAAAAACTTCTTTGAAAACGAGTGTTGCAATGGAAATCCAACAAGACCATACAGCGCCGTTATTTTCTCGTTTCTATCATCAAATGAAATCATATTGTATGGATAATCAAGACGTATAAAAATAAATATTTTTTGTCGGTCAACATCGTTACGAGGCAACCTTTTCATTCAACAAATGAAACAGTAGGTTGTTCAGAAAATAAAAAGACCAATTTCTACGTCAGTTAGTATATTTTTCTTAACTTTGGAAAATCGAAAAAATCAATAAAACAGAGAGAATATGAAAAATTTCATCTTTCAAAATCCCACCAAACTGGTGTTTGGAAAAGGTCAAATTAGCAAACTAAACGATTTGATTCCTGCCGATGTGAATCTGATGATAACTTTTGGTGGTGGAAGTGTAACAAAAAACGGTGTATATGAACAAGTTGCCGCTGCGCTCAAAGGTCGCCAATATACCGAGTTTTGGGGCATCGAGGCCAATCCGCACGTGGAGACATTGCGCAAAGCCATCGCGTTGGGCAAGGAAAAAAATATCGATTTTGTACTTGCCGTGGGTGGCGGTTCGGTTTTGGACGGTACCAAATTGGTAGCCGCCGGCATTGCTTCTGACGACGATGCGTGGGATATTGTTTTGAAAGGCGCTGCCGATAAGCAGATTTCCTTTGCTTCCGTAATGACTGTACCGGCAACCGGTTCGGAGATGAACAGCGGTGGCGTGATTACCCGTGCCGAAACCAACGAAAAATTTGCTTTCGGAGGCAAATATCCCGAATTCTCTATTCTCGACCCCGAAGTTACATACTCTCTTTCGGAGCACCAAGTGGCTTGCGGCCTGGCAGATGCCTACACGCACGTGTTGGAGCAATATCTGACAACCCCCAACCAATCGCGACTGATGGATCGTTGGGCGGAAGGTATATTACTTTCAGTAATTGAAATTGCGCCGAAAATAAAAGAAAATCCACGCGATTACGATTTGATGGCCGACTATATGCTCGCTGCCACGTTGGCACTCAACGATTTTATCCAGATGGGTGTTTCGCAAGATTGGGTTACCCATATGATTGGGCACGAACTTACCGCCCTGCACGGTACCACACACGGACATTCGCTCGCGATTGTGATGCCCGGAACGATGCGTGTTTTGCGCGAACAGAAACACGAGAAACTGCTGCAATACGGCGAACGTGTTTTCCAAATTACCGAAGGTAGCGAACAGGAACGTGTGAACAAAGCCATTGAAATGACGGAAACGTTTTATCGTTCATTGGGTTTAACTACCCGTTTGTCGGAGGAAAATATCGGAAATGAAGCCATCGAAACCATCGCTAACAGATTCAACGAACGGGGCGTAGCTTTCGGCGAAAACCGAAATGTTACGGGCGATGTGGCGAGGGAAATATTGAAGAGTTGTGTGTAAACAAACATTTTCCGACGAACTGAGAACCATTCCCGGTGTTGGTAAATCCATTGCTACAGATTTACACAACATCGGCATACACACAGTGAAAGATCTTAAAGGTAAAAATCCCGAAATTTTGTACGCACAGTCCAATCGGTTTGCCGGTTGTGTACAAGATAGATGCTTGCTGTACGTTTTTCGTTGTGCAGTGTATTTTGCTGAAACACCGGAAACAGATCGTGAAAAATCGAAACTTCAATGGTGGTATTGGAAGGATAAAAAGAGTTAAAGCATCTCTATAAAAGTAATGATAAATACATATAAAAAGCACCTTGACCATTTTTTTGAAAAACTCCTGTATTATCGTCACATTAGTGGGCGAATTAATAAAGTATTACAAAAGGATGTAGAAAAATTTAGTTCAGATGAAGCTCGAATACTGTTTGCTTCAGCTCTTGCTATTTGTGATTGGACTGGTCCAAATGACAATGGATGGGAAATTAATTTTTATGCAGGACCTATAATCGAAACAAAAAAAGATGATTATGAAAAGGAAATAGAAAAAATATCTTCAAAACAGTTATGTCTTCTGTATGCTCAATCTTTTGAATCGTTTGAAAGATTCTTGAAAAATTGTTTATTTGACAAATTAAATAAAGATGAAACTTTTAGACAAAATGCAAAATCATTATTTTCTCAAAGTCAAAACTCATCATTATCAAGAGAGAATATGAAAGGAGGGGAAGATCTTTTCAAAGCCCTGAAAAAAGCGGGTGGAGAATCATATAAGATTTTCTCTTCCCATAATAATATAAATATCAAATTCAAAGAATTATGGACAATCTTATCTCAAGCAAGACACTCAATAACACATCAGGAATCATCGATTGAATTGAGTATAGTGAATCAATCAAATCACCATTTTGAAATTTTTAGTCGCTTATTTAATTCAAGGAATATCTCTGAAGATTTATTATTAATAGAATTGGATTATGTGAAGTTTGATTTTCTTATCAAACGTTTTTCAGAATTTGCTTTTCAAATTTTCAAACTTTTAAGCATTGAAGAAAATCTGGATTGGAATTATAAATAACAATGACTCGCAAGTTTTCTTTATAAGCTTATGTCCCGCTCGCATCGATTTGCAATCGGAAAATGCATATAGTAAAACAAATAATTCAATCATAACTAACAAACAATGGATATATCCAATTTAATGGTCGGCTTATTGATGATTGGAATAGGTTTTTTAATTAAATCTTTTCCCAATCTGATAGCGGGATATAACACGATGTCCAAAGACAAAAAGAAAAATGTGGACATCGAGGGTTTATCCACTTTTTTGCGCAATGGGTTAATCGCAATAGGGCTAACGATAATATTTGGTTATTATTTATTTAAATGGATGGGGCTTACAACAATTGCCGATTCAATAATACCAATAGTAACTTTAGTTGGGGTAACATTTTTGATTATTGAAGCCCAAAAATTTGACCACAACAGAACCAAGAAAACTAATACAACAAAATTAATTTTCAGATCGATTTTATTGATTCACGGATTGGCTTTTTTATTTGTAATTGGGTTGATAACTTATGGTTTTATCCCTTCAAAGGCAACTTATGGAAATGATACAATTCGTTTTTCAGGAATGTACGGGTTTGAAATCAATACCGGCGAAATTAAGAATGTTGAGCTTACCAATGAAATACCAACAATTGGAATAAGAACAAATGGATTTAGTTTAGGCAAAATCAATAAAGGATTTTTCAAACTCGATAAATTTGGCAAAAGCAGATTATTGATTCATTCTGATTTAGCACCATATTTGATAATAACAGAAAATGATGGGGACAAAACTATCATCAACTTCAAAGATAAAAATGAGACCAAAAAAACATACGAAAAAATTAAAGCACTTACGGAAAGATAAATAACTACCTAAAAAATGATATAATATAAACAAACTCCATACAAACAATGAAAAAATTTCTCACAACATTCATTCTCAGCCTGATGCTATTTAGTGCATCGGCAAGCGATAACGCCCGTATGTTGCGTTATCCCGACATCAACAAAAATTTAGTTGCGTTCGTTTATGCCGGCGACATCTGGTCGGTATCCGCCAACGGCGGTACAGCCAATCGACTCACCTCGCACGCCGGATTGGAACTGTTCCCGAAAATATCGCCTGACGGGCGTTGGATTGCCTTCTCGGCAGAATATTCGGGCAGTCGCCAAATTTGGGTAATGCCTGCCGAAGGCGGCGCGGCTCGCCAACTCACGTTCTACAACTCCGAAGGAATGATGCCGCCGCGTGGTGGTTTCGACAACGTGGTGCTGGACTGGACTCCCGACAGCAAACGCGTACTCTTTCGTGCCAACCGAACCACGTTTGGCGAACGCAACGGTAAATATTTTACCGTGAGCATCGACGGTGGTTTTGAAGAACCTCTGTCCATCGTGAATGGCGGTTTTGCCACATTTTCGCCCGACGGCGAACAACTTTGCTTCACGCCCGTTGACCGCGAATTTCGCACGTGGAAACGCTACAAAGGCGGTCGCGCTACCGAATTGTGGACGTACAATCTGCGCCACAATACATCGGAGCAAATCACGCATTGGGTGGGCACCGACCAATGGCCAACGTGGCACGGCGATGATATTTTCTACACATCCGACCAAGACACGCGCCTCAACATTTGGCGATACAACACACGCACCAAAGAGAACGTGCAAATTACGCGCCACGCCGATTTCGACGTGATGTGGCCATCGGGCAGCAACGGCAATTTGGTGTATGAAAACGGCGGTTATCTTTATGTGTTGAACACCGCATCGGGCGAAAGCCGAAAGTTGGATGTTGCCATCCATTACAACAACCCCAACCTGTTGCCCTATTTCAAAAACGTAAAAGATTTTGTGGGCAGCTACACCATTTCTCCTTCGGGAAAAAGAGCGTTATTTGACGCGCGTGGCGATATTTTCTCCGTTCCGGTTGAGAATGGCGAAATAGAAAATCTGACCAACACGCAAGGCGTTCGCGAAATTTTCCCGACGTGGTCGCCCGACGGAAAAAACATCGCTTACTATTCCGATGCCACCGGCGAATATGAAATGTATGTGCTTGAGAACCGAAAAGGTGCACAGCCCAAGCAGTTGACAAAAGGCTCCAAAGCGTGGAAATATACCGCCGAGTGGTCGCCCATCAGCAAACATTTGGTTTATAGCGACCGCACCCTCAAACTGTGGTTGGTGGATGCGACATCGGGCAAACAAACCGTTATCGACGAAGCATCGGCAGAAGAGATTCGCGACTACTCCTTCTCGCCCGACGGCGATTGGGTAGCTTACAGCAAATCATCGGCTAACTACCAATCGGCATTGTGGGTGTACCAAATTTCCACGGGCAAAAAACACCAAGTTACCGATGCGTCTTTCTCCGACGGACAACCGGTATTCAGTCGCGACGGAAAGTTTCTGTTCTTCCTATCAAATCGCGATTTTAACTTGGCATTCAGTAGTTTCGAATTCAATTATCTTTACAACAATGCAGGAAGAGTTTACGCCATTCCGCTTCGCAACGACGGTACCACATTGACACAATACAAAAACGACCGGGAAACGCTCAGCGAAGAAAAAACCGATACTGCCAAAGCTGAAAACAAATCGAAAACACCGCTGAAGGTTCAAATAGATTTTGAAAACATCCAAAACCGCATTGTGGCGTTGCCTGTTTCGGCAGGAAACTACCGCATCATCGGCACGGTGGACGAAGGTTTGCTTTACGCATCGGGTAACAAAATTGTTCGCTATAACATCAAAGACGAAAAAAACGAAGATATTCTGGACGGTGCAAGTAACGGAACGCTCGCTGCCGATGGAAAATCGTTTATCTATCGCATCGGAAAGGATTATGCCGTGGCAAAAAATCAACTCGCCCAAAAAGCAGGCGCAACCAAAATCAATTTGGAGAATCTGACAATGAAAATTGATCCGCGCAAAGAGTGGAATCAAATTTACGTGGATGCTTGCCGCATTTTCCGCGACTATTTTTATGTGGAAAATCTGCACGGAATGGATTGGGATGCTGTTCAGGAAAAATATGCCGAACTGTTGCCTGACGTGCCGAGTCGTTTCGATTTGGACTATATCCTCAATGAAATTGTGAGCGAATCCAACGCCGGACACGCTTATGTAGATTGGGGCGATATTGGCAGTACCGACCGCATCAACGGCGGTTTGCTGGGAGCCGAACTGGAAGCTGATTTATCGGCCAAACGCTACAAAATAAAGAAAATTTACGCGGGCGAAAATTGGAACGAAAGCCGTCGCTCGCCACTGACAGAAAGCGGTGTGAACGTGAAGGAAGGCGATTATCTAATCAGCATTAACGGAACCAACCTCACCACCGACACCAATCCTTACGAATTGTTGGAAAACTTGGGCAACCGATACATCGAGTTGGCAGTAAACAGTTCGCCATCGGCGTCGGGCGCGAAAACTTACAACGTGAAAACCATCACGTCGGAACACGAGTTGCGCTACCTGAACTGGGTAAACGAACGCCGCGCGATGGTGGACAAACTTTCGGGCGGAAAAGTCGGTTACATTCACGTGCCAAACACCGCCATTGAAGGAAACCGCGAGTTGCATCGTGGTATGTACGCCTTCAATGATAAGGATGCGCTCATTATCGACGACCGCTACAACGGTGGCGGTTTCATCCCCGACAGAATGATTGATTTGCTCAATCGTCGCACGTTGGTTTATTGGTATCAAAACGGCATTACGCAACCGATGAAATCGCCGGGCATTGCCCACGACGGTCCCAAAGCGATGTTGATTAACGGATATTCGTCGTCGGGTGGCGATGCGTTCCCCTACTTTTTCCGCAAAACGGGCGAAGGAAAACTCATCGGTACACGCACGTGGGGCGGTTTGGTAGGTATTTCGGGCAACGCCTATTTGGTTGACGGCGGTTACATCTCCGTTCCACGATTCGGAATTTATGACCACTCGGGCAATTGGATTATCGAAGGTGTTGGTGTTTCGCCCGACATTGAGGTTGTTGACCGCCCAGAAGAGTTGGCAAAAGGCAACGACCCCGGCATCCAAAAAGCGGTGGAAGTGCTGTTAGACGAACTCAAACGCAACCCACGCAAACGAGTGGTAGCTCCCACGCCTCCCGATAGATCGAAATGGATTGAGGTGGATGTGAAGTAAAAGAGACAAAAAAAGTGGCGTCAATCGGTTGACGCCACTTTTTGTATATTCTATTGAATGCAACTAACTTGAATTCTTCCGAGATTGGGTTATACTGCGCTTCCGTCGTACCCCCATTTCAAGTAAACGCTGCCCCACGAGAAGCCAGCACCAAAAGCGGTAAGAATCAGATTGTCTCCTTTTCTGAGTTTGTTTTCCCATTCCCACAAACAAACAGGAATAGTCCCCGCACTGGAGTTACCGTAACGTTCAATGTTAATCATTACTTTTTCGCGCGGCATTTCGGTGCGTTGCATAACTGCATCGATGATGCGCATATTGGCTTGATGTGGCACCAGCCATTGAATATCATCGGCTGTCAGATTGTTGCGCTTCATGATATCGAAAGATACTTCCGCCATGCGCGATACGGCATATTTGAAAACGATACGTCCATCTTGATGAACGGTGTGGTCTTTGTTTTCAACTGATTCTACTGTTGCCGGGTATTTGCTTCCTCCGGCTTTCATGTGCAATGGCTGATAACCAACTCCGTCTGTATGAAGAATGGCATCCATTACCCCGATATTTTCTTCGGTTGGTTCAATCATTGCTGCACCGGCTGCATCGCCAAAAAGCGGACATGTAGCACGGTCTTCGTAGTTGGTAACGGCAGACATTTTGTCTCCGGCAACCAATATTATTTTCTTGTATTTACCGGTTTTTATCAGACCATTACAAATTTCTAAGCCAAAAACAAATCCCGAACAAGCCACTTCCATGTCAAGGCAAAAAGCATTTTTGATACCAACGTTTTCTGCAACAATTGATGCTGTGGAGGGGAAAAGGTGGTCGGGGGTGGTAGTTGCAAAAATAACGGCATCTACCTCCTCGGGACGTGTATTTGTTTTCTTTAAAAGATTTTGTACCGCATTTGTTCCCAATACAGATATTCCTTGTCCTTCTCCTTTCAGGATGCGTCTTTCTTTGATACCCACACGAGTCATAATCCACTCGTCGGTAGTATCAACCATGGCAGAAAGTTCCTCATTTGTAAGGACATAATCCGGTACACTGGCGGAAATTCCGGTAATAACGGCGTTCAAGTTTTTCATTATTTATCAAAGAGTTAAAAAAAAACCCGAAAAAATATTTCAGGGTTCTTTTTCAATTTATACTAAAGGATGTTTTATACTGCAGCCTCTTTTTCGATTGCTAATTTTCCTCTGTAATATCCGCATTCACCACAAACTGTATGATAGATGTGCCATGCGCCGCAGTTGGGGCAGATAGCCATGGTTGGAAGTTTGGCGTGGTCGTGCGATCTTCTTTTTCCTTGTCTTGAAGAAGACTGTCTTCTTTTTGGATGTGCCATTTTATATGTTATTTATATTGGTTTATAATATATTTTTCCAGAGAAATTTTCTCTGTTGATTATTGTTCGTTTTCGTCAAAATTTATTTCCTTGAGCCCTTCCCAGCGTGGGTCTATGGTGTCGCTTGTGCTGTCAACGCTCTCGTCTATATCTGCTGTGTCGTCGTCCAAATCTTCACCGTCGTCATCACTGCTTACAGCTCTGTGTTTGCGTAGTTTGGAAGATATTGTTTTGTTGCAACTTCCGGGTTCGTGCACATGTTTGATTGGAATATTCAGTGCAACAAACTCGTATAGAAACCAAGCTATATTTATTTCGCTGTCGTCTTCAGGAATTACAACAATTTCGTCGCTCTCTTCCGAATATTCTTTACCGAGTTTTACGATGAGTTTGTTTTGCGAATCAATTTCTTGATCCATATCGTCCATGCATCGGTTGCAGGGCACTTGTACAACTCCTTTCAGATTGAAATTGAATTCGAAAGCGGATGAAGTTTTTTTCACGATTAACTCCACCTTCACGTCTCCTTTTTTTACCTCATCTCCGTCAATATCTTCGAAGAATTTTCTGTCCAATATATACTCGAAAGTGTTCTTATTGGACGAAAGCGATTTTAAAGGTATTTTGTATAAACTGAATTTTGCCACTTTTTTAACCTGAAAAATAAAGCGGTGCAAAGATAGTTATTTTTCTTTATGTAACCTACTTTTTGTGTAATAAATATCAAACCCAACCTTTTTTTGGATAAAAATAGGGGATAACCAATCTGTTGTAATTTCGATTTTGAGCAATATGGATGCCGAAATACCGTCAGTTCGATGTTATTGTTTCCGAGCGAGTTGGTCGGCTACATCTTGCACTGTTTTTTGCATCGCGGTATAGTTTTGTTCCATGCTTTGCAAAAGTTTAAACTGAGCATGTGAGCGTACCAAATTGTGTTTTGGATAGCTGATTTTGTAATAAGTGTCGCCATCGATGTAGTCGGTAAGGAAGCGTACGGTTTGCATGTAGGTGAGCAATTTTGCGCCGAAAGCCAGATTCTGAATTTCTGACTCGGTCAGAAACGAAATGGCATTTTGCAAATATCCTTTGGCAAAACCTTCAAAAATAGCCAAATCTATGCGGATATTGTCGGTGTTTTCGTCGTCTTCGGCTCCGGTGTTTGCACCGGTACGTATAAAATCGCCAAAATCGGAAAGCACATATCCCGGCATTACGGTGTCTAAATCAACGACACACAGCACGTTATCATCGTTATCGAAAAGAATATTATTTACTTTTGTATCGCAATGATTGGTTCGTTTTGGCAATTTGCCTTCGCGATGCAGCTGCTCGGCTTTGCACATTTCGTCGGCACGTTTTTCAATCTCGTTCACCAAATCCTGTACTTCGTCCAATCGGTTGGCTTTGTTGGCTCGTACAGATTCTCTGAACATATCGAGTCGCATTTCCATGTTGTGAAAATTCGGAATTGTTTCAAAAAGTGGTTCGCCGGGCAAATCCGCCAACATATTCTGAAATTCGCCAAAAGCCAAACCGGCTCGAAATGCCAGCTCGGGATTTATTTCGTCGTAACTTTTGCTGTTTGCAATGAAAGGCATCATGCGCCAGAAATTGCCATTTTTGTCTTCCAGATAGAGCTTGTTTTGGTGCGTTGGGATGAGTGAAAGCACTTTTCTATCTAAATCTGTTTCGCCCAGGCGATGAAGTTTTTGACGGATATGCAAAGTTACACGCAAAATATTATTTTGCAACTCGGGCACATTTTTAAAAATTGCGTGGTTGATACGTTGCAAAACATATTTTTTGTTTTGGTTTTCCACAAGAAACGAGTCATTGATATGTCCTTTTCCCAACGGTTGTATTTTAATGTCGTTTGCAGTATCAATAAATTGAGCTACAATCTCTTTGAGTTCTGTATTGGTTTGCATTTGATTCTATTTTTTGCTGTAGATGTGATAAAATTCAGTTTATTTATAAAAGTTGTAGAAGTCCGAAAAACGATGGAGCATGAAAATCGGGCTTTGGCAAATCGATTGGATTCCAACTGATGTAGTGCGGTTCGGGAGTTTCATCGCCACATTTATAAAAATTGGCACGGATATTTTGCCCTGAAAACTGTTCCGAACTTCCAAAACCCAACACGTTTTTGGGGATTGTTAGAAAGGCGAGCCAATCGGCGGTTTGCGAATCGCCTTTAAAATTCGTTTTTATTTGCGTAAATCGTTGAATGGAAGATGCTTCTGCCGTCATCGGCTCGGATGAATCTCTGCTTTCGCGTTTCGATACCAAAAGTGTACCCAAAATATTACATTCGATATTGCGATAAATTGTTTCGCCCTCGCGCTGCATAAAGAACTCCACGCAACTATCTTGCCACACGGGTTCAAAATCGCAGGTGTAGTTTGCCCTGATTTTTTCATCAAAAACCTGAAAAAGCAGATAAAGATGTTCATTATCGTATGTTACATACACTTCCGATTGTACCCGTTTAGGAAATGTTTCACGCCAATTTATTTCGTTTATTTCGGCTTTTGCACCGTGTTGGAGCAACTGCTTTATTTGGTCGCATGTATCTTGGTTATCTCCAAAATGAAGAAACGGTACTTGTAGAATTTTCATTTTTACAATATTTTCATCAAAGATATTCATTTTAGAAAAAACGAACAAAATAATTGAGCAATTCTCGCCTAACTTTTCTAATCAATTTCTTTTGCTCATCTCGGCAATTTCCCGATTCAATTCTTTCTCTTTCAGTAACTGTTCCAGCGTGATATGCATCCGGTAACACCAGTAATGGTTGGCATCCGATGGATTATTTATCTGTTCTTCGGCGGCATTTTTCCTTCTTTGTTTCTCCGAAATCGACATCCAATCTTGCCAAGGCAAAATTACCCACATCGCCGGCGAGTGAAGATGTTGCTGAAGAATTTCTTTACAAATTGGAGCCGGACATTGCGCGGGAGCTTCTCCTTCGTGGTGTAGAAATTCGTTGTAATAAAGTTGCGTAAGTTCTCTGTTTTCTTGCCACCACAGCCTGATTGGCGGCATGTCGTGCGTAGAAGTGGAACACACCGAGAGATAGGGAATTTTGTCTATATCAGAAAACAAGGTGTTGGGAGTTTTGGGCATTCGTTGTATTTCCAAACCCAATATTTGCAACTCATTCATAACCGATGGCACGCAATGGGGAATCATGCCCAAATCTTCGCCACAAACCAGCATGGAAGCCGATTGGATGAGCGAAGGGAGCTTCTGCATCGCTTGCGAACGCCAAAAATCGTTGTGTCGGTGATAGAAAAAATGGTTGTATAAATGGTCGAAGCGTTTTTTTATTTCGTCGGGCAAATAAAGGTAAGAGTAAGTGCTTTGCGCCATGATGCGCGGATGAAAAAAATCCTTTTGCACTCTATCGGGTACAAACAAAACTTCGTTGCACAACGCGAAAAGTCCATCGCGAATGAAATTACTCCTTTCGTCGTCCTTGTTGGAAAAAAAAGATTTTATTTTTTGTTGCGTATTTAGCTCTTTTTTTAGCTTATATGTTGTATCTGAGATAGATTGTAGATATTTTTCTTTCACTACGCTTGCATAATTTCCAAAAATATTGGGCAGAAAATCGTCGTGAATAAATGGTTGTGTCATTCTGTTTTCATCAAATGGAAAACCGTTTTCCAGCAATTCCTGCAATCCGAATGGCAGAGCCGGCGAAAACTGTCCCAGCAAACCCTGCACGGCAATGAGTGGTATTTCCCAAATTCTGAAAAAACCCAGAATATGATCGATGCGATACATATCGAAAAAGTCGGTCATTTTGCGAAACCGATTTTTCCACCAAGCATAATCCTCCTTCTGCATGGCAGCCCAATTGTAGGTAGGGAAACCCCAATTTTGACCGCGAACCGAAAAATCGTCGGGTGGAGCACCGGTTTGGGTATTTAGATGAAACAGGTGCGGTTTTGTCCAAGCATCTACGCTATTTCGGTGGATGCCGATAGGAATGTCTCCTTTGAGTACAACTCCTTTTTTATGTGCATGTTGACGGACTTTTTTTAGTTGTTTGTCAAGCAGAAATTGCACGAAACAGGTATAATCAGTCTTCTTTTTCGCTTCCGTGTTTGTTAAAATCAGGATTTTTAATTTCTGCTCATCATATTGTGCAAATTCGCCCCATTTGGAAAAATCGGCTGTGCCAAATGTATCTCGAAAGAAACAGTAACAAGCATACGAGAAAAGCCAAAACCGGTTGTCATCAAGAAACTGTTTGTATTCGTCAGAATATAAAACGTTTGTACCATCTTGCCGAAATAAATCGAGCAAAAATTTTTCTTTCAGAAACAGCGTTTTTTCATAATCTACTTCTGGCAGTTTGTTGAGTTTGGCTGACTCGCGCAGATATTTTGCCATTTTTTTATCGGGTAATGAAAATTCGCTCAATCCCAGATAAATAGGATGTAATGCAAAACAAGAGATGGCGTTGTACGGGTAGGAGTCGCTGTTGGTTCGGGTGGTGGTTGTGTCGTTGATAGGCAAAATCTGCATCACTTGCTGGTTGGTGAGTGCTGCCCAATCGACCATTTTTTGCAAATCGAGAAAATCTCCAATCCCAAAACTGTCGTTACTTCGAAGCGAAAAAACCGGAATTGCCGTTCCTGTACCTTTGTAGATGAAGTTGTGGTAGCGATAAGGCAAGTTTTTTTCTTGGTGAATGAGATTATCGTGCCTTTTTTGTGGCGGAAAAAATACACGATTTTCCCCATCTTCCCAATGTACAGTATTACCGTTTTTTGAATCACGAATGATAAATTTGTACATGAAGTTGCTGTTAACGAGTTCGTTACTTAGCCAAATTTGCCATTCGCTATTACCTGTAAATGTGAGTGGCAGCGCCAAATTGGGATTCCAATTGCCCAAACTATCCAAATTGCCACAAATTGCCACTTCTTGCCCTTTTTTTACGTAAGGACAAATTGTATGCAACAAAAGGCGATTGTTGCTATCGGACTTCACTTTTATCGGTTGCCGAAAGAAAATATTATCGGTAAAAACCGAGGAAAACAGATAATTATCAATGGGTTGGTCTTTCCAAGTATCGACAATGGAATAATCTGTATTTTTGTTTGTTTGCAACAAATGAAATTGCCCCCATTCTCGACGCGAAACCAAATCTTTTTCCTTCAAAAAATAATAATAATGAATCTTTTTTGGTGCTTGTAGTTTTATCGTGCAGCTACAAATTTCGCCATCGCAGTCTAATTTTATGGCACGATTTTCATCCATATTTCCTAATTCGGGAACAGAACCGCAAATATATAATTCTTGCCCAAAATTGGTTTTAAAATGGATTTGAAAATGAAGATTATTCATGCGTTATTACCTTTTAGTTTTTTTATCGATTTTTTATTAGAAAAAAGACAATTGTTATTTGGGAATAAGGATATTGTTTTTGGGAATGGTAGCACTAAATTCCTTCAAATAAAATGGTTCAAAATAGGCATTATCAACAAATTTTTTTTCCGCAAAGCAGTCGAGAGCCGGTTGTACCATTGCCGATGCCAACGGAGTTATATTATCGAGATAGACGGCGTTGGGATGATTGATAATTTGCATAAATTTTTGTGCTCCGTTTCCAAAAAAGCAAATTTTATGGTCAGTCAATAGTTCGTGATAGCTGTTTTCGTCCAAAATATCGGCTGTAGTCTGGCGAATTATATTTAACGAGGTGTCGAAAATAGTGGCATAAACTTCCATGCGACGGGCATCAATCATGGGGCAAAGTAATGTGTCGCTATCTACCATATTTTTAACTGAATACGCCATAATGGCAGGTGTTGGAATGGCAATAAGCGGTATGTTTAGTCCAAAGCTCAATCCTTTGGCTTGCGAAACACCAATGCGCAATCCGGTGTAGGAGCCGGGTCCGCAACTAACTGATATCGCATCAATTTGCATCTTTTCTTGGCGAACGTGCTGCATAATCTCTTCTACGAATACGCCTAAATGTGTGGCATGCGATTGTTTGTCTCGGTTTATTTTATCTATAACCACCACGTCATCAACAGACAAAGCACATGAGCAGACTTCTGTAGCAGTTTCAATATGAATAATTGTGGGCATAAATGATTGAAATTAATAACTTATAACGATTGAAAAGCGGTGTTGGTTCACATAAAAAAACTGCACCTGTTACAGATGCAGTTTTTGTAAAACCTGACAAGGTATGATATTAATATCTTTCTCCTCTGTCTCTGTTACCTCCACGATTGCCGTAACCGCCGCGGTTGTTGTTTCTTGGGCGATCTCCCTCAGCACGTGGGCGTGCAACTGAAATAGACAATGTGCGTCCGTCATATTCAGCTCCATTCAAATCGTCGATGGCGCGTTGTCCGTCTTCGTCAGACATTTCTACGAAACCGTAGCCTTTTGAACGACGTGTTTCTCTATCGGTAATGATTTTGGCAGAGGATACTTCGCCGTATTCCTCAAAAAGTTCTTTTAAATCGGCATCGCTAATTTGATAGCTCAAACCTGCAACAAAAATGTTCATGTAAATGTAATAAATTAATATAAAAAATAAATTGTGCAGAAGATAATTTAATAAGAGAGGGGTTAAAGAATTGCTTGCCTCGAGAAGAAGAAAATAATCGAATAACTATTTCTGTTATAAAAACTTTTGCGGGACAAAGGTAAATAAAAAAATGGAACAAACTACAAATAAAACAATTTATTAATTTAAATTCGTGAAATATCTTCTAATCGATGGTCAAATCGTGTCCAACTGATTCGATTTCAGGCTGTATTCACCGGTCGTTAATGTTGGAAATGACAATAAAAAACGGTGGCTACAGTCTTTTTACTCGAGTTGAAATTTCACTTCCCAATTCATTTTTCGGCAATATACAACGTGCTTATTCCCAATGTAAACCGCCGCAGGCGAATATTCCGGAAGCCGTTTTTCTTCAAAATGAGCATCATTTCTCTGCCTTGCGGAAAGGCGGCGATGGACTCGGGCAAATATTCGTAGGCGCGTTGTTCGGTTGCCATTGTGTTGGATAGAACGGGCATTATATGCTTGGTGTAGAGCGAATAAAGATTTTTCATCGGGGTAACCTCCGGTATGCTTAGTTCGATGAAAAGAAATACGCCGCCCGGTTTGAGTACGCGCAACACTTCGGTGAAACTTTTGTCGATATCTTCGAAATTGCGCACACCGAAAGCTGCCGTAACCGCATCGAAAGATTCTTCGGGAAACGATAGTGCCGACGAGTCTTGCCTATCAAAAGTAATGATGTGTTCTAATCCTTTGCGTTTTACTTTTTCTCTACCCACCTCCATCATTCCTTCGGAAATATCGATGCCGATAATGCGTTTGGGTTGTAGTATCTTTTGAGCGAGAATGGCAAAATCGCCCGTTCCGGTGGCAATATCGAGAATATATTCGGGGTTGAAAGGTTTTAACGCTTTAATGGATTCTTTGCGCCAGTAATCGTCAATTCCCAACGAAAGCAGTCCGTTGAGACGGTCGTAATTAGGCGCAATTTGGTTGAACATCTGCTCTACTTGCTCTTTTTTGGTTTGTTCGGTTTCGTATGGACGAACTTTTTCTACTTGGTAGGTCATTTTTGTTGGCTTTTGGCTGTTAGCTATTGGCTATTAGTGTCCGAAATTGCAAACAGATATGTATTAAAACTTATTTTATAACTCTTTTACTTGTAAAGAGCACTACGTGACTAAAATAACGAGATGTGTTTTAGCTAACAGCCAAAGGCTAATAGCTAATGGCCTCATTTCAAATATTCCTTTACATTTTTCTCAATCCTCGTTTCTAAATCCTTCGCATCTGCTTTTACGAACGGTTCACCCACAATTTTTTCGTACAATTCGATGTAACGTTCCGATACGCTGTTGCAATAAGCTTCGGTCATCTCGGGAACTTGCTGTCCTTCCAATCCTTGAAATCCGTTTTCCATCAGCCATTTGCGGACAAATTCTTTGGAGAGTTGTTTTTGTTCTTCGCCTTTGGCGAAACGTTCTTCGTAGCCTTCGCTGTAGAAATAGCGCGATGAGTCGGGCGTGTGAATTTCGTCAATCAGGTAGATTTTGCCGTCTTTTTTACCGAATTCGTATTTGGTGTCCACGAGAATTAATCCTTTTTCGGCAGCTATTTCGGTGCCGCGTTGGAAAAGTGCATACGTGTATTTTTCCAGTTGTTCGTAATCTTCTTTCGATACCAAACCTTGGGCAATGATTTCTTCGCGCGAAATATTTTCGTCGTGACCTTCATCGGCTTTGGTTGTGGGCGTGATGAGCGGCGTGTCGAACTTTTGGTTTTCGCGCATTCCTTCGGACAACGGCAATCCGCAAAGGGTGCGTGCTCCTTTTTTGTACTCGCGCCACGCGCTTCCGGTAATGTAACCGCGGATAACCATCTCTACTTTAAACGGTTCGCAACGAACGCCAACGGTTACCATCGGGTCGGGCGAAGCCTGTTTCCAGTTGGGAACAATATCGGCAGTTGCATCCAAAAACTTGGCGGCTATTTGGTTGAGAACTTGTCCTTTGTAGGGAATGCCTTCGGGCAAAATTACATCGAACGCCGAGATGCGGTCGGTAGCAATCATTACTAATGTGTCGTTTCCGATGCTATATACATCGCGCACTTTTCCGTGGTAAACGTGGGTTTGATTGGGAAAAGTGTAGTTGGTGGTGGTTAATGTGTTGGACATAACTATATTTTTTTATTTGTTTTCTTTAAAAAGTTCTGTTTCAAGTTCCTCAACAGTAGGGAGAACTTTTTGAATTTCTACGGGCAATTCTTTAAACGTAAATTCGCTAACACCAATTGGTTTGTTAATATCGCGAAGAGCAAATTCCACATTCAAGTTGTCTTTTGTTTTGCAAAGCAACATTCCAATGGTGGGCGCGTCGGATTCGTCTTTTATCAAACTGTCTATTGCCGAGAGATAAAAGTTGAGTTTTCCTATAAATTCGGGTTCAAATTCTTTTGTTTTTAATTCGATAACAAAATAACATTTGAGTTTTACGTGATAAAACAGCAGATCGAGACGATATTCCTTGTTATTTACACGCATCTCAAATTGTCGCCCCATATAGGCAAAACCTTTGCCCAATTCGAGGATAAACTGGGTTATATTTTTAACCAATTGATTCTCCAATTCTAGTTCTTGTACATTTTTTTCTAATGTGAGGAAACTAAAATTATACGGGTCTTTTAGCAATTGGTTAGCCAAATCGGATTGCGGTTGAGGAAGTGTTAAACTAAAGTTGTTTACCGATTTACCTTGTCGTTCAAACAAGTTGCTTTCAATCTGCATTTGCAACACGGAACGGCTCCAATTATTTTCGATGGTTTGGTTGATGTAGAAAAGAGCTTTGGAGGTCTGTTTTATTTTTTGCATGATAACAATATGATGCCCCCAAGGTATATATCCTAATTGCGAAACAACTTGTTTCGAAATTGGAACTTCTTGATTGTAAAACGAATAGAATTGACGGCAGAATTCTAAATTTCTTTTTGAGAATCCGGTTAAATCCGGAAATTCCTTTCTTAAATCTTGGCTTAGTTGTTCGATAAAACCACTTCCCCAAGAGGCTGCTTTTTGTTTTTCGACAATTTGTTTCCCTATTTCCCAATATAATAATATTAGTTCTCTATTGACAGAAATAGCGGCTTTTATTTGGCTTTGGAGAATTTTTGTCTTGAGACTTTCTAACCAAAGCCGATAATCATTGTTATTTGGAGAATAGAAATTCATCAAATACTATCTTTTGTTGATTTTTCTTCTTTTGAAATATTGTACGTTACCTCCTTCTCATACGCCTCCACAATTCTTTGCACCAATTTGTGGCGCACAATATCTTTCTTGTTGAACTCCACTTTGCCGATGCCTTTTATATTGTGTAAAATTTTCATGGAATGAAGCAACCCCGATTGTTGCGAACTCGGCAAATCGATTTGCGTGATGTCGCCCGTTACAATCATTTTTCCGTTCATACCCAATCGGGTAAGGAACATTTTTATTTGCGGTTTAGTGGTGTTTTGTGCCTCGTCCAAAATGATGACCGCATCGTTCAGTGTGCGACCGCGCATAAAGGCGAGCGGCGCAATCTGGATGATTTTGTTTTCGATGTATTCTTTCAGTTTGAGGGGCGGCAGCATATCTTCCAACGCGTCGTAGAGCGGTTGCAGATAGGGGTCGATTTTGTCTTTCATATCGCCTGGCAGAAAACCGAGTTTTTCGCCTGCCTCCACAGCCGGACGGCTCAATATGATTTTGCGAACCTGTTTGGTTTTCAATGCCCGAACAGCCAAGGCAATGGCGGTATATGTTTTTCCGGAACCGGCGGGACCGATGGCAAAAACCATATCGTTTTGGTCGAATGCTTCTACCAATTTCTTCTGATTGGGTGTTCGTGCCACGATGGGTTTCCCGTTCATTCCGTGAATGATGAGGTTGTCTTGCTTCACGATGGTGGGCACTTTTCCTTTCACAATATCCAGAATATCTTCCTCTTTCAGCACGTTCATTTCGATACTGAACTTTTCTAATTCGTGGATTTTTTCTTCAAAAACAACCAATTCTTCCTCGTCTCCAATCACTTTTATTACATTGCCACGCGCTACGATGCGCAATTTGGGGAACAACGTTTTGAGCAATTGCAAATTGTTGTTGTTGATACCGAAAAAAACGACCGGATCGATGCTTTCTAATATGATTACCCGTTCAATCATCCGCCGTTTTTTGAGAAGTTGAGTGAATATTGGTAGGCTTTGTTTTCCTGTCCTTCGATGAAATTAATAAATGCGTTGTTCACCAATCGGTTTCCGCCGGGTGTTGGGTAATTTCCGGAGAAATACCAATCGCCCGTGTTGTTGGGGCAAGCCTGGTGAAGGTCTTCGATGCTTTGGAAAACGATTTTTACTTCCGCTTTAATATCTTTATCGGTAAGCATTTGCGCAATCTTGTCCGAGACCTCCTGATCGGTAAACGGTGCGTAAATAGCTTTCACGTGGTTCACAATTTCTTCTTTTTTCTTGTCTTTTTGCGCCACGCATTTTTCGTAAACCTCTTCTATCACGTGTTGCATTCCTCGCTCTTCCAGCAGGGCAATGGCGGCTCTGAAAGCGATAAATTCGCTCATCCGTGACATATCGATACCGTAGCAATCGGGGTATCTCACTTGCGGCGAAGAAGATACTATCACTATTTTTTTGGGGTCTAAGCGGTCGAGAATTTTGATGATGCTCTGTTTGAGTGTTGTACCGCGCACGATGCTGTCGTCGATGACTACCAACGAATCTTTTTTGCGACGCAGTGAGCCGTACGTTACATCGTAAACGTGTGCTGCCAAATCGTTTCTACTGTTTCCTTGTGCAATAAATGTGCGCAATTTGATGTCTTTGATTGCCACCTTTTCGGAACGCACCCGTTTGGAGAGGATGGCTTCTATTTCGGTGGGCGTTAATTGTCCGCTTTTCTCCAGTAATTCCGCGGCTTTGCGATGGTTGAAATGGTTCTCCAATCCTTCCAACATACCAAAGTAGGCAACTTCTGCTGTGTTTGGAATGAACGAGAAGACCGTGTTCTCGAAATCGTTGTTGATGGCATCCATGATTTTGGGCACGAGCAGTTCTCCCAATTTTTTTCGTTCGCGGTAAATATCGTAGTCCGATCCGCGCGAAAAATAGATTCGCTCGAACGAGCACGGAGTTATTTTCTCTTTCTTTTCAAGAATTTGGGTTGTGGTAACCGTTCCGTTGCGTTTCACGATGAACGCTTCGCCCGGTTGCAACTCGTGCACATCTTGTTTTTTTAGGTTGAAAGCTGTTTGAATTACAGGGCGTTCGGATGCAACAACCGCCACTTCGTCGTCGTGATAATAAAAGGCCGAACGAATGCCCCACGGGTCGCGAATGGTGAAAGAATCGCCACAACCAATCAGTCCGCAAATGGCAAAACCGCCATCCCATTTTTTGCTGGCGCGTTTTAGCAGGAACGGTATGTCGAGATTCTCTTCAATTTGGTTGCTGAGTTCTTGTCCGCCGATATGGGTTTTGTCTATTTTGTCGTACTGATACTGAACTTCTCTATCGAGATAATGCCCCAACGATTCCAGCATTACAAACGTGTCGGCAAAATCGCGCGGATGTTGTCCTTCTGCAATCAATTGCTCAAACATCTCATCCACATTGGTGAGGTTAAAATTTCCGGCCAAGGCCAGCGTGCGCGATGCCCAATTGTTGCGACGCAAGAACGGATGCACGTAGGTGAGGCCTGTTTTTCCGGTGGTACTGTAGCGCAAGTGGCCGATAAACAGCTCTGCTGCAAACGGAACGGAGCGTTTCACGAACTCGATGTCCGACAGTTTTTTGGGCGAAATTTTGTTGATGGAATTGTGTACGTTGGAAAAAATTTCGGTAATTGCTCCCGAACCGGTTGCCCGTTCGCGAAAAATATACTCACTGCCGGGTTCCGACTCCAGTTTCACGGCAGCTAAGCCAGCACCTTCTTGTCCGCGGTTGTGTTGTTTTTCCATAAGCAGGTACAGTTTGTCTAAACCGTATTGCCAAGAGCCGTATTTTTTGTAGTAATAATCGAGTGGTTTGAGTAGGCGGATCATCACAATTCCGCATTCGTGCTTGAGTATATCAGTCATTTGTAAGCCTTTCTGAAATTAAGACGCAAAATTACTGCAATTTAAGCAAAAAGCGATGAATTTGAGGTTAAAAAATGATAGGATACCACTTCTTCTGCAAATAATAACGACAAGATGCAGGCATTATATTCAACCGAAACGTTATTTGGACTCCACTTTTTTTATTCAGACGGAGACAATTCAATACTTCCTCTGAACGAGATTGGGTCTCTGTCTACATCGCGCACTTGCAAATACACTTTACCATTTTCCCAAATATCAAAATGAAGAAAAACCTCACTTCGTAAGTCGTTTATTTTAATTGTAACGAGCCAGTTACCTTCTTTCTTTCCGGGCGAAATCTGATAATCGAAATCGGTACTCACAAATTTAATCCCGTTGTCGTCTGAATGAATCGGAGCGCGATATGCTTTCCCAAAATAAGGAAGATGAGACTGGACGGTATCGGGCGATACTTTTATATCGTAATAAGGCGAAAGGTACATCGATTTGAATCCGGTAGGATATACATGTTCCGCGTTGAAAGTAAAATGGAACGTTTCAACCGATTTTTTGACAAAAGATGCCACGTTTGCTTTTTCTGCCGCAGTTTGGGTAGAACCGCACGAAAGCAAAACTACTGAAATAACCAAAAATAGAATTCGGATAACTGTATTTTTCATAAATTTATCTCCTCTTTTCTTTAAAAACAGCATTAACTTTCTTTTTTTGAAACCAAAAGGCATCAATAAAATAACAATTATGTGAGCTGTTTTGTTGCGACAAATTATCCTATCAGCGAAAAATAGTTTATCGCATAAAAGCAGATTGCCAACAGCAGCACAAAATAGGCTGAATAAACATGTATTTTATTGATAGTAAGCGTATATAAATAAGCTATCAGAAAAGATAACAATGGCATCCCGATGGTTAAGAAGAATACCGTTTTGCTCCAAAAAAGCACTTGGAAAATGAGCAGGAAAAACAGTAAAAATACAAGAAATTGCAAAGTTGTAAGTGTCAGCACTTTGTCTCGGGTATAAGTTTGGATACTAAAAAACATAATCAGCACGAAGAAGATGAAACCCGAACCAACAGCAATCCACTGGGGCACAGAAAAAACAGGAATCTGCGGCACTGAAATATCAATAATGTTGTGAAACGGCACGATAAATCCTTGCAAATTGTCCAACGCGAAAAACACAGAAAAAGTGGAAACATAAACGATAAAAATCCCGAAAAAGAACGCCAAGAATGCCCGAAATTGCATTCCCCGCATAGAACTTTCGCCCCTGCACCACAACGGCAAAAGCAACAGCACATATACTTGAAACAGCGATGCGATACCAAGCAAAATGGCTGCACGAAAAGAGTAAGTTTGTGCCATTGGCTGCTGATAAGAGTGCAAAAGAGGAAAGAATGCCAGCAATATAAATGCTGTAGCCACTAAATCGGCAGACAAAAAAAGAAAATACGGATGCAAACTGAAAAACAAGAGCGGCACAACAAATGGTAAGTGCGTGCGACTGCGAATGAGTGTGAAAACATTGTTTATTTGCATCATCAACCAAGCAAGGAGGAACACCAAAGTTGTAGCCGATACAAATGACACGAGCGGATTGGCAAATAGGGGAGAAATATATTGCCACAAAAATCCGGTGTCAGCGAAGTGCGAAATGGGCGAACGGTGTGTCAAAAACATACCTATTCGCATCGCCAAAACGCACAAGGAAACTACCAACGAAACAAATCGTGCCTCCACAAAATTGGAGCGAAAAAACTTGACACTTTTATGCATTGCGCATTATGAATGAAGATCGAAACCAATATCTTTACGGAAATAACTATTCTGAAAAGAGATTTTTCCTATGTTTTCGTACGATTTTTTTAATGCCTCTTCCATAGAGTTTCCGTAGGAAGTAACGGCAATAACACGACCTCCCGACGTAACAATTTCATCCTCTTTTATTGATGTGCCGGCATGAAAAACAAGGCTATCTTCCACTGTATCGATTCCGGAAATTGGTTTGCCTTTTTCGTAATCTTCGGGATAACCACCCGAAACCATCATGACGGTTGTGGCAAAACGGTCGTCAATTTCCAGAATCTTATGCTCCAAAGTTTCGGTAGAAACTCCAACAAGCAATTCCAGCAAATCCGATTTGATGCGAGGCATAACCACTTCCGTTTCGGGATCGCCCATGCGTACGTTGTATTCAATTACTTTCGGCTCTCCGCCAACATTTATCAGACCTAAAAATATAAAACCTTTGTATTCAATTTGCTCTTCTGTCAAACCGGCAATGGTGGGTTCTACAATATTTTTTTTCACTTTTCCCATAAACGCTTCATCTGCAAATGAAACGGGCGAAACGGCACCCATCCCACCGGTATTTAGACCGGTGTCGCCTTCGCCAATGCGTTTGTAATCTTTGGCTACGGGCAAAATTTTGTACGACTTGCCGTCGGTGAGCACAAAAACCGAACATTCGATGCCCGACAAAAACTCTTCGATAACCACTTTTTTGCTGGCTTCGCCAAATTTGCCATTGAGCATTTCCAACAACATCTGCTTGGCTACTTGCACGTCATCCAAAATAAGAACACCTTTGCCGGCAGCCAATCCGTCGGCTTTGAGCACGTAAGGCGCTTGCAGTTTGTCTAAAAAATGGTTGCCTTCCGCCATGTTTTCTTTCGTAACGGTCAGATATTGAGCGGTAGGAATTTGGTGGCGAGACATGAAATCTTTTGCAAAATCTTTGCTTCCTTCCAATTGCGCTCCTTTTTTTGATGGACCAATAACCGCTACATGGCACACATCTTCGTCTTTCAAGAAAAAATCGTAGATGCCTTGCACCAAAGGGTCTTCGGGTCCAACTACAATCATATCGATATCGTTTTGAAGTACAAACGATTTCATTGTCGCAAAATCGGTAATTCCCAAAGATACGTTTGTCCCTAATTTTGCCGTTCCGGCATTTCCGGGAGCAATAAAGAAATTATGCAGATGTTTGCTTTTTTTTATTTTCCATGCCAATGCATGTTCGCGACCGCCGGCACCAAGAAGTAACACGTTCATATTATCAACTTTATTTTTTTAATTGCTGTTTGAAAAAAATGGAATGGATGAAAAATCAGGAACAGTGATTAGTCAATGTAAACATGCCACATTTTTTCAAAAACGTACAAAGCTACTAAAAAATATGAAAAAGAACATCGATAAGTGAAAATTATCTGTCGTAGGGAAGTAAAAATTGTTATCTTTGCCAAGTAGGAATGAGAAAAAGATGAAATTGTAAATTTTTAGCGAAAATCCACAAAAACGAACTGCTATGACCTCCGTTTACCAACTTGCCCGCGATTTTGCCCTTAAAACCAATCGTATTTTATTTATTACCGGTAAAGCCGGGACAGGTAAAACTACATTCTTGCACCAATTGAAGCAAGAATCCTCCAAGCAGATAGCCATCGTGGCACCTACCGGAGTGGCGGCAATCAATGCCGGCGGCACAACCATACATTCGTTTTTCCAATTGCCTTTAACACCGTTTATTCCCACGCCAGAAGGGCGAAAAAGTTTGCTGTCAAAATTAAGGATGTTTGGACAAAAACGAAGCGTTTTACGTGAATTGGAGCTATTGGTTATCGATGAAATAAGCATGGTGCGTGTTGATGTTCTGGATGCGATGGATACCGTATTACGCCACGTACGTTATCGTCCCGACGAGCCATTTGGTGGTGTGCAAGTTATTTTTATCGGCGATATGTTTCAACTTTCGCCTGTGGCAAAACAGGAGGAGTGGCAAATACTTTCACAATTTTACAAAGATATCTATTTTTTCAATAGTCAAGTACTGACACAAACCACTTTACTTCATATCGAATTTGATAAAATTTTCCGTCAGAGTAATGCCTCTTTTATCGAATTGCTGAACGAAGTACGAAACAGCAAACTTTCCGAAAAAGGGCTGAAACTCTTGCAAGCCAGATACAATCCTGCTTTTCGCCCGCCCGATGACGATACGTATATAACTCTTACTACGCACAATTTCAAAGCCGATGCCATTAATGCCGAAGAATTGGCAAAAATAAAATCGCCCATCCAACGCTACGAAGCCATCGTGAAAGGCGATTTTCCCGAACGCAATTTTCCTGTGGAGCAGATTATGGAACTAAAAGAGGGTGCGAAAGTGATGTTTATGAAAAATGACACCGAAACGCCACGACGGTTTTATAACGGCAAAATTGGTGTAATTACAGCTCTGCACGATGGTTTTGTAACGGTGCAATGTCCCGGCGATGCCGAAGAAATTGTTTTATCGCCTATGGTTTGGGAAAACGTGAGCTACACGGTAAACAAAGAAACCACTAGTTTGGAGGAAAAAATAGACGGAATTTTTACCCAATTGCCTTTGCGCCTCGCCTGGGCAATTACCATTCACAAAAGTCAGGGACTCACATTTGACAAAGTGGTGGTAGATGCCGGTTCGGCTTTTGCCGCCGGACAGGTTTATGTGGCACTGAGCCGATGTCGCACCTTGGAAGGTTTGGTGTTGAAAAGCCGAATCGGAAGCGATTGTCTGCTCAATGAAGAGGAAATCAATAGCTTTTCACAAACGCATCATTCGCCCGATGAACTGTCATCGCAACTGGAGTCCTCGCAACAAGATTACAAAAGACAACTGCTGCTGAATTTGTACAACTTGGCACCACTGCGCAAAATGGTGCACGAACTGCTTACCGATACAGAAAAAGTTGCCGACTCGTTCAACGAAGAAACCATCGCTTTTTTAAAAGAAGTAAAACAAAAAGCGATGCAATTGGCCGAGGTGTCAGAAAAATTTCGCTTGCAATTAAAACAAATTATTGCCGATAACAATTTACCAAAACTCGCCGAACGGCTACAAGCATCTTCGACCTATTTTTCGGAAGAATTAAATGCTTTTCTACAGATAGTTGCTACTTCACCTGCCACAACCGATAACCGAAGCAACGCGCGCTTATATGAAAATGACATTTTATCGCTTTACACATTGGCTGCACAAAAACGACACCTTATCAATGGATTGAAGGCTGATTTTTCGATTGAAAATTATTTTTTGGTTCGAAAAGAATTTGTCTTTTCGCCGCCAAATATCCGGGCGTATGCAATGGTGCACAGCGAAAAAACAACGTCCAAACATCCCGATTTGCTGCGCATACTTACCCAAATTCGCAACCACATTGCCGAGCAGCACAACTTGCCGGTGTATGTAGTAGCAAAATCCAAATCGCTCATAGAGATGGCAGAATACTTGCCTCTGACCCAAAAAGAGTTGCTAAATATTCATGGATTTGGCAAAAGAACCGCCGAAAAATATGGCGATGCTTTTTTGGACGAGATAAATGATTATTGTCAAGAGCACAACATTGACTCGAAAATGAACTTATTGTTTCAATCGAAAAACGAGAAAAAACCCACCAAGAAAAAAGGGGAAAGTACCCGTGAAACGTTGGCGATGTTCGAAAGTGGAAAAAACATAGAAGAAATAGCCAAAACCAGAAATCTGACGGTAACTACCATTGCACGACATTTGGCTCAGTTTGTAACAGAAGGCACGTTGGATTTGAATCGGTTTATTTCAGACGAACAATACAAAAAAGCCACGAAATTATTGAAAAATAAAGACAAAGATGTTTCGGCTTTCGTGGCATTATCGCCCCATTTCTCACAAGTGGAAATCACGCTTATCAATGCGTGGTGGAGGAAACAAGGTGATTTAACATAATCAAATTTCATATTACTTGAAATTTTCATACAGATATATATGATTATAAACAAAATTGTCAAAATATTATTATTCACACTTTTATTATTTTTGCCATTCACTTGCTTGAAAAGTCAAGTACTCGAATATGAAAATAAAATAAGCCAAATAGATAGTATTGTCGCTTTTACACAGAAAAAAGATACAACAAGCAATCAAAGGAATGATTACATGAATATTTTTATTGACGGTATTGTTTACCACAAGTTTTTAGGAATTTTGCCAACCAAGAAAATAAAAGGCGGTTTCTTTGGAGAGTATCTTGTTAATAAGCCGGACAACCGTTTAATATCATATTTTACCGGGATACGGATTTTTAATACTCATAGTCGAAAAAAAGCATACAATCTGATAAAATACTTTGTTTATGACAATGAAAACCTGTGCTATTATTCGGAAGAGATGTATTTTGAAAAACAAGGCGAAAATTCTATAAAAGTTTATGAAGTTAAGTACTACATTGAAAAAGAAGCCATCTTGAAAACAACAATAAAAGGAAATTTCGAAAAAAATACAAATTCATATTTTCCCACAATCTTATTTATGGCAAGACAAAATGTTATGAATAAAAATCACAAAACAATCACATATAACAACAATGAATAAAAAGAACAGAATTACCGAGTTATTCGGAATAAAGTACCCGATCATTCAAGGTGGAATGGTTTGGTGTAGCGGATGGCGATTGGCTTCTGCCGTGAGCAATGCCGGCGGTTTGGGTTTGATTGGCGCGGGATCGATGCATCCCGAAACACTGCGCGAACATATTCAAAAATGCAAAACCGCTACCGATAAGCCTTTTGGAGTGAATATCCCGCTCATGTATCCGCAGATAGAGGAAATTATGCAGATTGTGGTGGAAGAGAAAGTGCCCATCGTTTTCACATCGGCAGGAAACCCGAAAACGTGGACTGCAAAACTAAAAGCCGAAGGCATTATTGTTGCACACGTGGTTTCGAGTTCTAAATTTGCGTCAAAATGTGCCGAAGCCGGTGTGGATGCCGTCGTTGCCGAAGGCTTTGAAGCAGGCGGACACAACGGTCGCGAAGAAACCGCCACGCTCGCGCTCATACCGCAAGTGCGAAAAGCGATTGATTTACCGCTTATTGCCGCAGGCGGAATTGCCACGGGCGAAGCAATGGCTGCCGTTTTTGCGTTGGGAGCGGAAGGCGTACAAGTCGGTTCCCGATTCGCACTTACCGAAGAAAGTTCCGCAAGCGATGCGTTTAAACAAAAATGCATTTCACTTGCCGAAGGCGATACCATCCTTTCGCTTAAAAAAGTGAGCCCTACCCGAATGATAAAAAATGACTTTTACCGTCAGGTACAGGAATTGGAAGACAACGGCGCATCTGCCGATGAGCTTCGCTCCTTATTGGGTCGCGGACGCTCCAAACGTGGTATCTTTGAAGGCGATTTGTCGGAGGGCGAATTGGAAATCGGGCAGGTAGCATCCTTGGTTCGGCAGATTGTTCCGGCAGAAAAAGTGGTCAGAGAAATGTTAGATGATTACAACAAAACAATACAGAATCTATCCGTAAAATTATTTTAAGCGCGTTACACAAATTAGATACATTGATAAAAGTTCACTTCAATTAAAATTTTATTGTGGAATTATTCCATTAAAAATCCATATTAATTATCAGATTAAAGAAAAACTATTACCTTTGCGCCTTGTATTAAACCAAATTTTGGTGTCGGGTGGGGTGTGCTTTGGCTTGTAAACCGATATGGAGATACAGCTCAAAACTTGTCAGGCAAAATTTGATTTTACCGATATAAAAACGCCCATTCTTTTTTTAAGTAGAGCTAATCCTCGTGAGCGAATTATAGTGATTTTACAGAAACTATTTATATTACCTTTTTTATGAAAAAATCAGCAGTTTTAAAATCAATTTTTTTGTTGATTTGTGCTTTCATGTTTATCGCAACCGACGCGCAAACAGTACAATCCAACAAAACATTGACCAATTATCTTGCCACACAAGTAAATACGCAAGAAAATGACGAAAGTAGAAGTTTTACAGAAACAGCACCACCTACCGGCAATCCAATCAGTATTGGCGAGTTCGAGCGTTCGTCAGGAGTGATAGTAGCATACCCTTTTGGGATTCCCGTTTCACTCATTACCGAAATTTCGAAAGATGCTTTGGTTTACACGCTTATCTCTTCCAATTACGAAGAAAATACGGTAAGAAATATTTATCAACAAAACAATGTGAATTTGGAAAATTGCCGTTTTATTGTGGCATATACCGATAGCTATTGGACGCGTGATTATGCACCTTGGTTCATCTCTTATGGTGAAAACAAAATAGGTGTTGTTGATTTCCCATACAACCGCCCTCGCCCTAATGACGATAAAATTCCGGAAAAAGTAGCCCAAGAATTGGGCATCAGTTGCTTCGGGATGAATGTGGTGCAAACCGGAGGTAACTATATGACAGATGGCTATGGTATTGCCTCCTCAACCAAAATTGCCTATACCGAAAATCCGGATATCTCTAACGCTGAAGTGGACGATAGAATGAAAAAATATCTGGGAATTACAAAATACCACGTGGTGGACGACCCCAACAATACCTATATCGACCACATCGATTGCTGGGGCAAATTCTTAGCTCCCGACAAAGTTCTCATCCGTTCGGTTCCTGCATCGCATCCGCAATACAGCCAAATTGAGGCTACTGCCGCTTATTTTGCCAATGCTATTTCGGGTTACGGACGTCCATACAAATTGTATCGTGTCAATACTCCGCAAAATCAACCGTATTCCAACTCGTTGATTTTAAATGATAAAGTATTTGTACCCATTACCGGTTCGGCAAACGACGAGGCTGCCTTACAGGTGTATAGAGATGCCATGCCGGGCTACCAAGTGTTTGGTGTGGAGCAAGATCCTTACGCTCCGTGGGAATCGACCGACGCACTGCATTGCCGCACACACGAAATGGCAGATTTGGGTTGGTTAAGAATAAACCACATTCCGCTGAGCGGTTCATTGCAAAGTAATACCAATCTGACTATTACAACGGATGTAATTCCCCATAGCGGACAAGAAGTGTATCCCGATTCCGTTTTGTGCTACTATAGAGTGAATGCTGCTGCAACGGACGAGTACAGCCATGTTGTGATGACAAAATCATCCGGAAATACCTACACAACTACCCTTACCGATGTGCCCCAAGGTTACAAAGTAGAGTATTATCTGTTTACTGCAGACAAATCGGGACGAAGAGAGTTTCATCCCTTTATCGGGAAACCCGACCCCCATACTTTCTGGAAAGGACAATTGCAAACTGCCGAAGCAGAATTAGATTTGTCGGAATTGGTTTTTGAATTGGAACAAGAAAATAGTGCCGAAAAAACGGTTGCTCTTGCCAACAAAGGTGGAGCCAATCTTAATTTCAGAACAGAAATAGAATATTTGGGTGCCAACAAATCAAGCTGGTTAACCATAGACCAAACCAACGGCGTGGTTACTCCCAACAACATAGAAAATATAAAAATTACTTCTAATAGCAACGGCTTGGAAGTTGGCGTTTATCAAGCAAAAATCTATTTCATTACCAACGATTGGAGTAACGATACATTGCAGGTGGATGTGAAACTCACTGTTAAAACGAACTCTGCAATAGATGCGGCAGAATATGCCAATAGTGCAATCAAAGTTAGAGCAAATCCGTTCAAAGATAATGTAGATGTACATTTCACTATCAAAGAGAAAGATACATATAGTCTGATTATCTACAATTCGGTAGGAAATCAAGTATATCAAGCCGAGCCAAATGATTACAATATAGGAGAATACAATATACTGATTGATACCTATAATTTTGCTCCGGGCATATACACCGTAGTTTTGCAAAGCCGAAAAATGAACGAATCGGTAAAAGTGATAAAACAATAATCTACCCGAAGGATTAGATTTTATTTCATAAAAATAGAAAGATTGTCGTGGCAAAAAAAATGTCGCGACAATCTTTTTTTCGTTTCCGACTTTAGTTCAATCTGATATATATAAAAAACACATAATACCATTCAGTATTTTCAACGCTAAGCACTCCATAAATTACTGTTTCATTTAAAAAAATATCGCCATCGCTTACATTTCCAATCAAAATAGATACAAAAAACAGTAATAAATAGTATTGTTCGCCAATTTGTATTAATTTTGTGAGTAGAGTATATTTTTTCAAAAAAACAACTGCATCTTTTTTAGAATGCAACTGCATTTACGTTGAAAAATATGTTATATAACATAAAAATTTATGCTCGTTATTCCGTGCTTTTTTCTAACTTGCACGGCTATTTTTGAACTATGATTTTTTTCCGCATATTCTTGTGGCAGGGGAACGTATTAAGTAGCTGATAACAATAATTATATATATTAAAATAATTTCAAATCATGAAAGTTTATAAAACGAATGACATTAAAAACATTGCCATTTTGGGTAATGCAGGATCGGGTAAAACCACGCTCGCAGAAGCTATGCTTTTCGAGAGTGGTCTTATAAAACGACGTGGTACGGTAGAAGCAGGCAATACCGTAAGCGACTATTTCCCCGTAGAAAAAGAGTATGGTTACTCCGTGTTTTCAACGGTTTTCTCCTTCGAGTGGAAAAACAAAATGATGAATTTTATCGACTGCCCGGGCTCTGACGACTTCGTGGGCGGCATCACTTCCGCTTTGGGAGTGGCAGATATGGCTCTCATGCTTATTGACTCGGGCAATGGAGTGGAAGTAGGCACCATGAACCAATTTCGCAATGTAGAAAATATGAACAAACCGCTCGTGTTTGCCATCAACCAAATGGACCACGACAAAGCGGATTTCGAAAATACACTTTCCGGACTGAGAGAATCGTTTGGCAACAAAGTTGTTCCGGTACAATATCCGGTAGGCAATGGAGCAAACTTCAATGGAATAGTAGATGTTTTGAAACAAAAACTATACAAATGGGCACCGGGCGCAACCGCACCTGAAGTTTTGGATATTCCGGAAGATGAAAAAGAACGTGCCGACGAATATTACCAAGTTTTGTTGGAAGCATCAGCCGAAAACGACGAAAACTTGATGGAAAAATATTTCGAACAAGGTTCACTTACCGAAGACGAAATGCGCGACGGAATCCAAAAAGGATTGATCTCGAGAAGCATATTCCCACTATTCTGCATTTCGGCAGAAAAAAATATGGCAGTTCACCGTTTGATGAATTTCTTGTGCTTGGTGGCACCATCGCCCGACCAAATGCCGGCTCCGGTAAATGTACAAGGCGAAGAAGTGAAACCCGATTCAAGTGCACCAACCAGTCTTTTCTTCTTCAAAACAACTGTAGAACCACATATCGGCGAAGTATCTTATTTCAAAGTGATGTCGGGAAAAGTGAAAGAAGGAGACGATTTGGCAAACGCCAACCTAAACTCAAAAGAGCGTGTAGCACAGCTTTATAGCGTTGCCGGACAAATCCGTAACAAAGTGGAAGAAATGGAAGCCGGAAGCATTGGTGCTGCCGTGAAACTAAAAGCCGTGAAAACCGGTAATACTCTCAACGGAAAAGGCGCCGATAATGTATTCAACTTTATTCGTTACCCAGAACCTCGTTTCCGCAGAGCAATCAAACCAAAAACCGAAAGCAATGCCGAAAAATTGAGCGAAGCTCTCACACGCATGAAAGAGGAAGACCCAACATGGGTAATAGAAGTTTCAAAAGAACTGAAACAAACCATCGTTTCGGGACAAGGAGAATTCCACCTCAAAACCTTGAAATGGAGACTCGAAAACAACGATAAAATCGAAATCGATTATTTAGAACCAAAAATTCCGTATCGCGAAACCATCACCAAACAATCGCGTGCCGACTACCGCCACAAAAAACAATCGGGTGGGGCAGGACAATTTGGCGAAGTTCACCTCATCGTTGAACCATATACAGAAGGAATGCCGATGCCAGAAATCTATAGATTCAACGGACAAGAATTCAAAATCCAATCGCGCGATGTACAAACAGTGGAATTGGATTGGGGCGGCAAACTTGTTTTTGTAAACAGTATCGTGGGTGGTTCTATCGATGCACGCTTCTTACCCGCTATCCTAAAAGGTATCATGGGTCGTATGGAGCAAGGTCCGCTTACCGGTTCTTATGCACGCGACGTACGTGTTATTGTGTATGACGGAAAAATGCACCCCGTAGATTCTAACGAAATTTCGTTTATGCTTGCCGGACGTAATGCCTTCAGCACCGCATTTAAAAACGCGGGTCCTAAAATCTTAGAGCCGGTTTATGACGTGGTAGTTTCTGTTCCGGGCGATTATATGGGTGATGTGATGAGCGATTTGCAAGGACGCAGAGCCATGATTATGGGAATGGAAAGCGAAAGAGGATTCGAGAAAATCAAAGCACGTGTTCCATTGAAAGAGATGTCCAATTACTCCACTTCGTTGAGTTCAATTACAGGTGGACGTGCCTCTTTCTCTATGAAATTTGCTGAGTACGAACTTGTTCCTTCTGATGTTCAAGACAAATTGTTGAAAGAATACGAAGAACAAGAAAAAGAAGAATAATAATAATGGGTTATTGTTATACTGAAATCTAATATACCAAGCTTTGTTTTGCTGGACACTTCTTCATTTATAGGGAAGTGTCCGGTTTTTTTGTATCGAATGGGATGTGTCTATACAAGGAAGGCGACACACAACCCCAATCTGCTTTGTCATTTATCAGTTTTTTCGGTTTTAAACACCTTGGCATCTTTCACTTTCTCGTTCAGCAGGGCAATAGAAAGTACTTCCCTAATATCGGTTACATAATGAAAAACCAAATCTTTCACGTATTCCGGTTTTATCTCGTCAATATCTTTGCGATTTTCTTCGCACAATATTATTTCACGGATGCCGGCACGCTTGGCAGCCAATATTTTCTCACGAATTCCGCCCACGGGCAAAACTTTGCCACGCAGTGTGATTTCGCCCGTCATCGCCAAGTTTGGTTTCACTTTACGCTGCGTAAAACTCGATACCAAAGAGGTAATCATGGTTACACCTGCCGATGGGCCATCTTTTGGCATGGCTCCCTCGGGAACATGAATATGTGTGTTGTAGTTCTCGAAAATATTCACATCTATTTGTAACTCATCGGCATGCGAATGAATATACTCCATGGCAAGCATGGCAGATTCTTTCATTACATCGCCCAAATTTCCGGTCAGGGTCAGTTTGGAACCTTTCCCTTGGCTGAGCGAACTCTCGATAAACAAAATTTCTCCGCCTACCGGAGTCCAGGCGAGCCCGGTAACTACACCGGCATATTCGTTGCCTTGATATGTGTCGCGTGTAACCTCTTCCACACCAAGATATTCTCTTAAATCGCCAATTTTCAGCGATTTCGGAAAATCTTCGTTCGCTGCTATTCGACGAGCTACCCGACGCATTATTTTGGCAATTTTTTTATCCAATTCGCGTACTCCCGATTCTCGGGTGTAGTTTTCAATTATTTGGGATAGTGTGGCTTTGGGAATGGAAAAAACGCCTTTGGCAATACCGTGAGCTTCCATCTGTTTTTGTATCAGGTGGCGATGAGCAATTTCTACTTTTTCTTCGGTAATATATCCACCCACATTGATGAGCTCCATTCTGTCCAACAGCGGTTGGGGAATGGTGTTTAAATTGTTTGCCGTGGCAATAAAAAGGACTTTCGACAAATCGTAATCGATGGACAAGTAATTGTCGTGAAATGCCGAGTTTTGTTCCGGGTCCAAAACTTCCAGCAAGGCCGAAGCCGGGTCGCCTCTGAAATCGGTGCCAATTTTGTCTATCTCGTCCAGCACAAATACCGGATTGGATGAGCCGGCTTTCTGGATATTGTGGATGATGCGCCCGGGAATAGCCCCGATGTACGTCCTACGATGACCGCGAATTTCGGACTCGTCGTGCAATCCTCCCAGTGAGATGCGTACATATTTGCGATTCAACGCTTCGGCTACAGATTTTGCCAACGACGTTTTACCAACTCCCGGAGGTCCATAAAGACAAAGAATAGGGGCTTTCAAATCGCCCTTCAATTTCAAAACTGCCAAATGCTCCATGATGCGTTCTTTCACTTTCTCCATGCCAAAATGGTCTTTATCCAACACTTTTTGTGCATTTTTTAGGTTGAAATTGTCCTTCGTATAGGTATTCCATGGCAGTTCCAAAATAGTTTGAAGGTAGCCAAATTGCACCGAGTAATCGGGCGATTGCGGATTGAGACGCTCCAGTTTTGTAACCTCTTTTTCAAAACTTTCTGCTACCTCTTTACTCCAAAGTTTGCTTTTTGCTTTTTCTCGGAAGTCGTCAATCTCAATTTGTTGCGTGTTTCCGCCCAATTCCTCCTGTATGGTTTTTATCTGCTGTTGCAAGAAATATTCTCGTTGCTGCTGATTCAGGTCTTCTCGGGTTTTCATCTGGATATTCATTTTTAGTTCCAGAATTTGCGTTTCCCTATTTAAAATCATCAGCAAGCGATAGGCTTTTTCTTTCTCTTCGTTGATGCTCAGTAGCTCTTGTTTTTCCCGGTTTTCTATAGGCAAATTGGTGGCGCAATAGCTCACCAGCATATCCGAAAATGATTTCCGGTTGATGGTTTGCAACAACTCTTTGGGTGGCTCGCCCAAAATATGCAACATATTATTGAGTGCATCTTTTATCGAGTCCAGTATGGCATTATACTCTTTGTCGTCGGTGGCAGCCTTTTGGGTTTCTATTATTTTGTATGTTGCTCTAAAATACGGTTCGGTTTGTGTGAACTCTATCCACTCAAATCTTTTTTTTGCTTGTACGATGATACTCACGTTGTTATTGTCCAGTTCGATGATGCGAATCACTTCGGCAATAACCCCAATTTGGTACAAATCTTCCTTTTCTGGGTCGTCTTTATTGATGTCTTTTTGACATACCAAACCCACGTATCGTTGTTTTTTACCCAACGATTTTACCAATTTCAGCGATTTTGATCTGCCGACAGAAATGGGAAGCGCGCTACCCGGAAACACGATGGTATTGCGTAGCGGCAAAATTGGCAGAGTATCTTTCAAAAAAGCGGCATCCAACTCTTGATTGCCATCCATGAAATCTCCGGCAATAAAAGAGATAACGTTCTCGCCTTGAAACTCGTCGCCTATCATATTTTTTTTAGTTTGAAACATAGTCGTATCCTTGATTTTGATTTGCGTATTTTCCGGCTTTCTCCGAAAAAGACAATCCATTTTTTGTCCATCCATGCCAATGCACGCAAAGGTAAAACTTATAATGGAATTATTCTACTTCAATATCCGTGCCAAAATATGGAGAAATGGTTATTTGTTAGAAAAAATGGTTTCATTTTCGCAATTTGCTGCTCTATTATTTGTTATTGGAGGAAGAAAACGCTACCTTGCAGATGAAAATATTGCAATCGTGAAGTCAATGTAATAAATATGTCGGGAGACTCTTTTCAATTCAAACAATTTGCCGTTTCTCACAGCCGCTGTGGCATGAAGGTAGGTACCGATGGCGTTTTGCTGGGAGCTTGGGCTAATGTGCAAAATGCACAAACCGTTTTGGATATTGGTACCGGTTGCGGGCTCATCGCGCTCATGGTGGCGCAACGCAATAGTCGGGCACAGATTACCGCTATCGATATCAACGCCCAAGCCGCTTGCGAAGCACAGGAAAATGTGGATAAATCTATTTTTGCCAACCGAATAAAAGTTGAGCATCAATCCTTGCAAGATTTTTCTGCCAACTGCCAACAACCATTTGATGCCATTATAACCAATCCGCCATTTTTTACCAATGGGTTGTTATCGCCTTCGGCGGCACGTGCCCATGCGAGACATTCGTTGTCAATGCCTGATGAACAAATATTTGCAGCAGCAAAACGACTACTTACACCTAACGGAAAATTATCGCTCATTTATCCCGTAGATGCACAAGCGTCATTGGTAGAAGTTGCTGCACAATATGGATTATTTCCAAGCAGAATAACCACTATCTTTCCCACACCAGGCAGCGCTCCAAAACGAGTTCTAATGGAATTTTCATTATTAAATCCATTTCAAATAGCTAAGGACGAATTGGTTATAGAAATAGAGAGACACATTTATTCCGATACTTACCAAGCACTTGTACACGATTTTTATTTGAATATGTGAATGTAAATAGTTACTTTTGTGGTTGATAATGCGAAAACAAAAAAGAATGAATGAAATCTGCTCGATATGGGTATTATCTCACTTTATTCTGCACTGTTTTCCACCCAACAAACACGAATAATCAAATAATAAATTCAAACATCATCTAATTATGAAGGCTAATCACAAAAACAGAATCCTATTTTTTTGTCTTTTTTTTCTGAGCGTTACACTATTTTCATCTTGTAAAAAGAAGAACACAGTTGATTTTTCAACCATGACCGAAGAGGAAATAATTGCCTATGGTAGAAAAATAGGAGCCATTACTGTTGACGAATTGAATAAACAATTGGAGGCAGTTTTTTTAGACAATAACATAACACAAAAACATCTTAGAGACAAGCACAATATGCCACAAATTACAACCGATAATTTTTCCATTACAGGTAGTGATAATTTTTCAACTATAAAAAATTTCGGAAAAAAGAAAGTAATAATATGTGATCCAACGTCCGAAATACCAAAAGGAATCTATATTTTGACTCCGGTCAAAGCGTTAAAGAATTTTGCCGTTAATAACGGGTATTATGTAGAAAAGTTAGATTCGCCACTTTGCGGATACGACCCCGGGCAAATTGGAAAATCCGTACGCGGTTATGAAGGTTCTTCTTCTGCTGGCGGGTGGAGCATGAAAAGTGTAGTACATAGGGTTGATGCGGATATTTTTGGAAATAGATACGCTTACAGTTTTTATCCACAAAGTCCGGATAAACTTGTTTGGAATTTTTCGTTTCAAAAACTAAACTAAGTCTCCAAAAATAGAAATCTTTTTTCTTTAATAGTAGGAAGAAAAATTGTACTTTTGTCGCAAAATTAGCAAACATGAAAGAAACAGTTCATATCAAAGATAAAGTGTTTGAGCATTTTATCGATTTTCAAGACATTCAAAATGCAGTTAAGCGCATTGCTACACAAATGAATAACGATTTAGACGGGAAAAACCCGCTATTTTTGGCAGTGCTCAATGGCTCGTTTATGTTTGCAGGAGAGTTAATGAAAGAGGTTGCCGTGCCCAGCGAAATCACCTTCGTTCGGTTGGCATCTTATCAGGGAACAAGCACCACGCACCGTGTACAAGAAGTGCTTGGACTCACAGAGAATATTGAAGGGCGCACGGTGGTGATTGTGGAAGATATAGTTGATTCGGGCAACACTATGCTCCAGCTTACCGAGCAATTGGCAAAACACAATCCGCGGGAAATAAAAATTGCCACATTATTACTCAAACCCAAAGCGTTGAAGCAAGATATAAAATTAGATTATGTAGCACTCGAGATTCCGAACGACTTCATCGTTGGTTATGGACTCGATTACGATGGTTATGGTCGCAATCTGAAAAATATTTACAAAATAAAAGAGTAACTCACTTTTTTACACAGTAGTTTATCAATATAAAAAACGGTGTTTGCGTTGGCAAATGCCGTTTTCGCATTAATAATCTTTTCCCAACATCACATTTACATTGAAATTGAGTGTGGTAGCCGATGGATGGTATTGAGAAACGGCAAATCCAAATCCAAATCGTCTGACATTTAATCCTGCGCCTGCCGAAAATCCGCTCAACCGGTTTCCTTGCAACAATCGCATATCTGACGCCCGTTTCGGATTATAACCCACAGCCAACCAGAAATTTTCGCTTGGTTGTATATCTAATCCGAAAATGAGGTGGTGAAACAGCGTCTTGGTAAAGTTTTGGTTATCTTCGATAATATTGTTTTCGGCATTCAATCGATATAGTTTCCATCTGTTTAGGTGTGTTGCCGTGATAGAAAAACGCAAAGGCGCATGTTCCAACTCTTTCGAGAAACCCATCGATACATTCCACGGCATAGCCACGCGTTGTTGGGCGTAGGTAGATAATTGTGCACCCACATTGGAAATGGTAACCCCGAAATCGAATAAATTTTCAAAATTCTGGTAGCTCAAGCCCACATCTACACCAATAGCGGTTGAATTGTAGTCCGCAAATGCCGAATAAATAAATTTGGCTGTAACGCCACCGCTCCACCTGTCTGAAAGCCGACGCGAATAAAATCCGTTGAGTGCGATATCTTTTCCCGAAAATGTGCCGGTAGATACATTCTCGGCATTATTCCCGTTAAATTTGCCGTAATTCATAAAATTTACACCAACTCCCCAATTGCTCAAATCATTTATAGCTCTGCCATAAATAATATTTCCCGAGCCAATATCTGCCAGATAAAACATGTAATTGGCACTTATGTTGTTGTGCATAAATTCGTTCAAGAGTGCCGGATTGTCAAAAGCTAATGAAATATCGGTTTTGGCAGAAGATACGTTCAAACCACCCAAAGCGTTGGAATAGACTGATGTGGGAAAGTTCAAGAATTCAAAAACTTTCTCCCCGCTTTGGGCTTGCAGTTTCTGTATCGATACATGGAACATAATGACCATGAGGAGTATAGAGAATAACCTATTTTTCATTGAGAAATTTCAAATTTATATGTTTGCAGCAACTTTTTCTCTTAAACGTGAATTTACGGCAATTATTATTTTAATCGGAGTCAGAAACTGCACAGAATTTTCGCGAATGTCGGCTTTGTTACGTTCAAAAACAGATTTCTCCCTCTTTTTTCTATAATACAACGTATAGAGGAACATCTTTTATTGGAAAAAAAAAGTGTGATTTACATTCGCCAATTAGGTAAACATACCGAATTGGGATATTGTTTGGGTAAAAAATGAAAAATCACCAATTTACATTCCATTATGGAGTTAAACCATACGGAGAAAATAAAGTCAAAATGGAAGTAAAGAACAGCAGATTCTATGTTAAATATAAATTAAAAGCATCCTTTTTCAAATTTTTATTGAGAAAAGATTATGCCATTAAAAAAAAATATCTAATTTTGCATTCAAAGTTTACAAACACAACAGAAAAATCAAATAAAATGAGCAAAGACGCAGTAAAAAAATCACCGAAAGCGAATCTGGAGAAACAGAAAGTTACGGCAATCCTGATGGGGATGCTGTTAGGCGTATCTGTCCTGTTTTTCGCATTTGAATGGTCGAGCCAAACAAAAAAACTCGATGAGAGTATCGTCGTGAGCGATATTCTAGCGGAAGAAGAAATAGAAATTACCCGTGCCGAGTCGACTCCACCACCGCCACCGCCTCCTCCTGCACCCGAAACCCCCGAGTTAATCGAAATTGTAGATGAGAAGGTTGAGACAAAAATAAAAATTGATATCGAAGACAGTCAGGATCGTGAGCAAGTAGCTACTTACGTTGCTCCGCCACCTCCAAAACCCAAAGAAGAAGAAATTACGGAAGAGATTTTCGTGGTTGTTGAAGACGCTCCTGTTTTCCCGGGTGGACAAAGTGCTTTGATGAAATATTTGAGCGATAATATCCGCTATCCGGTTATTGCTCAAGAAAACGGAATCCAAGGACGTGTTACTTGCCAGTTCGTGGTAGAACGCGATGGTAGCATTACAGACGTGCAAGTGGTTCGCGGACAAGACCCATCATTGGACAAAGAAGCTGTCAGAGTAATTCAGTCAATGCCAAAGTGGAAACCCGGTAAACAACGTGGTGTTCCGGTACGTGTACGCTATACTTTGCCGGTTCTGTTCCGTCTGCAAAACTAAAAAAATGTTTCATAAACATTGATACACCTTATTAGCAAAGCTGCTTTTGAATAAAAAGCAGCTTTTGTTTCTAATTTAATAATACAAAACAACAATGATTTACTCCATTCAAGAATTAGAAAAAATAATTGCAAAAGAGTTTGATCAATTGTCGCTAGATAACGACCCGAAAAACTTGTACGACCCTATCAACTACATCTTGTCGTTGGGTGGAAAACGCGTACGCCCCATGCTTGCTTTGATGGCTGCCAATCTGTTCACAGACAACATAGAAAAAGCCATCAAACCGGCATTGGCAATAGAAATTTTCCACAATTTTAGCCTCCTGCACGACGATTTGATGGACAAATCAGACACGAGACGAGGCAAACCCACCGTGCACAAAAAATGGAACAACAACATTGCCATTCTTTCTGGCGATGCCATGCTGATAGAATCGTACAAATACATAGCCCAAGTTCCCGAGAATACATTGCCCGAAATACTAAACATCTTCTCCAACATGGCTATAGATGTGTGCAAGGGGCAACAATTGGATATGGACTACGAAGAAAAAATAGATGTTACCGAAGCCGAGTATTTAGAAATGATTAGGCTAAAAACCGGGGCACTTATTGCATCGGCACTCAAAATTGGTGCTGTAATGGCAGGAGCGCAACCTTCCGATGCCGATTTGTTGTATGATTTTGGTATCCACATCGGTTTGGCTTTCCAGTTGAGAGACGATATATTAGATGTATATGGTAACCAAAGTACTTTTGGTAAAAATATTGGAGAAGATATTGTGAACAACAAAAAAACTTTTTTGTTGCTGCGAGCTCTCAAAACAGCCAATCCCCAACAACGCCAAGAGTTGGAACGATGGATTGCAATGACCGAGTTTGACAAAGACGAAAAAATTGAAGCAGTGAAAAAAATATACGATGAGTTACATCTTAAAACTGTTTCGGAAAATATGGTAGAGAAATATTACCTAACGGCTTTAGATTGTCTTTCTTCTGTAAATGTGAGCAACGATCGAAAAAAAGAGTTATATTTGCTTTCAGAAAATCTGACTAATAGAGAAAAGTAAACAGATTCAATTTTTTTGTAAAACAAAATATGGGCTTCTCCATTTTAAAATAATGCTGCATGCCTTATCGTAGATTACCCAATACGGACATTGCTCGAATTCGTGCGCTGAAAACAGCAATCGAAAAATCGAATAATACCGATTTTCAAGAATTGGCAGTTTCTTTGGGTACAATAGAAAAGGCACGAAATGCAGTAAACAAATTCGAAAAATTGTGCAGTAAATACCAGCAAGTATTTGATACACAGGTAAAGGCTAATATTTTATTTCAGAAAAAAGCCAAAAATGCCCGCATGTATATATCGCACTTTGTACAAGTTTTGTACATGAGCGTGATGCGGGCAGAAATAAAATCGGAACATCTGCAAATGTACCATTTACAAGATTTAAACTTCGTTGTGCCCGATTTGAACAGCAACGAACAAATATTGGAGTGGGGCAGTAAAATAATAAACGGCGAAAACGAGCGAGTGAGTAAAGGTGGTGTATCTATTTATAACCCGAGTATAGCAAAGGTAAATGTAATGTACTCTATATTTAAGGAAGAATACCAAACCCAACAACTTCACCGCAAAGCAACCGATAGGGTGCTCAACGAAGTTTCGGCATACCGCGATGATGTGGACAGTATCATTTTGAACATTTGGGACGAAGTAGAAAAATGTAATCAATCATTTCCAAACAAGAAACGCTTGGAACGCAATCGACAATACGGAATTGTATATTACTACAGAAAGGGCGAACCGGTAGAATGAAAATAATAGATACACACGCCCATCTATTCGTACCCGAATTTGAAAAAGATTTGGACGAAGTGGTTTCACGAGCCAAAAAAAATGGTGTAACAAAAGTTTTATTGCCCAATATTGCCACCGAAACCATAGATGCCGTAAAAAAGGCATCCGAAACGTATCCCGATTTTTTTCTTCCCATGATGGGAATTCATCCAACATGCGTAGGCGATGATTGGCAGGCAGATTTAGAAAAAGTGCACACAGAGTTGTTGCACCACAAATATATAGCCATTGGTGAAATAGGGATAGACCTCTATTGGGACAAAAGCCGAAAAGAACAACAAGTCATGACTTTTGAAACCCAATTGCAATGGAGCAAAGAGATGCATTTGCCCGTGTCTATCCACTCCCGAGATGCAGTAAAAGAAGTAATAGAATCCATCCAAAAAGTAGGTGTTGAGTCCATTACCGGTGTGTTTCACAGTTTTGGCGGCAATGCAGACGAATTAAAACAAATCCTATTGCTACGTAATTTCTATATCGGAGTCAATGGAGTTGTAACATTCAAGAATTCAGGATTGGACGAGGTGATAAAACATGCCGGCTTGCAAAACATACTTTTAGAAACAGATTCGCCCTATTTAGCCCCAACACCGCATAGGGGAAAAAGGAACGAACCGTCGTATCTAACAGAAATTTTGCAAAAATTGGCGCAAATTTTTGGAGTTAGCGCAGAAGAAGTTGCACAAATTACAACCCGAAATGCAGCCCAATTATTTCACCTATAAACTATCGATAAAAGAAAGAAGAATTAATAAAAAAGTAAAATAATATAAATATTTAATGCCGAAAGTGGTATTTAAAAGATAAATTCTGTATTTTTGCTGCGTGAATACGGCAGAATTGATTTTTTTTTTGTAATTTGCAGCCGTTTTCAAAAAAGTCTCCATCAGGAGAGATGCTCGAGTGGTTGAAGAGGCACGCCTGGAAAGCGTGTAAACGCCAAAAGTGTTTCGCGGGTTCGAATCCCGCTCTCTCCGCTGTAAAAAGATGATAAATCAATTTCGAAACCAATATAAATATTAAAATAGACTATAAACAAAAATTAAAAAGATCATTAATCCTAAAAAAAAAATTGAACACACAATGAAAAAATTATTTGCAATTTTAGCAATCTTCGGCGTATTGTCTGTTGGATTGCCTATGGTACTTTCAGCACAAGAGACAACTGAAGAACAAACAGAGCAAGTAACTCCTGCTGCTGCAGAAGAAATTGCCGTAGAAGAGGCTGCACCTGCTGCCCCAATAGAAGAATCTTCAAACGATGGCGGTTTTCACCAAGCACTTAAAGTGAAATTTATTGAAGGTGGTGCCGGTTTTATGAGCACAATCGCAATCAGCTTGATTCTTGGTTTGGCTTTCTGTTTAGAAAGAATTATCTATCTGAGCTTGGCTGACACCAACCCGGACGTATTCCTAAACAAAATTGGCGATGCACTTGACAGAGGTGATGTAGAAGCTGCAAAAGATATCGCTCGTAACACGAGAGGTCCTGTTGCATCTATTGTTTATCAAGGATTGTTGAGAATAAATCAAGGTCCCGATTCTGTAGAACGCTCAATCGTATCTTACGGTGGCGTACAAGGTGGTTTGTTAGAAAGAAACCTTTCTTGGATTACATTGTTTATCGCTGTTGCACCATCACTCGGATTCTTGGGAACAGTAGTAGGTATGGTTATGGCGTTTGACGATATCCAGGTGATATGAGCCCCACAATTGTAGCCGGTGGTATGAAAGTAGCTTTGATTACTACAGTAGGTGGTCTTATCGTTGCACTTATTCTTCAAATCATCTACAACTACATCCTTAGCAAAATGGAAGGTATTTTGAATAAAATGGAAGATGCTTCTATCACTTTCCTTGATCAAGTGATCAAATATAACGTAAAATATAAAAACTTGTAATAATTATGGCTGTAACTAAAATTCATAAAACTTCAAGAATGGCGCTCTATGTATCGATGTTTATATCGGTCATAGTATTGGCAATATTCTTCTTGGGAGGTCAAGTGCCTGCCGATCAAAAAATAGTTGCCGACCAATCTCAGCCAAAATTTACAGATATCTTAATGTACTGGATGTACATTCTATTGATCATAACAATAGTAGCACTTATCCTATTTGCAATTTTAGGATTCTTCAAAAATCTAAAAGAGAGTCCCAAAAAAGCATTGAGTTCATTATTTGTATTATTGGCATTGGGAGCTTTGCTTTTGGTAACTTATTTAATTGGTAGCGGTGCGTTGTTGGACATTCCTGGTTATACCGGAACAGACAATAACCCAAGTACGCTCAAAGTAACCGATATGTGGTTGTATAGCTGCTATGTAATGTTAGTAGTAACAATACTAAGTATAATAATTGTTCCTATTTTCAAAAGGAAAAAATAAAAAAGAAAGGTAGATATTTATGGCAAGATCAAAAAGAAAAGTCCCCGGACTAAATGCAAGTTCTATGGCGGACGTTTCATTCCTTTTGCTGACTTTCTTCTTACTCGTATCTAGTATGGATACCGATAGTGGCTTAGCCAGACGACTTCCACCACCACCACCACCCAATCAAGAACAAGTAACTATGGATGTTCAACGTAGGAACTTATTGATTGTATTGGTAAACTCTAAAAACGAGACTTTCGTGCAGAACCAGACCGGAAGCGAATGGTATTCTAACGAAAATGAATTGTTGGGAAAAGGAAGCAAAATAGGATTGAAAGATAAAGTAAAAGAGTTTGTCTTGAATTCCGAAAACAGACAGGATTTGCCTGAGCTCGCGGAAGAATATTTTGGAGCACCCATTGGAGTAGTCCCCGTAACAAGCGACCACGTAATTTCACTGCAAAACGATGCAACTACAAGCTACAAAGCTTATATTGCCGTGCAGAATGAATTGGTAAGAGCATACAACGAACTGCGTCAAGAAGCATCTAAAAAATACTTCAACATGGGTTACGATCAGTTGAGAGAAGCTCAACAAAAACAGATAAACGACATGTATCCTCAGCGTATTTCTGAGGCCGAACCTAAAAATTATGGAGGAGCAAAATAAAGATGGGAAAATTTAATAAATCAGGTAAAAAAGAAATGCCCGAACTGAATACGGCATCCATGCCCGACTTGGTATTTGCTATCTTGTTCTTCTTTATGGTAACTACAACTATGCGTTCGGAAACGCTTATGGTAAAATTAAAATTACCGCAAGCAACCGAAGTGCAAAAATTGGAGAAAAAATCATTGGTAACTTATATCAACGTAGGACCACCAATGAACGCCAAGTTTGGTACAGGTACACAAATGCAGTTAAACGACAAGTTCGCTCAAATTGCAGATATACAAGACTATATCGCTCAAGAGAGAACTTCGTTGAATGAGGCAGACCAGCAGTTGATGACCGTTTCTATCAAAGGAGACGAAGAGACTCGCATGCAGTATATAAGTGATATAAAACAGGCATTGCGTGAAGCATACGCTCTGAAAATCAGTTATTCTGCAAGAAAAGCCCAGAACTGATAACTGTATAAAAAATAATCAATTGAAAAAAACCGAGACATTTTGTTTCGGTTTTTTTTGTATTAATGCGGCATCATTTTTTTTTGTCGATTTGTTTTTTTATGCTGCATGCAGAAAAAAGATATAAATATTATCTATGGAGCAGAGATAAACAAAACTTCGATTATTTGGTTTATATAGCATGCAATTAAAACAATTACACACAAAATATCCAATAAAAAAATGATAAAACAAAAAGAACAATTACTACACACCGGATTATTGATATTGAGAATTGGAATAGGAATTTCCATCTTTTTTCACGGATTGCCCAAAATTACCGGCGGCCCCGAAACTTGGACAGCAATTGGCAGCACCATGTCTAACTTAGGTATAAATTTTGCACCCACTTTCTGGGGATTCATGGCAGCTTTTGCCGAAACCATTGGCGGCATTTTGTTTGCCATGGGATTGTTATTCAGACCCGCAACCCTATTGCTTATCGGCACTATGGTGGTGGCGTTGGTGATGCACTTCACGCAAGGCGATGATTTTTTGAAATACGGACACGCGCTCGATTTACTTATCCTATTTGTGTCGGCACTGCTGATTGGTCCGGGAAAATATTCGCTCGATGCCAAATTTTTCCCAAAAATAGCATAACATTGCCCTATAAAACATAAAAAAACAACAAATCCCCGATTCAAACCGAAACGGGGATTTGCTGCTTTTAATAGTTATGTTGTTGTAAAATGAACAATAAAAAAAGGGTAAGCTTACTATATCGCGCCGCTACAACCAAATACCCTTGCTTCGATCAAGACCTGGGGGATTCAAAGGGAGCTGGCCGTATAGGACTTACCCGAGTGCAAAGATACGCAATTTTTTTAATTTACAAAACAGTTAAATTGATTTTCTGAAATAAAAGGGTTTTGCTATCTTTGTAGCTAATAAAAAACAAACATCAAAATTATGAATATAGTTGAAAGATTTATCAAGTATGCGAAGATTGACACGCAATCGGACGAGAATAGCACGCAGACGCCAAGTACCCAAAAACAATTTAACCTGGCAAAAGAGGTAGAACGAGAGATGGAAGAGATGGGTTTGACCGATATTTCGTTGGACAACAACTGTTATTTGATGGCAACACTGCCTTCCAATACAGACAAAAAAGTACCCACCATTGGTTTTATCGCCCATTTTGATACAAGCCCCGATATGAGCGGCGAAAAAGTGAATCCGCGTATCGTGAAAAATTACGATGGCAAAGATATTGTCTTGAATGAAGAACTAAACATTGTAACCTCGCCAACCGATTTTCCCGAATTGTCTCGATTCGTAGGCGAAGATATCATCGTTACAGATGGTACAACTCTTTTGGGAGCGGACGACAAAGCCGGTATTGCCGAAATTATGACGGCGATGCAATATCTGGTAGATCATCCCGAAATAAAACATGGAAAAATCAGAATCGGATTTACCCCCGACGAAGAAATTGGCAGAGGAGCCGATAAGTTTGATGTTGGCAAATTTGGTGCCGATTGGGCTTACACCATGGACGGTAGCGAAACCGGCGAGTTGGAATACGAAAACTTTAATGCCGCATCGGCAAAAATCGTGATTCAAGGAAGAAACGTTCACCCGGGTTACGCCAAAAATAAAATGGTGAATGCACTACACATCGCCAACGATTTGGTGCAAATGCTTCCGGCAAACGAACGCCCCGAATATACAGAGAAGTACGAAGGTTTTTTCCACCTTATCGCCCTCAATGGCGGTGTAGAAGAGGCTACCGTAACCTATATCATCCGCGACCACGACCGGGAGATTTTCGAAAATCGCAAAAAACAGATGCAACAAGCTGTTGATTTTCTCAACGGAAGATACGATAACCGATTGACCCTTGAAATGCGCGACCAATATTACAACATGCGCGAAAAAGTAGAACCCGTGATGCACGTGGTAGATTTCGCTTACAGAGCCATGGAAGAGGTGGGAATCGAACCCATTGTGAAACCCATTCGCGGAGGTACAGACGGCGCACGCCTCTCATTTATGGGATTGCCTTGCCCTAATATTTTTGCCGGTGGAATGAATTTTCACGGACGACACGAGTTCTTGCCCATCAAAGCTATGGAAAAAGCGACCGAAGTGGTGGTGAAAATCGCCGAGCTGGTTGCCAAAGAGGCTTAATCGAATAGAACAAAACGAAAACAAAAAATCATCTATTGAACGAAAAAATAAATTAATAATCGCAGTTCCGTAGTTTCCCTGCAAGCAAAGAATTTTTAGAAACAATGGAACAAAATAACATGTATAATATGAAAACAACTCCTTTTACAGACACACACATTGCGCTGGGCGCAAAAATGCACGAATTTGCCGGATACAATATGCCCATTGAATATTCGGGAATTATTGACGAACACCAAACGGTGGTAAACGCGGTGGGCGTTTTCGATGTATCGCACATGGGCGAATTGTGGGTGAAAGGTCCGAACGCTCTCGAATTTATACAAAAAGTATCTACCAACGATGCTTCTAAATTGGGAGTAGGAAAAATTCAATACACCTGTTTTCCAAACGAAGAAGGCGGAATAAAAGACGACTTTCTGCTTTATCACTTCGAAGGTGGAAAATATATGATGGTAGTAAATGCCGGAAACATGGCAAAAGACTGGGAATGGTGTCACAAACAAAATACCATGGGTGCTGAGTTGGAAGACGCATCAAACCACACAGCTCTGCTTGCCGTGCAAGGTCCGAAAGCAATGGCTACGCTGCAAAAAATAACTGATATCGATTTGTCGGCTGTGCCATATTACACTTTCGTTACCGGAAAAATGGGTGGCGTGGACAACGTAATTATCTCCAACACCGGTTACACAGGTGCAGGTGGTTTCGAGTTGTATTTTTATCCCGAGCACGGAAAAAAACTTTGGGACGCTATTTTTAAAGCGGGAGCAGAGTTTGGCATCAAGCCTGCCGGTTTAGGCGCGAGAGATACACTTCGTTTGGAAATGGGTTTCTGCCTCTACGGAAACGATTTGGACGAAACAACATCGCCCATTGAAGCCGGTTTGGGTTGGATTACCAAATTCTCGGAAGGAAATAACTTCATTGCCCGTGAAATTCTCGAAAAACAAAAGACAGAAGGTGTAACGCGCAAATTGTGTGCATTTACATTGAAAGACAAAGGTATTCCACGTCACGGTTACGAAATTGCCAACGACAACGACGAGGTGATTGGTCATGTAACTTCCGGAACCATGTCTCCCATGCTCAAAGTAGGTATCGGTATGGGTTATGTAAAACCCGAATATGCCAAAGTAGGCACCGAAATCAATATCAAGGTGAGAAATAAAAACTTGAAAGCTGAAGTAACCAAACTTCCTTTCAGAAAATAATTCTCTAAACTAAATCAACTGCTGTCTCAAAGGTTTTTCAAAATTGTAAGCTGATATTTTATCGGTAAAATATGAACAATTGAAGTTACTTTTGAGACAGCTTTTTTTAAATCCCAATATCTCCGGATGAGCAAAACCAGGATAGCTACCCACCTCTTTTTCCTTTTAGGATTAATTGTGCTGGGATTGATGATTTATAAAACCGGGATTAAAGATATTTGGCACAATATCCAACTCACCGGATGGTGGTTTTTGGGTATCGTGGGCATTTGGGGTGTGGTTTATCTTATCAATACGGTGGCATTTCAAGCCATTATTCGCGATGGAAGCCCGGAGTCTCGTTCGGTCAGTTTCCTGAAAACACTAAAAATTACTATCAGCGGCTATGCTATCAACAACATCACGCCTTTTGGACTGTTGGGTGGCGAACCCTACCGAATTTTAGAACTAAAACCCCTCTTGGGAACTGCAAAAGCGACTTCCAGCGTATTGCTGTATATGATGATGCACTTTGTGTCGCACTTCATTTTCTGGATGTTATCCATTCCGTTGCTTTTTCTGATTGTGCCCAACGTGGCGGCACCCGTGCGATTGATTTTGGCTGTTGCCGGCGTAGTATCGCTCTTGTTGCTTTGGTGGTCGTTCACGGTCTATGCCAACGGCTTTGTGAGCAAAGCGCTATCAATTGCCGGAAAAATGCCTTTTGTCGGAAAAAAAATCAGGCTGTACAAGCAAAATCATATCGAAAAAATTGAGCAAATGGACTCGCTTATTGCCAATTTGTACAAAAATAGAAAGAAAGATTTTTTTGTTTCTCTATTTTTGGAGTTGCTCTCGCGTTATGTGCTTTGCATCGAGGTGGTTTTGATGATGTATGCCATCCATTCTCCGGTAACATTCAGCCAAACGGTTATTGTGGAATCCATACAATCTATGGTGGGTAATTTGTTTTTCTTTATGCCCATGCAGTTGGGCGCGCGCGAAGGCGGTTTTGCCTTGGCATTCGGCATCCTTGTTCTGCCTACAGCCCACGCCATCTTTGTGAGTCTCAGTATCCGCATTCGCGAACTGGTATGGATTGTTATCGGGTTGTTGCTAATCCAGTTGCAATCGTTTAAGAAAAAAAGGAGTTAGGGTACATATATTAGAAAATAGTGATTTTTTTCGGTAAAGAATGAATTTTAGTTTGTGTATTAAAAATAAATAGCCTATCTTTGTACCCGCAAAAGCAATAAAATGGCTCCGTGGCTCAACTGAATAGAGCATCTGACTACGGATCAGAAGGTTACAGGTTTGAATCCTGTCGGAGTCACCCAAAAGAGTTACCAATAGGTGGCTCTTTTTTTGTTTTGTCAAATGGAGGAGTTTCAATAAACGAAAAAGCAATGTTTTTGTAGAGTTTCTTTTTATTATCAGTCCCCGACACAGACCAACTACTATTTGTTATCTGCTTTAATCAGGCCAATTTCGTCATCGTGTAGCGTCAGTCTCTCTTTATCTGCTAAAAAACGGATAACCCGAATCACTTTTTCGGGTGAAAATTCGGAGATTGATTTTACCAAATCATTCAGACGTTTGGGCGTTTGGCTGGCAAGTGATTCAAAAAGCTGTTTCTCGATAGCTGCAAAATCGTAATTAGACAATCCGGTTTCTGTTTTCTTCAAGCAATAGTCGCATTTGCCGCAATCTTTCGGATTTTTTTCATCAAAATAGATTAGTAGCATTCTGCTACGGCATATTTGCGTGCTTTCGGCATAATGCAGCATGTATCGGATGCGATTTTCAAACCGTTCTTTTCTGCTTTCGTACACAGATTTTGGAATGATAATATGTTGGGTTTCGGCGCGTGCAGTGGTATAGGTGATAAAAGGCGTTTTCTTTTGTGGAATGTAGCGTATGATTTTGTTTTTTGCCAAATGGACAAGCATATCGTACACTTCCTGCCTTGTTTTGCCTATTTGTGTGGCAAGAAGCGACTCGTCGATATGGACATTGTCGGAGAAAATTCCGGAATAATTTCTTAAAACCGCATGAATGAGGTTGTCTTGATCCTTTTGCAGATGCAAATTGTAAAGCTCGTTTCGGAAAATCAGAAAACTTATTCGTGAGCGGGCATCTATTTCGTTGGTGTACTCGATATATCCGCAAAGATCGAGAATTTTCAGGGCGTGATGTGTTTGGGTTTGAGGTAGCTTAAAAGTTGTGCAAAAATCGTGGATATCAAAATCATACGTTTCGTTTACTCCAAAGCCTACCGCAATCTGAAAATAGTTGCCAAGCGCCTCGTAAGTTCTCAAAACGAGCTCTTTTTTGGGGAACGAGTCGCTCACTCGTTTTTTTAATTTGGTTCCATCCGCTTTGGTGTACAATATGATGGCAAAGGAAGGCTTGCCATCGCGTCCGGCACGTCCGGCTTCTTGGTAATACTCTTCGAGTGAGTTTGGCAAATCGGTGTGGATTACCAATCGTACATCGGGTTTGTCAATCCCCATCCCAAAAGCATTGGTTGAAACAATGACACGACAATCGTTTTGCTTCCACGCGTTTTGCTTGTATATTTTTTCTTCGTACGACAATCCGGCATGAAAATAATCAGCAGAAATATTGGCTTTTTGCAATGCTATTGCCATCTCCTTGGTCTGTTTTCGGCTGCGTAAATAGACGATGGCGCAACCGTCCACCGATTTCAAGATGTGGATAAGCTCGTTTACCTTGTCTTCGGTATGTCTGACGACATAAGCCAAATTTTCGCGTTCAAAACTTTTTCTGAATATGTTTTTCTCTTTGAAATGGAGCTTCTCCTGTATGTCGTTTGCAACCTCTTGTGTAGCAGTTGCCGTAAGGGCAAGAACCGGAATGTTTGGCAGTTGCTGCCTGATGTTGGCAATTTTCAGATAAGATGGTCTGAAGTCATAACCCCATTGCGAAATGCAGTGCGACTCGTCCACCACCAGCAGGCAGACGTTCATCGATTGTAGTTTGGTGAGAAAAATATCGGACGAAAGGCGTTCGGGCGAAACGTATAGAAACTTGTAATTGCCAAAAATACAGTTTTCGAGCGTGGTTACTATCTCCTCTCGGCTCATACCCGAATAGATAGCTGCCGCCTTTATGCCAATGGTGCTCAGGTTGTCCACCTGGTCTTTCATGAGGGCGATGAGCGGTGTTACAACCAAGCAGATTCCTTCCATTGCCATGGTTGGAACCTGAAACGTGAGCGATTTTCCACCGCCAGTTGGCATTAGCCCAAGTGTGTCTTTTTTGTCCCAAACCGATTGGATAATTTCTTCTTGAAGCGGACGAAAACTGTCGTAACCCCAATGCTCTTTTAAGATGTTATGAAATTGTTGTAACGGCATCAACACAAAAATATAAAGTCAAATTCAGAAATTGCTAGCCAACTATTAGGAATAGCGAAAATACTATTTATTGCTGTTTATGTCTTTAACCATCAATTGGGTAAACGAAACCGAGCCATGTCTGTTTTCTTCTATCGTGTAGCAAATATCGAACGGCTCTTTGTTTTTTATGCTTTTGAAATGAGCATCTGCGCTGAATGCAATGCCTTGCATCGGTTCTGTAATGGTTTCGTCTTTCAACTCGAGTTTGATATGGTGAAATCCTTTGCCAACCAGCTTGCTTCCTCCTGCATCGAGAACGTTACTGGTGATAAAAATCGGGTTTTCGTTTTCCGGACCAAATGGCTGGAAAGCGTTGAGCTCTTTCACCAAATCTGTGGTAATATCGTTGAGCGATAACTCGGCATCTATGGTGAGTTGTGGCTGCATCACTGCCTCTTCCATCTCGAACGAAGAGATGGAATGAAATCGCTGTTTGAACTCTTCAAAATTTGATTCTTTCATCGTGAGTCCCGCTGCATGCGTGTGTCCGCCAAAATTTTCCAAAATATCTTTGCATGCCTCTATCGCTTTCAAAACATCAAAACCTTTGACCGAGCGTGCCGAACCGGAAATCATATCGCCCGATTTGGTCAAAACTACTGCCGGACGGTAATACCGTTCCGTGATTCTGGATGCCACAATACCGATAATGCCTTTGTGCCACGATTCGTTGTAGAGAATAATGATTTTCTCCTCCACAATATCCAAGTTGGTTTCGATAAAATCGATTGCCTCCTCGGTGGTTTTTTTGTCTAATTCGCGTCGGTTTTCGTTGTATTTGTCTATGTTTTTTGCTTTTACCCTTGCTTGTGTAATATCGTTTGCCAGCATCAAGTCAACGGCTTCTTTTCCGTTCATCATTCGTCCGGAAGCATTTATTCGTGGACCAATTTTAAAAGTGATATCATTTACCGTGATATCTTTTTTGTTTAGTCCGCAAATATCAATGATGCCCCGCAATCCGAAACTTGGATTGGAGTTCAGTTGTTTGAGTCCGAAATGCATCAGCGTGCGATTTTCGCCCGTGATGGGCACAATATCTGCAGCAATGCTCACGGCAACCAAATCGAGTAGGGGTTCAATTTCTGAAAAGGGATAATTGTTTTGAATAGAAAAAGCATGCACCAATTTAAAGCCTACTCCGCAACCCGATAACTCTTCGTATGGGTAGGTAGAGTCTGGTCTTTTTGCATCGATAACGGCAACGGCATCAGGTAGTTGCTCATCGGGCATGTGGTGGTCGCAAATAATAAATTCTATTCCATGTTCCTTGGCGTACGCCACTTTTTGGATAGCTTTTATTCCGCAGTCGAGCGAAATAATAAGTTTCACGCCGGTTTCAACGGCATAATCTATTCCTTGTGTGGATATGCCCGAACCTTCGTCGTCCCTGTCCGGAATGTAATAGTCAATATTACTGGTAATTTTTCTTAAAAATTTATACACTAACGCTACAGCAGTGGTACCATCTACATCGTAATCTCCATATATAAGTATGCGCTCTTTGTTCCCGAGCGCTTGCTCAATTCGCTTTATTGCTTTGTCCATGTCCGGCAAAAGAAATGGGTTATGCAAGTCTTCGATATTGGGATTCAGAAATTTGTTTGCTTCTTCAGCGGTGGTTATACCTCTCTTTATCAGTAGTTCCACCAATATGGGATTAATTTGTAGTTCTTTTGTTAGTGCATCTTTTTTATCTTTTTGTTCTTGTGTAAGGGTTAGAAAATTCCATTTGTAAGTCATTATGTCGTTTTTTTTTTCTCTCTCCATTCCCGAAACTCTATCGGGTTAAGCAATTTACATTGCAATAGCAAACATCGCATTTTCTTGCCCGAAACCTACCGGCAATATGCGTTTGCTTTTTTTAGACTGCTCTAAGGATGTAAAGGTAATACTATTTTTCTTGTAATTGATGAAATATTGCAATTTATTTTATCGCTTTGTGCAATCTATCTTGTTTTGGGCTGATTCTTTTTATGCAATAATCCCTTTCCCATTAGATCATTCAGTTATCTCTGCGCCTATTTAGCCATTTCTGACGACAATGGTTTTGCATATCGAAAACGGGGCTTATCCATTTTCGCAAATCGATACTTATTATTAACTTTGCACCTCGAAATGGCAAGCGATTGCCCGATTTCAAAAAAGAGAGATAGTATAATGAAAATTGCAGCATTGGTTTCTGGCGGAGTGGATAGTTCGGTTGTGGTTCATCAACTGAAAGAGATGGGCTACGAACCCGAAATATTTTACATCAAAATAGGTATGGAGGACAAGGATGGATTCATCGATTGTCCGGCGGAAGAAGACATAGAAATTGTTACCTATATAGCCAAAAAATATGGCTGCAAAATGGAGGTTGTCTCTTTGCACAACGAGTATTGGGAGAGCGTGGTAAAATACACGATAGACTCTGTAAAACGCGGTTTGACACCCAATCCGGATATGATGTGCAATAAATTGATAAAATTTGGTGTTTTCGAACAAAAATGGGGCCACGAGTACGATTGTATCGCAACCGGACATTACGCTACCACAACCGAGATGGATGGGTTGAAATGGCTATCGACCGCCAAAGACCACGTGAAAGACCAGACCTATTTTTTGGGACAAATCAACTATCTGCAAGTCTCTAAGTTGATGTTTCCTATCGGCAATTTGCTTAAAAAAGAGGTGCGAACCATTGCTTTAGAACAAAAAATGCCTTCGGCACAACGCAAAGATAGTCAGGGTATTTGTTTCTTGGGAAAGATAAATTACAACGATTTTATCCAACGTTATTTGGGTACAAAGGAAGGACTTATCGTGGAGTTGGAAACCGGTAATATTTTGGGCAAACACCAGGGATTTTGGTTTCACACCATTGGGCAACGCAAAGGATTGGGATTGAGTGGCGGACCTTGGTTTGTGATAAAAAAAGATATAAACCGAAATATTGTTTATGTTTCGAAAGGTTACGAAACGAAATATCAGTACGGAAACGTGGTCAATTTGCAAGGTTTCGATTTTATCACGAAAGATATTTGGGGTGATTTTGAGGGTGAGCAATCCATTACTTTCAAAATTAGACACACGCCCGAGTTTACGCTCGGCAAAATATCAAAAATTGGTGACCTGTATCGAATCCAATCTGACGAACCGATACAAGGAATTGCCTCCGGTCAGTTTGGCGTTGTTTACGATGCCGACAAGAGGCTCTGTTTGGGTAGCGGTATGATTATTTAAAAAAACAGAAAAGAACAACAAACATATTTTTTTATTTCTACGTTTTCAATATTTTTTTAAAATGAACATCATAGAACATATCCGATTTGTAGATATCATCGAGTTTATCGGTACATTTGCTTTCGCAGTAAGTGGAATCCGGTTGGCTTCGGCCAAAAAATTCGATTTGTTTGGTGCTTTTGTCATTGGATTTGTAACTGCTATCGGGGGCGGAACATTGCGCGATTTGTTTATAGGAGTTGTGCCCTTTTGGATGAAAGGTTCGGTTTATATTTGGACCACGCTTTTTGCCCTGATTTTCGTCAGCATTTTCAACAAACAACTGGTGCGGCTCAAAAACACATTTTTCCTATTCGACAGTATCGGACTGGGACTTTTCGTGGTGGTGGGTGTGGAGAAAACCCTCTCGCTTGGCTTCGCGCCTTGGGTAGCAATTATTATGGGTGCCATAACCGGTTCATTTGGAGGTATGTTGCGCGATGTGCTAATCAACGAAATCCCCCTTATTTTCAGAAAAGAGATTTATGCTTTGGCATGTGTGGTTGGAGGTATTCTGTTCACTATTCTTTATACGCTTCACGCGCATACTGTTGTCAATGAGCTTCTTACAGCCGGTGTAGTTATATTGATTCGCATTTTGGCCGTGAAATTTCATTGGCATCTGCCCATTCTGAAAGGCGAAAATAGGGAGTAGCAACTAATGTTACTTGCACGGTGCTTTACTCTTTTCGGGTATCTTTTTTTGATAACAAAAACATCAGTATAATTCATACCCATTCCAAAAAACAGGAATTAAAGAAAATTTTCTGCAAATAATTCTTTTTTGATGTTTAAAGTTGCTATTTTTGCAGTTTATATATAGAACACCATTATTACAACAAAATTTCACTCCCAATACAATAAAAAATTGGTAAAATAATTCACATCAAATAAAAACAAAAAATTTATGAGTTGGCTAATCAAATCTTCTATTGGACGAAAACTAATCATGAGTATTTCAGGTCTGTTTTTTGTCCTATTCTTGCTGTTTCACAGCTTAATGAACTTTGTAGTTATTTTTTCGGCTGATGCATACAACGCAATTGCTGCTTTCTTAGGAGCAAATTGGTATGCTTTAATCGGAACAATGGTGCTCGCGGTTGGTTTTATCGTGCATATTATTTATGCATCAATACTTACTCTGCAAAACTTAAAAGCACGTGGTTCTGACAGATACGCTGTGTCTAAGCCGCAAAAAACCGTAACTTGGGCATCTAAAAACATGTATGTTTTGGGTGCTATTATTTTAGGATTTTTGGTATTGCACTTGATTCATTTCTGGTCAAAAATGCAATTGGTAGAAATCATGCACGGACACGACTACGCGGCTGCCGGATATCACAACCCGCAAGATGGCGCATTCTTTATCCGCGAACTGTTTACACAACCACTGTATAGCATCATCTATATAGTCTGGATTGCAGCACTTTGGTTTCACCTCACACACGGATTTTGGAGTGGAATGCAAACTTTGGGATGGAGCAATCACAATTGGTTGCCACGATTGAAAAAGATTTCTTACGTTCTTGCAACAATCATTTGCTTGATGTTCATATCTGTTCCATTGTACTACTTACTTGGATTCTGAACGTAGTTTTTACTCACAAAAAATTAAGAAAAACATGATGACAAATAATATAGAAAAAGAATCTGTAAAGGCTGAAAATGCAGCAAATCAAACAGATAATAGATTAAAATTTGATTCAAAAATACCCAAAGGTCCTCTTGCCGAGAAATGGACAAACTACAAGGGACACCAAAAACTGGTAAACCCTGCCAACAAACGCAGACTGGATATCATCGTGGTTGGAACCGGATTGGCGGGAGCATCAGCAGCCGCTTCATTGGGCGAACTTGGATTTAATGTGTTGAACTTCTGTATCCAAGACTCTCCACGCCGTGCGCACTCCATTGCAGCACAAGGAGGTGTGAATGCAGCCAAAAACTATCCAAACGATGGAGACTCTATCTATCGTCTGTTTTACGATACAATAAAAGGAGGAGACTACCGTGCTCGTGAAGCCAACGTGTATCGTTTGGCGGAAGTTTCCAACGAAATTATTGACCAATGCGTGGCACAAGGCGTACCATTCGCTCGCGAATACGGCGGCTTGTTAGATAACCGTTCGTTTGGTGGAGCGCAAGTATCGCGTACATTCTACGCTCGCGGACAAACCGGACAACAATTGCTTTTGGGAGCCTATTCTACTTTGAGTAGAGCGGTACACAAAAAACAAGTGAAACTGTATACCCGTTACGAAATGGTCGATTTGGTAATAATCGACGGTCGTGCTCGTGGAATTATTGCCCGCAACTTGGTAACAGGTAAATTAGAAAGATTTGCGGCACACGCCGTGGTTATCGCTACCGGCGGATACGGAAATACCTTCTTCCTTTCTACCAACGCCATGACTTCCAACGGTTCAGCTGCTTGGCAATGCTACAAAAAAGGTGCATATTTCGGAAACCCATGTATGGCGCAAATTCACCCGACTTGTATCCCGGTGCACGGTGAGTTCCAATCAAAACTTACATTGATGTCGGAATCGCTGCGTAACGATGGTCGCATTTGGGTTCCTAAAAAGAAAGAAGATGCCGAAGCCATTCGCAACGGCAAACTGAAACCAACCGAGATAAAAGAAGAAGATCGCGACTACTATTTGGAACGTCGTTATCCTGCTTTCGGAAACTTGGTTCCTCGCGACGTGGCTTCACGCGCAGCTAAAGAACGCTGCGATGCCGGATTTGGAGTTGGAACAACCGGTTTGGCGGTTTATCTTGATTTTGCCGATGCCATCAATCGTCTTGGCAAAGATGTAGTAGAAGCACGCTACGGAAACCTTTTCCAAATGTATGAAAAGATTGTAGATGACAATCCATACGAAACCCCTATGATGATTTATCCCGCTATCCACTACACAATGGGTGGAATTTGGGTAGATTACGAACTTATGACAACCGTTCCCGGACTTTTCGCCATTGGCGAAGCAAACTTCTCCGACCACGGAGCAAACCGTTTGGGAGCTTCTGCGTTGATGCAAGGACTTGCAGATGGATATTTTGTACTTCCTTACACTATCCAAAACTATTTGGCAGACCAAATCAACGTGGCACGATTCAAAACCGATGCACCCGAATTTGACAAAGCCGAAAAAGAAATCAACGACCGAATGGAAAAATTGATGAATATCAAAGGAAAACACTCGGTTGACTATTTCCACAAAAAACTTGGACATATCATGTGGGACTTAGTAGGTATGGGACGTGATGCTGCCGGACTAAAACAAGCTATCGAAGAGCTGAAAGTAGTGAAAAAAGAGTTCTGGTCAGATGTACGTATTCCGGGAGAGAAAAGTTCGTTGAACATTGAATTAGAGAAAGCTCTTCGCTTGGCCGATTTCATCGAAATTGGTGAGTTGATGGCGCACGACGCGTTAGATAGAGAGGAATCTTGCGGAGGACACTTCCGTCTCGAACACCAAACTCCCGAAGGAGAAACTCTACGCCACGACGACAAATTCTCTTATGTATCTTGCTGGCAATATCAGGGCGAAGACAAGGCTCCGATAATGTACAAAGAACCACTCGATTATGAATTTGTAGTGAGAGAACAACGTAATTATAAATCGTAAAAAAGCATCATCATGGATAAAGATATAAATATAAAAGTAAAAGTATGGCGCCAAAACGGTCCCAAAGATAAAGGACGTTTCGAAACCTACGAATTAAAAAATATTTCGCAAGGAAGTTCATTCCTCGAAATGCTCGATATCTTGAACGAGCAATTGATCAACGAAGGCAAAAATCCGGTAGTTTTCGACCACGATTGTCGCGAAGGTATTTGCGGCATGTGTTCGCTCTACATCAACGGTCATCCTCACGGACCCGACGAAGATATTACTACCTGCCAATTGCACATGCGCAAATTTAACGAAGGCGAAACCATCACGATAGAACCTTGGCGTTCTGCCGGATTCCCCGTAATTCGTGACCTGATGGTAGATCGTACCGCTTTCGACAAAATTATTCAAGCCGGCGGTTACGTATCGGTAAACACCGGTGGTGTTCCCGATGCCAATGCCATTCCAATCCCTCGCGACAAAGCAGAAATGGCAATGGACGCTGCAGCTTGTATCGGTTGCGGTGCATGCGTGGCAACTTGTAAAAACGGTTCGGCAATGCTATTCGTTTCGGCAAAAGTAAGCCAATTGGCTCTGCTGCCACAAGGTAGAATTGAAGCAACTCGTCGTGCCAAAGCAATGGTTGCCAAAATGGACGAATTGGGTTTCGGAAACTGCACAAACACAGGTGCTTGTGAAGTGGAATGCCCCAAAAATATCTCCATTACAAACATTGCCCGTCTCAATCGAGAGTTCTTGACAGCAAAATTGAAAGACTAATTTTATCGGTTCTGAACCGATAGAAATAAATTTCATTTTCTTACAAAAAATCCCATCGAATAGGTGTTCTCCCTCGGATAATACATGTTTTATGGGATTTTTTTATTAGCACAATTACTAAACTTCCCTGCGGGGAAAGTATTTGTGCTGTCCATTTAGTCAAAAAAGTGTACCAGTTTGTAGAAAATTGTCTTTTTTAACAAAAGAGTAACCATTTTTCGCCATAGTAAAAAATTAATATTGTAAATTTGTCAAACTAATCGAAACTTTATCGCATAAAGCGGGTTTCATAAAACCAAAAATGATATGAAAATAAAAAATGTTTTATTGAGCGGTCTTTTTATTGTATTTTTAATGGCCGGAACTACTGCCAGCGCGCAGTTAAGAATTGGACTCAGAGGCGAAGTAGGATTAAACAAACCTGTTTTTAACGAATCTGTGGTGAATGTAGAAAATCTGAATGGATTTAAAGTAGGTCCTTCGGTAGAATTTATGTTTCCTGTGCTCAATTTGGGTGTTGATGCATCTGTGATGTATAACAACGAAAGCATGAACGTGAAAACCATTGGCAATATGTCAAATATGAAAATTAGCAACCACTACATCGATATTCCGGTAAATTTGAAATACAAATTTGGTATTATCTCTCCTCTTAAAGTATATGTGGCAGCAGGGCCTTATGCAAAAATCAGAGTGGGAAGTGACGAGTTGAAATTCAGTAATATCAATTTGGATGCCGATTTTGATGACCTGATTGAATCCAAACCAATTGAAGCAGGTATCAATTTGGGATTGGGTGCCGATATCATTAATCGCGTACAAATTGGGTTCTCCTATGGAATCAAATTGACCGATAACTTCTATTCAGAAAAAGATGATTTGATTGGTGATAACGGTCTGTCTCTTCTGAAAGCTTTGAACGGAAAAAAAGGTACTTGGTCGCTCAATGCTGCCGTTTATTTCTGATAATTGCGTGTGTTTGCCGATGTAATACTTCCGCTACCACTAACTAACTCTTATACTTACGCTATTCCCGCAGCGATGCAGGAAGAAATTGGTGTCGGATTCAGAGTGATAGTTCCTTTTGGTAAAAGTAAGCACTACACGGCAATCATTCTCAAGTTGCATAACCATACTCCAAAAGGAGTTGGTATCAAGGAAATCCATTCCCTCATCGATTTGCATGCTGTTGTTACAGAGCAACAATTGCAATTGTGGGAGTGGATTTCTTTTTATTATATTTGCCCGTTGGGCGATGTATATAAAGCGGCACTACCGGCAAAACTGAAGCCCGCCGATTTGAAAGTGAGTTACGTGCCAAAAGTGAAAAACTTCATTACTCTATCATTTCAAATCGATACCGAAAGTGCAATTCGAAAAATTGGGAAAGCCAAGAAACAACAGCAGCTTTATGACGAAGTTTCCAATTTGCTGTCGCAAAGAGATTCCATCTCGCGTAAAGAATTGTTGGATTTGACCGGTTTCTCTTCTGCCGTACTCAACGGATTGCTTGAAAAAAAACTTTTGATACAATTTTCGGGCGAAGTAAGTAGGATAGACAAAGATATTTCTGCCACACGAAAACCATATAACCTGAATATTTACCAACAAACCGCCTTCGATGAAATAAATCGCTGTTTCGAAGAAAAAAATGTCTGTTTGCTGCACGGCATCACTTCCAGTGGAAAGACCGAAATTTATATCCATCAGATAGAAAAGCAGTTGAAACAAGGGAAGCAGACGCTCTATCTCGTTCCCGAAATTGCCCTCACCACGCAACTAACGCAGCGTTTACAAGCCGTTTTTGGCGACCAAATGGGAATTTATCACTCCAAAATAAACGACAACGAACGTGCCGAAATCTGGCAAAAAATGTTGTCCGACAATCCCTATCAAATTGTTATCGGCGTGCGCTCGTCGCTCTTTTTGCCTTTCCGGCAATTGGGTTTGGTTATCGTGGACGAGGAGCACGAAACCAGTTACAAACAGCAAGAACCCGCGCCCCGATACCACGCGCGCGACACCGCCATCATGCTGGCACATTTTTCGGGAGCCAAAACCTTGTTAGGTTCGGCAACGCCGTCTATGGAATCGTACTTCAACGCCAAAAGCGGGAAATTTGGTTTGGTAACGCTCACGAAACGATTTGAAGAGATTGAATTGCCCGAAATTATTTTGGAAAACACGCACGAGTTGCGACGCAAAAAAAAGATGAAATCTATTCTCTCTCCCCATCTCATTGTCCGGATGGAAGAGGTGCTTTCGCGAGGCGAACAGGTCATCTTATTTCGCAACCGACGCGGATTTGCTCCCATGTTGGAGTGCAAAAACTGTGGTTGGACACCCAAATGCCGCCATTGCGACGTGTCGCTCACGTACCATAAATTTGGCAACCTGCTCAAATGTCATTACTGCAACGCTGCCTACCAAGTGGTACACGACTGCCCGGCGTGCCAGGAAAAAAGTGTGCAACAGTTGGGGCAGGGAACGGAAAAAATTGAAGAAGAAGTAGCACAGCTTTTCCCCGATTATCGGGTGGCACGCATGGATACCGATACCACGCGAGGAAAGACGGGCTATGAAAAAATTATTGCCGATTTCCAAAACAAAAAAACAGATATTTTGGTCGGCACGCAAATGTTGTCCAAAGGGTTAGATTTTGAGAATGTGAGCGTTGTCGGTATTATCTCTGCCGACGGCATGCTCAACTATCCCGATTTTCGTTCGCACGAACGCGGATTTCAGCTAATGACGCAAGCGGCTGGTCGTTCCGGCAGAAAAAACAAACGTGGAACGGTAATTATTCAAAGTGCCGACCCCGAGCAGCCGGTTTATCGATTTATTGTAGAAAACGATTTCGAGGGTTTTTTCAACATGCAGCTTGCCGAGCGGCGGCTTTTTCGGTATCCTCCGTTTTTTCGCTTGATTCGTGTGGTTTTCAAAGATAAATACGAGCAAAAGGCGGAAGCAGCAGCACGTTTTTTTACCGACATATTGCGAAAATCGCTTCGCGAACGTGTTTTGGGACCCAATAAACCGCTCATCGGGAAAATACAGCAATACCATATTCGAGAAACACTTCTCAAATTAGAAACCTCGTTATCGCCGCAGCAAGTGCGCGAAACTATCCGCCATGCCGAATCCCAATTGCGCTGCAAACCGGAATGGAAATATGTTGTGGTGTATTATGATGTGGATGGAGTGTGAGGGATTTGGGAATTTGGAGTTTGGATTTGGGATTTATGTTTTTCCATTGAGTCCAACAACATCCTTTCTGACTTCGTTTCGCCATTGAGGACCAAATTGATTATCTAAATATTCAAAGATTAATTTGTTATATATGGTGATGCAATCTAAATGGGGATAAACGTCGCCATAATCATGATAGCTGATGCCATACTTTTCTTCGAACATTTTCTGATTGGCAAATACCATAGGAGCAATTCCTCCAACTAAAAGTAATTTTGGTTTGTTTTCATTGATGTCTTTTTCTGCTAATTTTCGACCTACCTCACATGCATTAGTCAATGATAAATAAATATTTATTTCTCCAAAATCCCTGTTTAAAAAAGTAATCGCAGTATCCACTTCATTATATCCAAGACCCGTGATTTTTAAATGATATTTGCCTTGTTCTATGTTTGAAAAAGAAAAACGGCCATTCTCTTCTAAAATAGCAGATTTATCAGCTCCCACCAATGATGCCAAAATCACTTCCGATGGTATAATTGTGTCAGAGTCAATAATCACTTGAACCGTACCTATTAAGTCTTGATTTTGAGTTGTACTCTTCATCAAAACCGTACAAGAGACGATACTTAATAAAAGAAAGATAAATGAAATGGTTTTCATTTTTTTGATTAAGTTATTTAAATAATCATTTTGTGCAAATATCCGAAAAATAATGAAATTGGCAAAAAATTTTTTGTCATTCATGAATCTTACAACTATTAAAAACGCAAAAAACCGAACTGCATGCGCAATTCGGTTTTTACTGTAGATTTCGTTTTAAACGAAACTTTATTTCATTTCAATTTCTTCTTTCAGGTCGATTTCGTTGTTTTCTTTGTCGAAAAATGTGTATTGCAGGAATCCCAAACTTTGGTTGGGAATTATTTTCATGGCAATACCATATTTCTTTTTCCATTTGTATTTCATCGAAAACAGACCTTGTTGAATGTATGCCGCAACATAGGGATGTATGTGCAGACTAAATTTCTTCACTTTTAGCTTGTTTGCCAAATAGTCGATTTTTCCTTCTAAGGTATCGGTAAAAAGAATCGACGATTTAATTTTTCCTTTTCCAAAGCAAGTGGGGCAGGTTTCGCTTGTTGCCAGCTCCATTTCGGGGCGCACACGTTGTCGTGTGATTTGCATCAATCCAAATTTGCTCAAAGGCAGAATTTTGTGTCTGGCTCTGTCTGTTGCCAAAAATTCGGTCATCTTGTTGAACAATTTGTTTCGGTGTTCGCCCGAGCTCATATCGATAAAATCGATTACGATAATCCCTCCCATGTCGCGCAAGCGCAATTGCCGTGCTATCTCTTCGGCAGCGGCTACATTCACTTCAAACGCGCTATCTTCCTGCCCCAGCGATTGTTTGTTGCGGTTTCCGCTGTTCACGTCAATCACGTGTAGGGCTTCGGTGTGTTCAATGATGAGATATGCGCCGTTTTTGAATGTAACGGTTTTTCCAAACAGCGATTTTACTTGTTTGGTTATCCCAAAATTGTCTAATATGGGAGCCGATCCGGTGTAGTGTTTCACTACATTTTTGCGGTCGGGAGCAATGAGGCTCACGTAGTTTTCTATCTGTTTCGCCACATCAGAATCGTTGATGTGGATTTGTTCAAACGAAGGATTAAAAATATCGCGCAACAATCCTACTACTCTGCCGGTCTCTTCAAAAACCAATGAAGTAACCTTTGTTTTAGGCAATTTTTCGGCGGTTTCTTCCCATCGTTTGACTAATACTTTCAGTTCCGTGTCCAGTTCAGCTACTCTTTTGCCTTCGGCATTGGTTCGGATGATTACGCCGAAGTTTTTTGGCTTGATGCTTTGAATGAGCTGACGAAGACGTGCGCGTTCTTCGCGCGATTTTATCTTTTGTGATACCGAAACGCGGTCGATAAACGGAATCAAAACCATGAATCGTCCGGCAAAGGATATTTCGGCAGTCAGTCGCGGTCCTTTCGTAGAAATAGGTTCTTTAGCTATTTGCACCAGAACGTTTTGTCCTACTTTTAGTTTGTCAGAAACAGAACCCTCTTTTTCTATATCGGGCAAAAGTTTCATCTTTTGCACCTGGGGTTTCTTTTTTTCTTCTACCGCTTTTAAAAAATTGGAAACAGAATCAAATTCTACCCCTAAATCTAAATAGTGAAGAAAAGCGTCTTTTTTGTGTCCCACATCTACAAATGCGGCATTTAGCGCAGGCATCAATTTTTTGACCCTGCCTAAATAAATGTTCCCAACCGAATACGATTCGTCTTGGCTTTCTTGCTGTAACTCAACGAGTTTTTTGTCTTCCAGCACTGCCAGCGTTATCTCTTTGGCTTGAACATCTACTACAAGTTCGCTTATCACAATACTAATTGTTTATAAAATTTCAAAAATATATTTCCCATTCCGCCGAATGGGAATTGACGTGTTCTCTCGAACACAGACTAAGCACCGCTAAATACAAAGAACAAACCTAATCATGACTTTCTTAAGTTTGTTCCTGTATATAACATGTAGGTTATAAAACCTTAAAAATCTATTTTTTCTTTTTATGTCTGTTTTTTCTCAGTCTTTTTTTTCTTTTGTGAACAGACATTTTATGCCTTTTTCTTTTTTTTCCGCTTGGCATCTTGTTTCTCCTTCTTTAATTTAATTAATTATATTATTTTTGATCTTTGACTTGAGCAACAAACGTTTTCGCCGGTTTAAACGCGGGTATGTTGTGTTCGGGAATGATGATAGTTGTATTTTTAGAGATGTTGCGTGCAGTTTTTTGTGCTCTTTTTTTTACGATGAAGCTTCCGAAACCTCTTAAATATACGTTCTCATTTTTTGCTAATGAATCCTTTACAATTTCCATAAAAGATTCTACAGTTGCTAAAACTGATGCTTTGTCAACACCCGTGTTTTTTGCAATTTCGTTTACAATGTCTGCTTTAGTCATTTTTATTTAGTTTTTAAATTAGTTATATTTGGTTATTACTAAAATTTTGGACTGCAAATATATAGCTTTTTTTTTAACGCAAAAAATAATTAGCACTATATTTTATTATTTTTCTCAATTTTTCGGCTTTACCCTACTTTTTAAGTAGTTTTGCAAATTAATTGATATAAACAAATGAATAAATCTATTCGCAATTATAATCTGATTAGTAATATTTTGCAAGAGTGGTATTTGCTCAACAAACGACAATTGCCTTGGCGAGAAGACGCCAATCCGTACCGGATATGGGTGTCGGAAGTTATCTTGCAACAAACCAAAGTAAATCAGGGACTTCACTATTTTACACGTTTTATAAACCAATTTCCGGATATAGCCTCGCTTGCCAATGCGCCCGAAGACACAGTTATGAAGATGTGGCAAGGGTTGGGCTATTATTCTCGTGCTGCCAATTTGCATGCGGCAGCAAAACAGATAGTACAAGATTTTGGCGGAGAATTTCCACGTCATTATTCCGATATATTATCGTTGCGCGGAATTGGTCCCTACACAGCAGCAGCTATTGCTTCCATTGCTTATAATAAACCATTTGCCGTGGTTGATGGAAATGTTTACCGGGTTTTGTCCCGATTGTTTACTATTGACCAATATATAGATACGGCATCGGGTAAAAAATTTTTTGCAGAACTGGCGCAATCGTTGCTCGACAAGCACAATGCGGGCAACCACAACCAAGCTCTGATGGATTTTGGTGCCATGATTTGCATCCCAATCCAACCAAAATGCAACGAATGTCCGCTACAAAATATCTGCATGGCAAATATGAACCAAACGGTCTTGGAGTTTCCCAAAAAACGTGGTAAAACCAAAATCAAAGAACGATTTTTCCACTATTTTTATGTAGAACAAGCCGATTTCACATTTATAAAAAAGCGAGTAGGGGACGATATCTGGAAAAATCTGTACGAATTTCCACTCATCGAAACAGAAAAACCGCAAGAAATGCACGAATTGATGCAAAATCCACATTTCCATGCCCTGTTTCGTTCTGCAAAAACACTATCCATATCGCACAGCTATTTTATGAAGCATATATTGACGCATCGCACGGTTTATATCCATTTTTATATCGTTCAGCTGACTGAAACCGATGTTTTTGATGCCGAGAAGCAGTTTCTACGGATTGCAACAGCCGATTTACACAATTATCCGGTAGCGCGCCCCATTCATAAATGGTTAGAAAAATGATGTAGCAACATAATTTTGTTAAAAAACTTGTTATTCCAAAAAAAAACTGTAACTTTGTTTTGTTAGAATATTGAATTTATAAACTAAAAAAAAGAGTAGTTATGTCGGTAAATAAAGTTATTTTAGTAGGAAATGTAGGAAAAGATCCGGAGATTAAGTATTTCGACAACGACAATGTGAAAGCAAGTTTCTCTTTGGCAACAAGAGATAGAGGTTACACAACTTCAAACGGAACGCAAATTCCGGAGCGTACAGAATGGCACAACATTGTATGTTGGAGAGGATTGGCACAAATAGTTGAAAAATTTGTGCGCAAGGGCGCTCAAGTTTATGTAGAGGGAAAAATACGTGTTCGCTCTTACGACGACCAAAACGGCGTAAAACGCTATATCACGGAAATAAACGCCGAGAATATCGAGATTTTGAGTAAAAGAGTCGGTTCAAACAACGAGGAAAGTGGCGATACACCACACAACAAACCAACCGATTATGATACACCGGCAAATTTATCCGATAATTCGGAGGTAGATGATTTGCCGTTTTAAAAAAACATTGTAATTTTGCAGAGAATGTTTCGACTAAAAACAGGTCGAAACATTCTCTTTCTGTTTAACTAAATATCAGACAATTTGGATCCTGACCCTGCCACGCTATTTCAACCGGAAGTTGCAATGCTTTCGTTTTCTTTCGTTCATTATATCCTATTGGGTATTACAGTATTACTCGTATTTGTAAATGCAATTATTTCCGGTTCGGAAGTTGCGTTTTTCTCGTTCAACTCTTCCGAAATAGAAAGATTGAATACCGATATCGACAAAAAATCGATACGAGTATCCAAATTAATTCGCAATCAAGAAAAACTGATGGCAACTTTGGTCATCTTATTCAATTTTCTGAATATAATAATCATTGTTTTGCTGTTTTATCTGCTTAATTTAATCCCGTTTTTTGCGGGAGCAGACGGACGCATCGCTTTAGAAATACTGGTTATTGTAGTTATTTTGCTGTTGTTCGTTGAAATAATACCCAAATCGCTCGCTTCTAACAACACGCTCAAATTCTCTAAAAAATATGCTTCTTTTGTTCAAGCGATGCACGCTTTGGTCAATCCGCTCTCTTCGCTTTTGGTAAGAACCAGCAATATGTTTAGCAAAGCTGTTATACAGAAAAGGCACGAAATTTCGATGGATGAACTTTCTAAAGCTTTGGAAATGACCTCAGACCAAATCAATCACGAACAAGAGAAAGATATGTTGGAGGGCATCATTCGCTTCAAAGATAAAATTGTGGACGATATTTTGGTGTCGCGAACCGATATGGTGGCTATCGAAATGGAAACCACTTTCAGAAAAGTGATTGATTTTATCGTGGATGCCGGTTTTTCGCGGATACCTGTTTATGAAGAAAGTCCGGACAATATCAAAGGAATACTTTACGTGAAGGATTTGCTGCCACACCTCAACAAGGTAGATAATTTTAAGTGGCAATCGCTTATCCGGTCGGCATATTTTGTGCCCGGCACCAAACGTATCGATGATTTGCTGGAAGAGTTTAGGGCAAATAAAAATCACATGGCAATTGTGGTAGACGAATATGGCGGCACATCCGGAATTGTAACCATGGAAGATATTTTGGAAGAAATTGTGGGAGATATTAGCGACGAATACGACGAAGAGGAAAAACCAACTTATACCATCGCGCCCGACGGTTCCTATATTTTTGAAGGGAAAACCAATCTGGAAGATTTCTTCAAAATAACCGGAGTTCCGGAAAACGATTTTGAAGATTTTTCGGACGAAGTAGATACCATTGCCGGCTTGTTATTGGAAATGAAAGGCGATTTTCCGAAACGAAAAGAGACCATCGAATTCAAAAACTATGCCTTCCAGGCAGAGGAAATGAGCAAAAGACGCATTGTGAAAGTACGATTCTATATTCCAAAAAACCATGCGGAATAGTTTTTTGTACATAGGTAGAAATAGCCTTCTCGCTCTGTTTTTGTTTGTTTTTGTTGTGGGATGCCAAAAAAATTATACGCCAAAGCCAAGAGCTTATTTTAGAATAGATACACCCGAGAGCAATTACACTCCTTATTCCAACAATCGCTTTTCAATCTCTATTTCGGATAAGGCGAGCCTACAAGTAAAGCGATTGACCGACCAGGAAATTTGGTTCGATATCGTCTATCCGCAATACAAATCTACCATTTTTTGCACTTATTTTGCTGTTACCAACGATTCCATTCAACCGCTTTTGGACGATAACAAGCAGTTGCTCTACTCGCACACAAAAAAAGCATCGCAATTTCAAGAAATGACATACAGCGATGGCGAAAACCAAAAATTTGGCTCTCTTTACAAAATTGAAGGCCGTGTGGCTACGCCATTTCAGTTTTATATAACCGATACAAAACACCATTTTTTGCGCGGTTCCCTCTATTTTGAGTATGAAGTGGAAAGAGACTCCATTCTGCCGGTTTTGGAAGTTTTGGAGCAAGATTTGACCGAATTATTTAATAGTTTATCGTGGAAATAGATGCTGCAACGAAAGGAAAATATTGATAACGAAGGTGTTTTGGGTATTTGGCACATTGCTGAATCGCAAGAGGAACTGATAAATCTACTTCCACCAAATCAACAAAATCAAGCCCGACAATATGTTTCCGAACTGAAATCGGAACGTCGTATATTGGAATGGCTTGCTACCCGGACTTTACTTTTCGCCCTTGTTGGCGAAGAAAAAACCATTGCCAACAACCGGGATGGCAAACCTTTTCTTTTGGACGGTTCTTACCAAATCAGTATTTCGCATACAAAAAATCTGGTTGCTATTTTGCTGCACAAGCAACGTGTTGTAGGTATAGACGTTGAAACTATTGCTGAACGTGTAAATAAAATTTCGGAACGATTTGTTTCGGAAAATGAGTTTATCGATGTTTCGCAACAAACGGTGCATCGCTTATTGCATTGGTCGGCAAAAGAGGTAATGTTTAAAATGATGGAAGAAAACGAGATTAACTTCAAAGAACAACTATTTATCTCGCCATTCACTCCACAAGAAAAAGGGATTGTGCAAGCGCAAGAATTGCGAACCGATTCGCGGCAGATTTTTCGCATTCATTACGAAGTGCATTCCCATTTTGTGCTCACTTGGTCTATCGGCGAATAGCTGTTGTAGAAAAAAGGCAATAAAAAAACCGCCATTCGAAGAGAATGGCGGTTTTTATTTGATAAACAGTTAGTTATTATGCATTCAAGGATACACGTTTGAAAACTGATACTGTTAAATCTTTGTTTGCATGTTGCAAGAATTGTGCTACTGTCATTTTGGAGTCTTTTACATACTCTTGTTGTAGTAGGGTAGATTCTTTGTAGAATTTTTGCAAAGCACCTTCGGCAATTCTGTCTAACAAGTTTTCGGGTTTTCCTGCTTCACGTGCTTTTTCACGTGCAATTTCCAACTCTTTCTCTTTGATTTCTGTTGGAATTTCTTCGGGAGTAACCGATACCGGATTCATTGCAGCTATTTGCATAGCCACGTCTTTGGTAATGTTTTCTGCTACATTTTCTTGGTTGAAACCAACAATAGTTGCCAGTTTGTTGCCCATGTGGATGTAAGCCATTACAGTAGGAGCGGTAATGTGTTCGTAAAAACCCAATTCCATTTTTTCTCCTGTAGCAGCCACTTTGTCTGTAATAGACTCAGCCACTGTTCTGCCGGAAAGTTGTAGGTTCAGAAGTTCTTCCAGCGTATTTGGTTTGTGCTCAAGTGCAACATCTAATATTTGTTGTGTTAAAGCGATAAATTCTTCATTTTTCGCTACGAAGTCTGTTTCGCATTGCAAAGCAACTACTGCTGCGAAATTACCGTTTGTTTTTGCCAACACGCAACCTTCGCTTGCTTCGCGGTCTTCGCGTTTGGCAGCAACGGCTTGTCCTTTTTTGCGAATGATTTCCATTGCTTTGTCGAAATCGCCATTTGCTTCGTTCAGCGCATTTTTACAATCCATCATTCCCGCGCCGGTCATTTTGCGCAAGTGTTGGATATCTGTCATTGTAACTGCCATATTGTAATTTAATTTTTTGTTTTTTTTTAAGAAAATCTCAGACCCGTCATTTTTTTTAGGTCTGTCTATTATTCTTCGTTATCGTTATTTTCGGCAAATTTGCTTGCAACTGCCGCGTTCATCGCGTCTTTATCTTCTTTTTTAACGCGCTCTCTTTTCGCTATTTTTGATTTGCGTTCTCTGCGTGGGCTTTCGCTTCCGTCTTCCATTTCTTCGGCTGCTGCATCCGCATCTGCTTTTTCTACTTTGCGTTCGTCCAAACCTTCTTTGATGGCATCGCACAAATAACCCAAAATCATGTCTATTGCTTTTGATGCGTCGTCGTTGGTTGGGATTACGAAATCTATATTGGAAGGATCAGAGTTGGTATCAACCATGCCAAATACGGGGATTCCCAATCTGTTGGCTTCTCTCACAGCAATGTGTTCTTTCATCACGTCCACTACAAAAATTGCAGAAGGCAAGCGTGTAAGGTCTTGAATAGAACCCAATGTTTTTTCGAGTTTGGCACGTTGGCGTGTTACTTGTAGTTTTTCGCGTTTCGACAAAGTTTCAAACGTTCCGTCCTTAATCATTTTGTCGATGCTACCCATTTTCTTCACCGCTTTGCGGATGGTTGGGAAGTTGGTAAGCATGCCGCCCGGCCAACGTTCGATAACGTATGGCATATTGATGCTCAATGCTCTTTCGGCGATGATTGGTTTTGCTTGTTTTTTTGTTGCTACGAAAAGCACTTTTTTACCCGATTTAGCAATCTGTTTCAAAGCGTTTGCAGCTTCTTCGGTTTTAGCGATTGTTTTATACAAATCGATGATGTGGATTCCGTTGCGTTCCATAAAAATGTAGGGCGCCATTGCCGGATTCCATTTTCTTTTCAAGTGGCCGAAGTGTGCTCCGGCTTCGAGTAGTTGGTCAAATTCTAATTTTGCCATTGTTTGTTTTTGTTTAATAAATTCGTTTACTTTCTTTTTCTTAGTCGAATTGCAAGGTAAATAGCCGATATTTGGAATCGGGTATGTCCTTGCAATTTAGATGCTAAACGTCATCGTTTGGAGTTTATCCAACGACTTCATCATATATGTATCCGGGAAAGATGCCGGAGTATATATCCAAATATTAACGTTTTGAGAATTGGAATCTTCTTCTTGCTCCAGGTTGTCCCGGTTTTTTACGCTCAACAACGCGTGGGTCGCGAGTCATAAATCCTTCTGCTCTGAGAGCCGATTTGTCTTCCGGGTTCACTTTTACCAATGCACGAGCTATTGCCAATCTGGCTGCTTCCGATTGCCCTTTGTATCCACCGCCTTGCAAATTGATTTTTATATCGTATTTCTCAACAGCGTCAAGTTTAGTTAAGGGCTGTTTTACGATGAACTGCAAAATAGATGAAGGGAAATAATTTTCAAGTTCGCGTTTGTTGATAATAATTTTTCCTGATCCTTCGCTCATAAACACGCGTGCTACTGCAGCTTTGCGTCTTCCTATTGAATTAATTACGTCCATCTTTATTATTTAAGTGTATTAATATCTATTGATTTTGGTTTTTGTGCTTGGTGCGGATGTTCTTCTCCGGCATACACATAGAGGTTGTTCAGAATGGCGTCGGCCAATTTATTTTTTGGCAACATTCCTTTTACCACTTTTCTGAAAAGTCTGTCGGGACCTTTTTGCATCAAATCGGCAGGGGACGATGCTTTTTGTCCGCCCGGATAGCCCGAGTAGCGCAAGTAGGTTCTATCGGTCCATTTATTTCCTGTCAGTTCTACTTTGTCGGCGTTGATGATAATTACATTGTCGCCACAATCAACGTGGGGTGTGAAACTTGGTTTGTACTTGCCTCTCAGCAATTTTGCAACCTTTGAACTGATGCGACCCAATGATTGTCCGTTGGCATCAACAACAACCCACTCTTTTTGAGCCGTTTCTTTGTTTACAGAAATAGTTTTATAACTTAAAGTGTTCACTTTTTTTGTTTTTAAATCGTTTAATAAAATCTTGTTTGACCTTCGCTCTGCTTTTTGTCTGGCTAAGGGACTAAATGGCAAATAAAAAGCTATAAATCAAACGCTTAAATATGTAATTTTAATAATCGGACTGCAAAGTTACAATAATTCGTATAATTTACAAAGTATTTGTTTGTTTTTTTGCGGAATAAATATTTCGGAATGTGGCATGTTTCAAGTTATTACGGTTTTGCACGAAGCAAAACAGATAATTGTAGATGCGTAACGGCAGACTGTTTTGATTTTCTGTTAAAAAGAAAAACGCCCTTTTTCTAAGAGCGTTTTTCTGATTTAATTTTTGTAATTGGACGAAACAGATTTTGCTATTTACATCCAATTCGTTTTATTACGGTTTGTCCCACCAAATACGTCCTTCGGTTCTATCCACTGCTTCGCCATAGTTGGGGTCGGCCTTCAAAGCTTCCACTGCTGCGTGGAAGTTTTCGATATTACCCTCGGTTGTTGTTGGTAAAACACCACGTCTGGGGATGAGAAGTTCATCGCCACTTCTTCTAAGTTCTTCAAAATAAACAACTCCGTTAACCGGATAAGGTTGTTCACTGAAAGCGGGTAGTCCGGTGCGTTTCCAAGTAGCCCACGCTTCTTCCGGACGCATGAACAGGTTCACCCACTGTTGTGTGATGATTTTCTCTAACGATACCGAATTGAACTCAGGTCTGGCAAGATAGTCATCTATTGCTAAAGCCGTGATTGGGTTATAGTTGTCGCTGTTTTCATTCATTGCTGAAGGTACAGCCATTTTTTCAGCCCAGTCTTGGTATTGCTCCATCGATGCACGTATCCCGTCGCGAAACCATTGCAGCGCGTCTTTTCCACCCATGGCAGAACCCGATTTGAAAGAGATTTCTGCCATCATGAAGCAAACTTCCGGATAGGTAATAAGTGGAGTAAAAAGGGTAATAGAGTTTTGAGAAACATCGTACAAATCCTGGTCTTCTTTGTCTCTAATGTTTAACGTGTTTCCTACTTTACCACCATTTTTTACATAGAAACGACTCTCAATTTGTGAGTTGCTTCTGATTTGCATGTTTTTGTTGCTTCCGTTTTCAACATACTTAATAGTGGCATAGGCGTTTCTGGACCATGAGCTGGTAGCGCTGTCGGGGTTGGCCGATGGACCAACATATCTGTCCACCCATTGAGGAAAGTCAGTCATGTAGTTGGGGTAGTGTTCTTTAAGCAACTCGAAAAATTTGTCGTTTTCTTTGTTGTTGTTACCCGAGCCAAATCCATTTCTTCTAACCAAAATTGGCAAACGCGGGTCGTTGTACTCTTTCAAGAAATTAACTAATGTACGCGATGCCACATAATTGTTGGTCAAAGCTTGCATATCGTCCGTATTGTTGTTGTGTTCGTTTGGGTGACGATATACTGCCGATTCTGCATTATTGGAAATAATACCACCCGGATGTGCCAATGCTTCTGCTACTACGGCTTGATAAAAAGCGTTGTCTGCTTTTTCGAGTCGTTGGGCCATTTTTATACGAAGTGTGTTGGCAAATTTCAACCATTTGGCTATGTCGCCTCTGTAGAAATAGTCGTTACGGTCTAAGTTGTACTGATTTTCGTTCGAATTTTGTAAAATAGCAATGTTTGCTTTTATTCTTTCGTCCAAAACTTTGTACATCGGGTTTCCGTTTATGTCTTTTTGATACAAATCGTATCTGGGTGTCCACAACGGATTTTCGGTTGCTCCAATAATGCTCAAACCTTCGGTGTATGGCAATGCACCCATCACATCCAGAGCTTGCCAAGCCTGATAGGCTTCCAAAATATTGGAAATAGCTGCTACGTCTTGAAAGCGTTCTTTTTCGGGATGTTTCGGTATTATTTCACTTGTCAAGTAGCGCAATCTAAGACCAATTTGGGTGAAAAAGAGATCGTAATATGGTGTGTAAATGTTTGGGCGAGCATTTGATAATGGATTCACATACGGACCTTCCGATGGACCATTTGCTGCTACAATGTATTGCATAACTCGCATTGCACCACTGTATTTACCTGTAAGGTGGTGGCGTTGAGAGTTGTTCCAATTGGCGGTTGCATCGGTAAAGATAAATCGCGGATCGGCTGTGCCCAAAAGTTCTTCATCGGTGTTCAGCTTCTGAAAATCTTCCAAGCAACTCGTCAATGCAAAGAGAGTGAAAACTCCAAGAATGATATATTTAAACTTTTTCATAATGTTGTCTTTTTAGAATCTTAACGTAAAATTGATGGCATAAGTGCGAGCAAATGGTACAGCACCAATATCTAGCGGTGTTAGCGGGTTGTTGCTCGAAATAGAAGCGGGGTTCATACCGTCCTTCAATTTGTTGACGATATAACCGAGGTTACGTGCAGTTAAACCAATTCTGAAATAGTTTGCACCAAATTTACTAAGAATATTTTCCGGTAAACGGTAGCCTATGGTAATTTCACGAAGCGAAAACCAAGTGTTATCCTGGATACCCAATTCTGATGGCATACCCCAACCGTAGTTGTAATAGTAGAAAGCACTTGCAGGCATGGGGCGAATTCCTAAACCGATGGCCTCTTCGTATGTCATACCACCAACATCGATACGTGTAGATGGGTCACTTGCCAATGGTGCGGTTGCACCTTCGTCAAACACACCATCCAATGGATACGCGTCGTAAACAGTTTCTCCGTTGTAGTTTACTCTTGCCCAACCTCCATTGTCGGCATCGCGACCATACAAGGTCGATTGCAGTGTCCCCATTGGAGCTGCATATTTATAAGTGTTTGAGAAGAAGTTTCCACCAACACGTCCGTCAATAAGCGCGTAGAAATCGAAGTTTTTGTAAGAGAAGGAAGTGTTGAAACTCAATAAGAAATCGGCTTCTACTTTACCAACTCTTACTCTGTCGGGGATATTTTTATCCATTGTAGTAACATATCCGTAAACGGGCACGCTGTTCGGGGTACCGGCTGCACCAAAATAGTCGATTACCGGTTTGCCGTTTCTCGGGTCGTTGGGGTCATCTTCGTTGTTGAAATAGTAAATACCTGTACCTGTGGCGTTGTTGTAGCTGGTAGTTAATACACCAAATTCTCCTCCTTCAAATGCCCAAATTTCAGGACCACCGTCATACTGACCCATTAATTGCCACTCTTTGATATCTTCGTGTAGGCTTATAATTTTACCGCGGTTCAACGAGAAGTTGCTACCAATAGTCCAACGCATATCTGCTGTGCGAAGAGGAGTTGCTTCTAATGATAACTCAACTCCTTGATTCTGGATATTACCGGCATTGATGAACTGTCTGCCTGCTCCGGTTTCGATTGCGGCAGCGACTTCTAAAATTTGGTTTCTCGTGTTGGTTTTGTAATACGCGAAGTCGATATTGAATCTTTCGTTGAAGAATCGCAAATCGGTACCCAACTCCAATGAAGATTGAATTTCGGGTTTTAAGTTTCTGTTCCAGAAAGTTCCTAAGTTTGGAGATGCCACAATTACGTTTATTCTGTCGGGGTCATATTGAGCACTTTGTGCAAATACACCAAATCCTTTGGTTGTTGCATAAGCCGAAGTTCCCATACCTACTCGGGATAAAGATGCTCTCAACTTACCAAACGAGAACCAAGCCGGTACTTTAAATGATTCTGAGAACACCCACGATAAGTTGGCCGATGGATAGAAAACAGAATAGTTGTTTTGACCTGCTATCATGTAGATAGGGAATGTAAGTGTTGAAAGCCAGTCGTTGCGTCCGGTCAATTCCAAATATACTTGTTCTCTCCAAGACAAGTTCAAAATAGTTGAAATACCCAATGCCGATTGGTTTCTTGAAACGTATTTATATTCCGGTTCAATTTTTCCTACCGAGTTAGAGAAAGCAAATACTGCCGGAATCAACAATCCGTCTTTGGTCTCTTTTTTCCATTCGTTGTAGCCGGTATTTCCGTATATTTCTCCTGCAACCATGGCGTCGAGAATGATAGTTTCGCTACCAAAATTAATTTTGTTGTTCATCGATTGTAACAAACCCAGGAAGTTGTACGAGCCGGAAATGTTACCTGATCTACCATATTTACCCGAACCGGTAGGACCATAATTTGCTCCGGGACCATATTCTTTCGTGAGACTGGAGATAGCGTAGTGGTTGTAGTTGGCTTTGATGCTTGCAGTCAATCTTGGATGAATTTTGGCTTTCAATGTCAACGTGCTAAGCATGGAATTCTCCGAACGTTGATATAGGTTCATATCTCTACCGTGCAGATAACCTCTCAATTCGCCCCATGGCGTTTCTGTTTCTACAGCGTGCGTAATAGGGTCGCGATACAAGCTGATGTAAGTAGCCATATCCATGTTACGCGGAGTGTAATATGTACTTAACATACCCAAGTTTCCACCCCAGTTCCAACCACCTTGGTTGGCACCGTTTTGTGCGCGAGAAAATGCGTAGTTTACACCCGCCTCAATAGAAAACACTCTGTTTAGGTCGGTAATACCTCTGAAAGAGATAGCGTGTCTGTCGAATTTGTTTCTTTTGAAAACGCCATTGTTGTCTGTGAACGAATACGATACACGGAACGATGAATTTTCTCCTCCACCATTAATAGCAACGTTGGTTGTGCTATTCAGTCCGGCTTGATACAAAGATTTCCAGTTGTCGGGATGTGGAATAAATGGTGTGGCAACACCACCGTTTGGCATGTATTGGTTTACCAATGAGCCGTCCATGCGTGGACCGAAACTCACCGACGTTCTCTGCAAAGAGCCATCTGCCAAAAATCCACCTTCGTAACCGTTGTTTGGAGTACCGGCACCATACACGTTTTGCAATTCTATCGGTGATTTGTAGATGTCGGTAGTTTCCAAGATTTGAGAAATTTCTACCCCCAAACCTTTTTTACCGTATGTACCACCTTTCGATACAATTACTACAGCACCGTTTGCACCACGCGAACCGTATAGCGCAGTTGCTGCCGCACCTTTTAGTACGGTAACGCTTTCGTAATCAGCAGGGTTCAGGTTTTTCAGCTGGGAGCCCCAGTCGGTTCCTTCCAGTGCGCCACGCAGTGGTTCTTGAATGATCATCCCGTCCACAACAAATATCGGCGAGTTGTTTTTGTCGATAGATTTTGCTCCACGAATGGTAATGGCAGAACTGGATGTAACCCCCGACGCACCGGTTACGTTGATGTCGAGACCCGCTACTTTCCCCTGCAGGGCTGTGATGGGGTTGATAACGTTGATGCGTTCAATTTCTGATGTAGAAACGCTGGTTGTCGCATATCCAACAGATCGAGCTTGCTTGGTAATTCCCAGTGCAGTAACAACTACTTCACTCAGCATCTCGCTGTCTTCTTCCATAGCTACATTAATGGTGGTACGTCCGTTTACCGGGACAACCTGGGTTCTCATACCCATGTAGCTGAATACCAGATTGGCATTGCTTCGCACACCGGGCAGTGTGTACTTCCCGTCGATGTCTGTAATGGTTCCTTGTCCGGCATTTCCTTCCACTATCACGGTTGCCCCGATAATGGGTTCGTTTTTGCCTAAAGTAACCGTTCCTCGAACCGTAATGGTCTGCGCCAATAAAGGAAAGGCAATGGCGCTTAGTAAAAACAGTGCGCCCAATGTCCTTAACCTTAAAAGTTAGAAGATTTACTCTTTTTCATTCTCTTTTGGTTTTAATTAATAACTGTCTATTATAAAGTTCTCTTTATTTCTGTGTTGTAATGTAATGTTTTTACACATTATTTGCGGGTGCATTACATCTGTTAAAATCAAGTTTACAAAGATGTGTAATTTTATGATTATAAAAAACAAATTAACGGAAAAATCAACAATTTGCTTATAAATTATTTGAAATAAACCAATAATTTATTACGATTGTTAAATTTTCGTCGCTAAAATACTGTTTTACATCGAACAAAAAAGATTCTCTATTGAATGAATCGATAGAGAATCAAATAAATATATATGGTTTTTTGTAATTGCTAAAGATGCAATAACGAAAGAAGTGCGAGCTGTGATGTATCTTCTTTTTAAAAAGAAAAAACGGATTATAATTTTTTCTCAGTAATGTATCTTTCGGCATCCATGGCGGCACGACAGCCCATTCCGGCAGCATTTATAGCTTGTCGGTAGTTTGGGTCTGCCACATCACCCGCGGCAAACACACCGGGAATATTTGTTTTGGAAGATGGATTATCTACTTTGATGTAGCCCATGTTGTCGAGCTGGATGTAATCTTTGAAGATATCGGTATTTGGTTTGTGCCCGATAGCGAGGAAAAAACCGTCGATAGCAATATCCACTTTCTCTTCGTTGGGTTCGCCCATTCTTTTTACCAAGTGCGCACCTTCTACACCGTTTTCGCCGAAAAGGCTCAACGTGTTGTGTTCAAAAAGCACTTCAATTTTTGGATTTTCCAATACCCGTTCTTGCATGATTTGCGATGCTCTTAAAAAAGGTTTTCTTACAATCAGATACACTTTTTTTGCCAATCCTGCCAAATAGATTGCTTCTTCACAAGCGGTATCACCACCGCCAACCACGGCAACGGTTCTGTTGCGATAGAAAAATCCGTCGCAAGTAGCGCAAGCCGATACACCTTGTCCGGCATATTTTGTTTCGTCGGGGAGTCCTAAGTATTTGGCTGTTGCTCCGGTAGAAATAATTACTGTGTCGGCTTCTACCACTCTTTCGTTGTCGATGGTAACTTTGTGTGGCTGACCGGAAAAATCTACTGCTGTAACTCTTCCCGATAGTATTTCGGCACCGTAGCGCAAGGCTTGTTTCTTGAGGTCTGCCATGAGTTCAACTCCGGTAACTCCTTCTGGATAACCGGGAAAATTCTCTACCTCGGTAGTGGTAGTGAGCTGTCCGCCGGGTTGCATTCCTTCAAACAATAGCGGTTCCAGATTGGCTCGCGAAGCATAAATAGCCGCGGTGTATCCTGCCGGTCCCGAGCCAATGATTAAGCATTTTACTCTATTTCTCATCACTTGTTTTATGTTTAAAAAACCTCCTCTTTTTTGCAAGAGGAGGCTTATTTTATTAATAATTGCAAAGGTACAACTATTCTTTTTATATGTGAAATATTATTGTATTTTTCTATCGTCAGTAAATAGAAAAGATAACCACCAGCCGGATTTTTTGTTCTCTTGTTGATAAAGCGATTCAATAGCCCGGATTTCAACAGTCGTGTAAGTTATCTTAAATCGATAATTTCTACGCCTTTGTGTTTGTTTTTATCGAAAACAAAATCGGAGTTGGCAAATTTATAGTTGTCGATGTATTTGGTTATATCTATTTTGTTGGTCATGCCGTTTTTGAGTTTCAAATTTACTTGAAGTATCGTGTTGCTTTTCTTGTCGATAGCAACCGAAACCGATACAAACTCTTTGTTACTTTTTGCCGGAATCAATTCGATGACATGCGCACTTTTTCCGTTGATGGTTTTTGAAACCGGATTTCGGAGCGTGTACCCGTTTTTATACATACCCAATAGTGCCAACGGACTGATTGTTGCAACCTCTTCGTTGGTCGGGTTGGTAATATTTACTTCGTTCACGTCTTTTATCAAAACCCACTGTGTTTTACCGTCGAACCACGTATCTACCGAGTTGGTTGTAATTCTGAATTTGTCTCCTTTTACCATGGCTGTGCCGGTTTCGGGTCTGTAGGCATCTCCATTGGAGTCGGTTACATATAATTTGAACGATAGTTTGATACCTTCAGATGCGGTGTAGGCATTGTATGCTCTGTCTAAAATGGCTTTTGCTTTAAAGCTCTCTTGCGTTTGTGCAGCAAGGGTAACGAACAATAGTGTTAAGATGAGAGTGATTTGTTTCATAATTTTCCGTTTTTTTATTTGTTTGTTTTTTTAGACGAAAAAATCGATACAAAGTTTAATATAACCCAAAAGCGTGGCTTGTATGGCAATGCTTTTTTATCGCAACGAGTCCAATAGTTTTTCTAACGAGTATTCATCTTGTATATACACGTCGCGTGGTTTGCTGCCCTGCGTCGGTCCCACAATTCCGGCTTGCTCAATCTGATCCATCAAGCGACCGGCACGGTTGTAGCCAATACTAAATTTACGTTGGATGAGCGATGTTGAACCTTGCTGGTGCACCACGATAAGTCGGGCAGCTTCTTCAAACAGCACGTCTTTTTCGTTCACATCCAAACTGCCTTTTGCATCTATTCCCGCTTCGGTTATTACCTCCGGTAATGCAAATGCATTTTCGTAACCTCTTTGGCTTCCAATATATTGTGCTATTTCTTCTACTTCGGGTGTATCTACAAACGCGCATTGAATACGAATCAGGTTACTGCCTTGCGAAAACAACATATCGCCCCTGCCAATGAGTTGGTTGGCACCGTTCATATCTAAGATGGTGCGAGAGTCGATTTGAGAAGTAACACGGAAAGCCATTCTCGCCGGGAAATTCGCTTTTATAGTTCCCGTGATGATATTGGTTGTTGGTCTTTGTGTGGCTATAACCATGTGCATTCCCACGGCTCTTGCTTTTTGGGCAATGCGTGCGATGGGCATTTCAATCTCTTTTCCGGCGGTCATAATCAAATCGCCAAACTCGTCGATAACCACCACGATGTATGGCAGAAAACGGTGTCCGTTGTTGGGATTTAGCCTGCGTTTCACGAACTTCTCGTTGTACTCTTTGATGGTGCGAACTTTGGCTCGCATGAGCAATTCGTACCTGTCGTCCATCTCTTTGGTGAGCGAGTTAAGTGTTTGTGTAACTTTGGTAACGTCGGTAATAATTGCTTTTTCTTCGTCGGGAAGTTTTGCCAGATAATGTTTTTCGATGGTAGAGTAGATGTTGAATTCTACCATTTTGGGGTCAATCAGCACCATTTTCATTTCCGACGGGTGCTTTTTGTAAAGCAACGAAGTGATTATCGCGTTGAGACCAACAGATTTACCTTGCCCCGTGGCACCTGCTACCAGCAAGTGAGGCATTTTGGTGAGGTCGAAGATAAAGACCTCGTTGGTAATAGTTTTTCCGAGAGCGACAGGCAAATCGTAGGTGCATTCCAAGAATTTTTTGGAAGAAATAACCGATTGCATCGATACAATTTGCGGGTCTTTGTTTGGCACTTCTATACCAATGGTGCCTTTGCCCGGCATGGGCGCGATGATACGGATACCCAAAGCCGAAAGGCTAAGAGCGATGTCGTCTTCCAAGTTTTTAATTTTAGAAATACGAACACCGGCTTGCGGAATTATTTCGTAGAGCGTGATGGTGGGTCCAACAGTTGCTTTTATAGAAGTAATTTCGATACCATAGTTTCGCAATGTGCGAATAATTTTATCTTTGTTTTCGTTCTGTTCGTTCATATCCACCGCTTTGTTGCCGGTGTTGTACACCTTCAAAAGTTCCATGGTTGGAAACTGAAAAGTGGAAAGATCTTTTTTGGGGTCGTAATCTTCCTGCGGCTCCAACCCCAATTCATCCTCGCTTTCATCCGTATTGTTTGTGAAATTGGGCAATTCTGTTTGTTTGGATGTTCCTGTTTCTGCAACCTCATCGTCGGTTGGGACAACAATTTCAAAATTGTCGTCTGCCGCAATGTCCTGTTTTTTTGGTTGTGGAGAGACGGTTGTAGTAGATGAAATTTGGTTGGTATCTATTGCTTCCGGAATAGAATCTGCTTCTTCGTCGGTTGTTTCGTCCAATTTATTTCTTTGGATTTTTTGGCGCAAATTTTGCAATCCGCTCCACAGAGAAAATCTTTTTTTCTTGTTGGTAACTGTTTCCTCCAAAGCAACTTTCGTTTCGTTGTTATCCGATTCGCGCGAGCCAAAATTGGGTTTATTTTTCACGAGCGTATCCTGAATTTTGTACATGGAACTTTTTCGGAAAAGCAATACAACAACCGTAATAAAAAGGATGATGAGCAATACCAATCCGGGCCAACCGATTGTGCTCTCGAGTATTTTTTCAATCTGGCTGCCGTGTACTCCACCCCAATTGATGTGGCTTGCAGGGAAAATCTTGCCCAAAATAAAGGCTGCCGTGATAGAACCTCCCACCAGCGTGAAAGCGGTAAGAAACAGCATTTTGATAAAAGGGGTATTTGAAACATGCATCAACTTCAAACCCAAATAGATAATGAATATTGGAATGAGAGAAGAGAAAATACCAAACCAGCCGTTGACCAGATGTTGCGCTATGTATGCACCGCCGGCTCCTGTCCAGTTTTGAATGTCGATTTCGTTGTCGTTGATGAGTTGAAAAAAAGATTTGTTGTCAACCAAACTTTGGTCGGCTGCGCCGGTAAAGAAGAAAGAGACGATTGCAAGTAGCCCGAATATTCCCAGAAAAGCAACAATGATTCCAAAAATGAAATGTACTCTTTCACTTTTGAAAAAATTGGCTATTTTTATCTGTTTTGCTCGGGATGAGGCGGAGGTTTTGCTTCTTCTTTTTCTTTTTACTGTTTTTGCCATAAGTTGGTGCTTCAAATTGCCTTGCAAAAGTAATAAAAAGATAGATAGATTTAAAGTTTTTAAAGTGTTATATTTTTATCTACGGCAAAAACGACACCTACACTACAAACTTGTGACTTGTAGCAACGAGATAGTGGTTTTGCGCAATCTGCTCAGCAAAGGCAAAATTTGGACGGCTCTATCCGATTTTTTTTGGCGAAAGAATAGGAAAAACTATTTTTTCTTCGCACCAACCAAGAAAATGCCGCCTACCAAGGCAAGTGCCGCTCCAATGAGTTGAACAATGGCTACTTCTTTTGCGCCGCTGTCTTCTGCTCTAAGCTCGATGCCTAAAAAGTTGATTGCTGCAGAGCTTTCTTGCAATCCTGTTAAGCCTAAATATCCTAAAAATAGTGCTACTGCAATGAGTATGATTCCAATAACTGTTTTCATGTTCTTTTTAATTTTTTGTTGAGTTATCTATTTGAGTTTTATTAATTGTATCGATGGGTTTGTCGTCTTGTACTTCAATTATTTTTGTAGAAACCGCGTATTCGTCGGGATAAATTTTACTTCCCATTTTATTTGCCCACGCTTTCGTGAATTCTGCGCCAACATAAATGATAATGGAAGTGTAATAAATCCAGGTAAGCAAAATAATGATAAATGCCGCAGCTCCATATACCGATGTAGAGTTATTGTGTTTCAGATACATGGATATGCCATATTGACCTAAAAGGAATAAAATGGTGGTAACTACCGCACCTACTGCCACATCTTTGAACTTTATTTTTGCATCGGGTAAAAATTTGAATAGGAGTATAAAAATTACTGTTGTAACAAAAATATTGATAACAACTGCCAAGCTCGATAGTAAAATGGTGGTTATTTCGGGATATCTTGCAGCGAGTGTCGAACTGAAATTATTAATCAAAGCGGTCAACGAAAACGTTATAAGCAAAATGAATCCAAAAACCAAAATCAGCGAAAAAGAGAGGAGTCTGTTGGTAATCATCTTAACCCAACCTTTTTTTGGTTTTGGTTTTATTCCCCAAATTGTATTGAGCGACGACTGCATTTGTGCAAAAATGGCGGTTGCTCCAAAAATCATTATCCCGATACTGATAATGGTAGCCAAAGTGGAGCCGGTTTCGGTGTACGCATTTTGTACCATATTTTGGATTTGGGTAACCACTTCAACTCCTACAACGGGTTCCAGTTGGGCGTAGAATTGGTTGGCAAAATTTAGGTCGAAAAACGTACCGATAGCTATCAGCAATGAGAAAAATGGTACGATGGCAAACAGCGTGGCGTAAGCAAGTGCCGCGCTCAGACGAGTAACGGCATCGTCCGAAAACGCTTGTAGAGTAGTTTTTAATACTTCCCAAACAGATTTTATATTTATCTTGCTTTTCTCCATTCCATTTTTCTATTTCTTATCCACTTTAAATAAACAAATAAAAATATAATATTGTTCTTAACGTGTGAATATTCAATGGCTTAAAAAGCGGAAAGTCCGCGAATCACTTCGCAGACTTTCCTGTTTTAACACAATCTTCATGAAACAAACTACACTATCGAGTTGATTGCAGAGTCATAATCCGGCTCCTGTGCAATCTCAGGAACCAGCTCGGTATATACGACATTTCCTTCGGGATTTACTACCACTACCGCACGAGCCAAAAGTCCGCGCAATGGGCCATCGGTCATCATGATGCCATATTTTTCGGCAAAATCTTTATCTCGAAATGTGGAAAGCGTAATGACATTCTCCAATCCTTCGGCAGCACAAAAACGGCTCGAAGCGAACGGTAAATCTGCCGAGATACAGAGAACTACAGTATTATCTAATGTGGATGCTGACTTGTTGAATCTTCTTACAGAAGCGGCACAAATGCCCGTATCTAAACTTGGGAAGATATTCAGTACCACGTTTTTTCCTTTATAATCTGATAATTTTACTTCCGATAAGTCGCCTTTTACCAACGAGAAATCGGGGGCTTGAACGCCTGCTTTTGGTAATTCACCACCAACGCTAACAGGGTTGCCTTGAAATGTGATTTTTGTCATGTTCTTTTTTTGAGTTTATTTAAAATTGTTCTTAATAGTAACGGCTATTTTTGCTGTGTAAATTCTAAACAATGCGCTCAATTAAAAGTTCACGATAAATTCATATTTAACGTTTTGTATGTATTAAGGTGTACAATCGGTAAGATAAACGAGTGTATGCAGTATATTCAAGGGACGAGTAATGGAGTGATTTATAACTCCTCTTTCAGGTATTTTGCAGTGTAACTTGTTTTGTTTTTTATTATCTTTTCGGGTGTGCCCGAAACGATAATAGTGCCTCCTTTTTCGCCCCCTTCAGGACCCATATCGATGATGTAGTCGGCACATTTGATGATATCCAAATTATGTTCAATCACAAGCACGGTATTGCCTCTATCTACCAATTTATTCAATACATTCAGCAGTACCCTGATATCCTCAAAATGCAAACCGGTAGTGGGTTCGTCTAGCACATATAAAGTGTTTCCGGTATCTGTTCGGGCAAGTTCGGTTGCCAGTTTCACGCGTTGGCTTTCGCCACCCGAAAGGGTAGTGGAGGATTGTCCCAGTTTTATGTATCCCAATCCCACTTCCTGCAAAACTTTGATTTTGTGCAGAATATTCGGTACATTTTCAAAAAAATCGACTGCCGCATTGATGGTCATATCCAATACATCTGCTATAGATTTTCCTTTGAAACGAACTTCTTGTGTCTCTCTGTTGTAGCGTTTGCCATTGCATACTTCGCAAGGAACCATCACGTTGGGTAAAAAATTCATTTCGATAGATTTGTATCCATTACCTCCACACGTTTCGCATCGTCCACCTTTCACGTTAAACGAGAAACGCCCGGGTTTGTAACCGCGAATTTTTGCTTCGGGCATGCTCGAAAACAAGGTTCGTATATCACTGAAAACGCCCGTGTAGGTTGCCGGGTTGGAGCGAGGAGTTCTGCCTATCGGCGATTGGTCCACACTCACTATTTTATTCAGATGTTCCAAACCTTTCACCTCTTTGTAAGGAAGCGGGTCTTTTAGCGAGCGGTAGAATTTTTGGCTCAAAATGGGTTGCAGCGTTTCGTTGATGAGCGTAGATTTGCCACTTCCCGATACACCGGTTACACAAATGAAAATGCCAAGCGGAAATTTGGCAGTAACATTTTTCAGATTGTTACCTGTTGCTCCTACAATGGTTAGTGTTTTGCCGTTTCCTTTTCTGCGTGTTTGCGGAACATCAATTTTTAGTTTGCCGTTCAGGTAGTTGGATGTGAGTGTGTTTTTGCTGAGCATCTCTTTTGGCGAACCTTCAAAAACCACTTCGCCGCCTTTTCTGCCGGCAAAAGGTCCCATATCCACGATATAGTCAGACGCCAGCATCATATCTTTGTCGTGCTCCACTACGACAACCGAGTTGCCCGAATCGCGCAATTTTTTAAGCGAATGGATGAGCCGATGATTGTCTCGCTGATGCAGACCAATGCTTGGTTCATCTAAAATATAGAGAACATTTACCAATTGCGAACCAATTTGTGTGGCGAGCCGGATGCGCTGACTTTCGCCTCCCGAAAGCGATGCCGATGCACGCGCCAGCGAGAGATAACCCAAACCAACGTCCACGAGAAATTGTAATCGCGACAAAATCTCTTTCTTGATTTCTACGGCTATCAGTTGTTGTTTTTTTGAAACATGCAAATCAAAAGTATCCATCCATTCGTATAGGCTGAGGATGTCCATAGCTGCCAAATCGGCAATATTTTTGTCGCCTATTCTGAAATGTAATGCCTCTTTGTTCAATCTTTGCCCGTTGCACTCGGGACAGATGGTGGTCGTGATAAACTGGTCTGCCCATTTTTGTGCGGTTGCCGATGCTTCATCATCTTGCTGCATTTCTATGTACTTGGCAACACCTTCGTACGAAACCAGATAGTTGGAATTACCCAAAGATTCGTTTTTTATTTTCAACCTCTCGTTGGTCCCATACAGTATCTCGTCTATAGCTTCTTGCGGTAAGTCTTGGATTGGTGTTTTCAGATTGACTCCGTGTTTTTCGCAAATGGCTGCAATTTGCCAAAACAGCAGGTTGCTTTTCTCTTTACCCAAGGGAGCGATACCTCCTGCCGCGATACTTAGTTCGGGTTTGGGTATGATTTTTTCGGTATCGATATTGTCCACCATGCCGATGCCTTTGCAACGAGGACAAGCGCCTTGCGGCGAATTGAACGAGAAATTGTGCGGCGCAGGTTCGCTGTACGAAATGCCGGTAGTAGGGCACATCAGGCTTTTGCTGTAATGGCGTACCTGATTTGCTTCCACATCTTCAATCAAAATCAATCCGGCTCCTTGTTTCATTGCCGTGCGAACACTGGATTTTAGTTTGTCTTCAAACTTATTGGAAACGATGAGTTTATCAATGAGAATTTCGATACTGTGATTTTTGTACCTATCTACACGCATGCCCGGTATGATTTCCCTGATTTCGCCATCAACGCGTGCGTGCAGATAACCTTTTTTGCGAATTTGCTCAAAAAGCTCTTTGTAATGCCCTTTCCTGTTGCGAACTACGGGAGCTAAAATGTAGATTTTCTTGCCAATATATGCCGACAAGATAAGCTCCAGAATCTGTTCTTCGGTATATTTTACCATCTTTTCGCCCGTGATGTGCGAGTATGCATCGCCGGCACGCGCAAAAAGCAGACGCAGAAAATCGTATATTTCCGTAGAAGTGCCAACTGTTGAGCGTGGATTTTTATTGGTTGTTTTTTGTTCGATGGAGATTACGGGGCTCAATCCGGAAATTTTATCTACGTCGGGACGTTCCATTTTTCCTAAAAAACCTCTGGCGTATGCCGAAAAAGTTTCGATATACCGCCTTTGCCCTTCGGCAAAAATGGTGTCGAAAGCGAGCGACGATTTCCCACTACCACTCAATCCGGTAAGCACCGTGAGCGAATCTCGGGGAATGGTTACGTCGATGTTTTTGAGGTTGTGTACTCGTGCACCTTGCACTTCTATTGAGTTGGTTTTGGAATCCATGCGATAGGAGGTTTTGGATACGGTTTAGTGATTTTGTCTTTTTCTATTGATGAAAAAATGACAGTTTACCAAACCGGTAAGTTCTGCGCTTTGCAATTGAATTTGATGCAACGATAGAACAAAAATGAAGAGAATGGGTTCAAGAAAAAACCACAAAAAAATTCTCTCGATCAGTATAAATAGAAACCGAACAACAATAAATAGTTATTCGTTTCGGAGAAAAGTAGGACGAATTTCTTTACTCTTCGCTCAAAGGAGGAATCGGGTCTTCGCCAATACTAAAGTCAATTGGCTGCAAACATTTCACGTTTACTTTTTCACCATTATTCTCACCCGGAATCCATTTCGGCATCAAGCTCAGGATGCGTACAGCCTCGTTGTCGAGTTGTGGATGCAACCCTTGAATAACCTCAATGTTTGATACGCTGCCATCAATTCCCACTATGAAAGAACAGATTATCCTCCCCTCGATACCTTGTTGTCGTGCTTCGATGGGATAGCGAATTTGATTGGAAATAAACTCAGCCAATCCTCTCTCTCCGTTGTAATATTGTGGCATTTTGCTCACGATGGAGAAAACCTCCGTTTCTACTTGCTCTGTTACCGGTTGTGTGGCTGCCGTTGAGTCTGTTTGTTGCAATGCCGTTGGGTTTTGTGGTTTAGGCGCAGTGGGCAAAATTGTTTTTGGTTTGGCAGTATTGTTTGCTATTGTTGTGCCTTTGTTGAGGCGGAAATACATCGGAACGTAAGTTTTGGAGCGGACAAACTCATTTTTGAATTTTGCCGGACGCCAAGGCGGCATGAGTTGCAAAATGCGCAAAGCCTCGTCGTTCAACAACGAATCGGCACGATGCATCAATTCAAAATTACTCAAAGTACCATCTTTCTCCACGATGAAAGTATAAACAACCAATCCTTGTGCATTGCGGCTGGCTGCGTCGGCAGGATAGCGAAGCGTGTTTGAAATGAAACGGTGCATTTCTGACGTGCCGCCGGTGTAAAGTGGAGGAATATCGGGGTCATCAATTATTTTTTCGCCAGTTGGGGGTGGATTTTTTTTCTGTTGAGAAAATGAGTTGTTCGCGCTCATTTGCGTTGCGAAAAGGAATACCGTTACTAAAAGAGCAACCAGTTGAGGTATGATTAATTTTTTGAATTTCATCTATTTGTTGTTGTTTTGCGGTTTCAAAACTCCATTTTCAAAAACGACAGAAGTCAAGCAAACTCGTTGCAAAAAAAAACGAGCCGGATGTTACATCTCGTACCTCGAAAATGTGTTGAAAAAGTTTTTTTCGATAATTTGTTGCAAAGATAATAGAGTCTCAAAAATAAAACAAATAGTGCGACGCAATAAATTAGCAATCAACTGCCAAAAAAACATACCAAATCTAATAAATTTGTAATTCTGTAATATATTATTAGCAAAAAAGCATACCTTTGCACCTCGAAAAAGATTGTTATATGCAGAACATACGCAACATTGCCATAATCGCACACGTTGACCACGGCAAAACTACGCTGGTAGATAAAATGCTAATGGCAGGAAACCTCTTCAGAGACCACCAGCAAACAGAAAACTTGATACTTGATAATAACGATTTGGAGCGCGAGCGTGGTATAACCATTCTCTCTAAGAATGTGTCGATTAGGTACAAAGATGTTAAAATAAATATTATTGATACGCCCGGGCACGCCGATTTTGGCGGCGAGGTAGAGCGTGTTTTGAACATGGCAGACGGCTGCCTATTGGTGGTGGACGCCTTTGAAGGTCCGATGCCGCAAACCCGATTCGTGTTGCAAAAAGCACTCGAAATTGGGCTGAAGCCCATTTTGGTAATCAATAAAGTAGATAAACCCAATTGTCGTCCCGAAGAGGTGCAAGAGGCTGTTTTTGATTTGATGTTTAACCTCGACGCGACAGAAGAGCAACTGGATTTTCCAACCATTTACGGCTCGGCGAAACACAACTGGATGTCCGACGATTGGAAAAAACCTTCCGATAATATCATCCCCTTGTTGGATGCAATTGTGAAATACATTCCTGCCCCAAAATCGCTGCAAGGTACGCCCCAAATGCTCATTACTTCGCTCGATTATTCCAATTACGTCGGTCGAATTGCCATTGGCAGAGTGCATCGCGGCACCATTGAGCCTGGCAAAGATTATGCTTTGTGCAAAAGAACCGGCGAAATAAAGAAAATTCGTGTCAAAGAACTCAATATCTTTGAGGGATTGGGTCGGGCAAAGGTAAATGAGGCCATTTCGGGAGATATTTGCGCCCTTATCGGTATAGAGGGTTTTGAGATTGGAGATACCATTACCGATTTAGAAAAGCCGGAACCACTCGATCCCATTGCGATTGATGAACCCACCATGTCGATGCTTTTCACGATAAATAATTCTCCATTTTTTGGAAAAGAAGGGAAATACGTAACATCGCGACATATTTACGAACGACTGATGCGCGAATTAGATAAAAACCTGGCACTTCGGGTTGAGGAAACAGGAAATTCTGATTCGTGGATTGTTTACGGACGTGGTGTGCTTCATTTGTCGGTATTGATTGAAACCATGCGTCGCGAAGGATATGAACTTCAAGTCGGTCAGCCACAAGTAATTATTAAGGAAATTGCCGGAGAAAAAAACGAGCCAATCGAGCAACTAACCATCAATTTGCCCGAAGAATACGCCAGCAAAATTATTGATGTGATTACCCGCCGAAAGGGTGAAATGCAACGCATGGAGAGAAAAAGCGACCGCATGCACATCGAGTTTACCATTCCCTCGCGCGGAATTATTGGGCTGAATAATGTAATCCTCACACTTTCTGCCGGCGAGGCAATCATGGCGCACCGCTTTCTGGAATTTCAACCTTGGAAGGGAGTCATAGAAAAACGACAAAATGGCTCTATTATCGCCGGCGAGTCGGGTAATGCTTATGCTTACGCTTTGGATAAATTGCAAGATAGAGGCAGCTTTTTTATCGAACCCCAAACCGATGTATATGCCGGTCAGGTAGTTGGCGAAAACAACAAGGAGGGCGATTTGGTGGTAAATGTTACCAAATCGAAGAAATTGACCAATGTACGAGCATCGGGAAGTGATGATAAAGCCCAACTGGCTCCACCCATTATCTTTAGTTTGGAAGAGGCTTTGGAATATATCAAAGAGGATGAATATGTAGAAGTTACGCCAAAAACTATCCGATTGAGAAAAATTCTGCTCGATGAAAACGACCGTAAACGCGTGTCGAAAAAAGCGTAGAGTAAATTTGTAAAAACACAAGGCGCATTCCAATGGTGGATGCGCCTTGTTCGTTTAAATTGTATTCCTTAAAACTTATGTGTCTTGTTTTCGGAAAAAGTGTAACAAAACAAATCAGTATCCTCTGATTGCTTTTATGCCGGGCAACACTTTGCCTTCAATCATTTCTAACAAAGCTCCGCCTCCGGTAGAAACATAAGAAACCTGATCTACCAAATCAAATTTGTTGATACAAGCCACAGAGTCGCCTCCTCCTACCAACGAGTAAGCTCCGTTTTTGGTAGCTTCGGCAATTGCCTCTGCAACCGCGCGCGAACCGGCGGCAAAATTATCAAATTCAAAAACACCAACCGGTCCATTCCATAAAATGGTTTTCGAATTTTTGATGACTTCGGCAAATGTTTTTCGTGTTTCGGGACCAATATCTAAACCTTCCCAGCCATTGGGAATCTCTTTTACCGGAACTGATTTGGAGTTTGCATCGTTACTATAAGAGTCGCCAATTCGTGCATCGGTTGCCAGAACCAAGTTCACGTTTTTTATTTTTGCTTGTTCCACAATTTCTTGTGCCAATGTCAGTTTGTCGTTCTCCACAATAGAGTCGCCAATTTCTCCGCCAAAGGCTTTAGAGAAAGTATAGGTCATTCCGCCAGCCAAAATCAAATTGTCAACTTTATCTAACAGATTTTTAATGAGATCAATTTTTGTAGAAACTTTCGAACCGCCCATAATTGCCGTGAAAGGGCGTTGGGTGTTGTTCATCACTTTCTCTACCGCGGTAATTTCGCTTTGCATCAAGTAGCCAAATAGCTTGTGGTCGGCATCAAAAAAATCGGCAATTAGCGCGGTTGAAGCGTGGGCGCGGTGCGCTGTTCCAAAAGCATCGTTCACGTAAACATCAGCAAAGGATGCTAACTTTTTCGTGAACTCTTTTTGCGATTCTTTTATCTCATTTTTGGCTTTTGCAACCTCTTCTTCCGTGGCGGTTTCGGGTAAGCGGGGTTTGCCTTCTTCTTCGGCATAAAAGCGCAAATTTTCCAATAACAGAGCCTGTCCGTTTTGGAGAGAGGCAACTTTTGATTCGGCATCGGTGCCAATGCAGTCGTTGGCAAATTGTACTTCTGTGCCCAAAAGTTGAGACAAGCGCGGAAGTATGTGTTTCAACGATAATTTTTGCTCTACGCCTTTGGGGCGACCCAAGTGCGAACCGATGATGACGCTTCCCCCGTCTTTCAATATTTTCTGAAGCGTTGGTATGGCAGCACGGATGCGGGTATCGTCCGTAATGTGAAGATTTTCATCGAGCGGAACGTTGAAATCTACACGTACAAATGCTTTTTTGTTTGCGAAGTTGAATGAATCCATTGTTTGCATAATGAGAATATTTTTTTATTTATATGTGTCGGTTGTTGATGAGCGAAAAGCTCGTTTTTCATTGTGAAATAAATAGATAATTGTTGACACAAAGATAAAAGAAAAAAGTGTAGTATGGTCAAATTTATAAAATATTCTTCTTGAAATTCGGTTTTTTGTGGATTAAACTCGTGCTACTATAACTTCTGTTGACTCATGGATTGGATTTCTATTTCAAAAGTATTTTATAACAAAAATATGTTTTTTTTGTTTATTTATATTTTAATTTGCTCGCTATCCATTGTTTTTTAGATATCTTTGTGGTGTATAGTTTTTTGATATTTGATTGCGAATTAAAAAACGAATTGTAGAAATGCGATGTGATGAAGTAGTTGTGTATTAGCCCGTAATAACCGAGCACTTTAATTTTATTTAATTTAATTTATTACT
>CAZVWS010000002.1:80509-115224 GCA_964631255.1 uncultured Dysgonomonadaceae bacterium | reverse complement strand
CTTGCCAATTTATTCCATCTTCTGTATACTCTAAACCTACAGTTCCACCTTGTACAGTATAAGATATATATAGCTTTTCTTTGTGAATTAGTGAATTACCTGCAAAATTTACTTCACGTTGCAATGTCCAGGTTTTTTCATCATCATTTAAAATCCAGATCCCATTAGCTCCTATCGCATACAATTTTCCTCGAAAAGATGCCATTGTATAAGTATTTCTACCATCAACTTCATAAGAGTTCATAAGAGACTGCTCATCTGTCTTTTCCCATGTCTCACCCATATCTTCAGAAAAACAGATACCTACACCAAAAACAGCAGCAAAAATTTTATTATTATGATAAGCCATTCCATAAATATCGGCAGTAGGCTGATTATAAACATGCCCAAAATCGAAAACTTGCCAAGATTCTCCATCATCAATAGTTCGTGCAATTTTACAACCTCTTCCCGCATAAATAATTGTATTATCAATTATTAATGGTTTTGTATATACAAATCCTTCAACATCAGCCTTTTGAAATGATTGACCTTTATCGGTTGAAATAAAAATATACCCACCACTTCCGGGAAATGTAGATACAAGTATGTTTCCATTCTTTGTTGCAGTTATTGAATACGGGTACTCATCATCTGGAAAAGTTGTTGTTTGCCATTGAGCCGACACCTGTCCCACACAGAAAAGAAAGAGAAAAATAAAAGAACCAATAAAACAAAATTTGGTTCTACGAAAAAAATGTTCATTCTTAGTCATATTAATTATATTTAAAGTGTGAATAAAAGAAGCTTAAATGTATATATTTATATTGAGAAAATAAATATATTATAAATTATTAATCAAATTTAATAATAATATAATCCTTAATACGAAACATGATGGCTGCTTTAGTTAAAATGCAAAACATTTTTTAATTATTTTTGTCAGCACAAATTTCTAATAGCAATGAACCTATTAAAGCAAAAATATTTACCTATGTTGATGATGCGATAATAAAAATTTCATTCACTAAAACATTATCCAATTGTTTTTAAGAATGATTGTGTTCTTATACAAAATAAGAACTTTTTCTTGGAATCTGTTTGAAAATAGATTAACTTTGTCTCTAAAGATGAGTGTTTAATTCTACTGAAAAATATATGTTTGCTAAAGTAATTCGTTTCATTCTTTTGGTGCTCTTGTTCGGGAGTACCTTGGGTTGTGTAAAAGAAGATGCCAATGCCACTGCATCGCGTATTCGTGTTAAACTTACCGGAATTTCTGCTTATGAATTAGAAGAATTTCAGGTAGAAATCGCTGTTATTGAAGTGTCGTTTGCCGATTCAACCAATAGTTTGCAAAACACATGGATTCCGTTAGATTTCAGTGGTATAAAATATGATATTTTAACCGTTAAGAATGGACAATCCAAGCAAATTATCGACCAGTATATCTCCTCGGGAGTAATCGACGAGGTGAAAATTAAATTTGGAACAAATAGTTCGCTGAAAATTGACAACCGGGTTTCGGAAATCATTTTGCCGGACGAACTAAAGGAGGGCTTGATCGTGGATGTAGATTTGCCGATGCAGCCAAGCGTGATCTCTTATTTGGTTTTGGAAATGAATGCATCCGAATCGGTTTACCAAGCCGAAGGCCAATACATACTTCGTCCATCTATTCGTGCTTATTCCGAAACCTTTGGCGGTTCGCTACGCGGAAATGTTGCGCCCGAAGAAGCCAAACCGCGAGTAACCATGATCCGGGAAAAAGATACTTTGTACACAATTCCCGATAAAGAAAGCGGTTTGTTTATGCTGCGAGTCTTACACGAAGGCGTTTGGGATGTACAGGTAAAGGCAGATCCACTCTCCGGCTACGCCGATACGGTATTTACCGATACCATTTTCAATGGAAGAATTAGGGAATTAAAATCCAAAATTATATTGAAAGAAATAGGAGAGAATGCCCAATAAACGGTATCATTTCTACACTTTAATTTATTTTCACATCCTAACGAGCCAAATTTGGTTACTTCTTTTTATCTTTGCGATTGATAAATAAATATTGTACAAACATAAAACAATGAAACAGATGAAAAAATCATTTTATTTTGTGATGGCCACATTCGCCATTTTGGTTTTAGCAACTTCGTGTAAGCCAAAACAAAGTGCTTATAAACAAGTATATGAAGCTGCAAAAGAAAAAGAAATGCAACAGAACGCATCCCAACCAACTACCATAGTGAAAGAAGCTGGTTCATTGCCTCCGGTTGAAGTTTCGGTTAGAAAAGAAAAAATTGAACCCGTTTATGCTACCGATGCTGCCGGTTTGAGAAAATTTAGCGTGGTTATCGCTTCGTTGAGTGTAAAACTCAATGCTGAATCGCTCAAAGGAAGAATGGAAAACGAAGGCTACAATGTAATTTTGGCACAAAACGAACAAGGAATGTACCGAGTTATCGTTGCCAGCTACGACGATAAAGAATCGGCTGCAGCAAAACGCGACGAAATTTACAATAAATATTCAACTTTGGGTTCAACCGACGATTTGAAAAAAACATACGGTGTTCCATTCAACGATTTATGGATTTTGGAAAGACAATATTGATGTATTTCTCCAATCAAAATATAAGCTACCTACACACTGTCGGGTAGCTTTTTTTATATGTTAATACGATGAAAATTAGATTTTTAGGAACAGGAACATCAACCGGTGTACCCGAAATTGGGTGCAAGTGCCCGGTATGTACCTCGACCGACCCCAACGACAACAGATTGCGCTCGTCCATCCAGATAGAAACCGATGATAACCATTTAATTATTGATTGTACACCCGATTTTAGGCAACAAATGATTCCCATTCCATTCAAAAAAATCGATGGAATTTTAATCACGCACGAACATTATGACCACACTGCCGGAATAGACGATTTGCGCCCATTTTCGCGCTTCGGTACGGTACCTTTGTATATGCAACCGAGCGTGAAAAAAATTATTGAAACCAGAATGCCCTATTGTTTCTCAAAAAACAATTATGGTGGCGTACCCGATATTCAAATAGAGCAAATAGATAATTATGAGCCGTTCGTACTAAATAATGTGCCAATTATTCCAATAAAAGTGATGCATTACAAACTTCCTATATTGGGTTTCAGAATAAAAAATATGGCATATCTTACCGATTTGAAAACTTTGCCCGACGAAGAGTTACTCAAATTACAAAATTTGGATTTGCTTATTATTAGCGCATTAAGGAAAACAACACATATCTCGCACCAAACGTTGGAAGAGGCAATAGATTTGGCACATAAAATTGGTGCAAAAAAAACCTATTTTACGCACATCAGCCATCAGATGGGTTTTCATGCCGAAGTAGAATCCCAATTGCCCGACAATTTGCACTTAGCGTACGACAACTTGCAGTTGCAAATCGATTAAATCGATATTTTTTGTTTTTTTAACTAAGAATCATGCAGCCTTTTTATGGCTTTGTCGTCTAACTAAATGTGAACAAGCTGGTTTAATTTGGTGTTTATTTATATCTTTGTGTAGTTTATATTTAAACCAACTGCACAAATTAAAGTCAATATAAAGGAAATGATTTATTTCAGAGTAAGGCGATTTTAAAACTAATAACAAAAAGGAGAAAAATATATGAAAATTAAAAATGTTCTATTAGCGATTTTTCTAGTTACCGTTCCTTTCTTCGGTTTCGCGCAAGAGTGGGATGACATTTATGCATCTCCCACCAAAAAAGAGAAAGAAATGCAACAAGAGTCTCAAAAGAAGAAAATTGTTGTAGTAGAAGGCAATGCTGTTGATATGACAGTACAAGCCAATGGCAGAAGTATCGACGAGTACAATCGTCGCGATACGGGTGATGATTATTCGCAACAAAACAACGAACAAGATTCCATGTATTTAGATTATGAATACACGGACAGAATTATCAAATACCACGACCCGGCATCCAGTGTAAAAATTACCGGAGCAGACCAGGTTACTGTTTATGTTGGCGATGACCTATATTCCGGTTATTACGAAAACAGAGCGTACGACAATAGCTTCTACGTGAACATGTATTATCCCTGGTACACGCACGCTTGGTATAGCCCATGGTACTACGGATGGGGTGCACCTTACTATGGATACTATTATGGCGGCTGGTACAATCCCTGGTTTGGACCTTGGAGTTACTCTTGGTATTCGCCCTGGTATTACAATAGCTGGTACTACAGTTCTTGGTATTACGGTGGTTGGTATGGCAATGCTTACAGCAACGGTTTTTATGACGGATATTATTCCGGTTTAACCAACAATCGTTCCGGAAGAAGCAGCGGTACATACCGTACCAGTTCTGCAAATACCGCCAGAGTGTCTTCTTTGGCAAACACTGCAGGCAGAAATAGTGCAACCGGACGCACATCTTCCACAGGCAGAATTTCAACAGCCACGTCCAGAAACAATTCATCGGCATACAGCAGAAGTGGAGCAAGCTCCAGAACAAGAATTGTGGATAATTCGGGAAGAGTAATCGACTCCAGAACAGGAAGAACAATCGATAGGGGAGCAACCACACGCTCACGTCAGGGAGATATTAATAATAGTGCACCTGCAAACAGAAGACCAGCTACCACTTACCAACGTGGAGCATCAACTTCTCGCAACAGAACTTTCAGTGCACCAAGCTCCAGAAGCGGTTCTTCTTCCAGAACTTATAGCACACCTACACCATCGTCAAGCAGAAATAGCAGCAGTAGTCATAATTCTACCTATTCTGCACCTAACAGCTCCAGCAGATCTTCCTCTATGGGTTCTTCAAGTTCCAGCAGATCATCGTCATCCGGTTCCGGAAGAAGTTCGAGCAGAGGTCGTTATTAATTAAAAATAAAGTAGATAAAAACCATTGCAAAAGAATGGTTTTTATCTATTTGCATGTGTTTTAATAAAATGATAGTAAAAATAATTCTTTCTGAAATGAAAAAAATAACATTCTTGTTTGTCGCACTATTTTTAGTATTTGGTTACACTTATTCGCAAGGAGAGATTGATGCAATCAAATATTCGAGCAAAGGGTTGTACGGAACAGCTCGCTCGTTGGCAATGGGCGGCGCATTTGGTGCATTAGGTGGAGATATTTCGGGAGTTTCAACAAACCCTGCAGGAATTGGAGTTTACAGAAGCTCTGAAATTTCGGGTACATTTGGTTTTGAACAGAATAAGGCAACGGTAAATAACTTGGACAAGATAAAAGGTGGTTTGGATGCACACAACATGGGATTTGTGGGCTCTTTTGCCTTGCGAAGCGAAGCGGTACCAATGATTAACTTCGGTTTTTCGTATAACAAACAAAAAAACTTTGATAGCGAAATACATGCAACTGGAGGTGTTGGCAGACACTCTTTGACGCAATATATTGCCGATAGAAGCTACGGATTGGATCCCGATAATCTTTTGATGCCGGGCGAAAATAGCAATCTGCCCGATCCATTTATCAGTCAGCCATGGCTTTCGGTTTTGGCGTATAACTCGTATCTGATTAATCCTGTATTGAACAGCGATGGCAAATATGGCTATACAGCCTTGATTTATCCCGGCGATGCGGTAAAACAGCAGATTAAAACCCGAGAAAAAGGTAGCATAGACAATTACGATTTCACTATCGGTACCAGTATCAACAATGTGTTAAACGTAGGTTTATCGCTTATTGTTTCAGAAATTTCGCACTACCAATATTCGGATTATACCGAAGAGTTTAACCAAGGCAGTTACGTGTTGAACAACGAAATGTCGTTGAATGGAGCCGGTTTTGGTGCAAAGTTGGGCGTAATTTATAAACCTGTCAACTCGTTTAGAATCGGGTTGGCATACCACACACCCATGCGATATTCCATGCAAGAATATTATCAAGCCAAAATAGATGATAACCTGGTAAATGTGCCAACCATTGAAAACGAGATAAGACCCACTTACTCAAGCGGCTCTACCTATTCGGCACAGTTCACAAATAGCTATGAACTGACAACACCGGACAAATGGGTATTGAGCTTAGCCGGAATTGCCGGAAATAGATTTATCGCGAGTATGGATTATGAATTGACCGACTATCGGAAAATGAAACTGGATGTTCCATCCAGCAGCCCGGATGACCAAGATTGGTACAATGTGGATAATGAGTATATCGACAAAGACTTTAGAATGGCATCGACTATAAAACTGGGTATGGAATACCGATTTACACACCAGTTTTACGGTCGTTTGGGTTACGCTTGGATGCAACATCCGTACGATACCAAATTCAGAGAAGCCGGCAACGCGGGTATTTTCAACTCCAATGTGATTCATGTTTTGGAAGGAAATTCCAATTACTTCACCGGCGGTTTGGGATACAGATTTAACCAGAATTTTTATGCCGATTTGGCAGTTTTATATAAAACAAGAGAAGACAAATTGTTCGCGTTCCCCAACATCTATACAGACGAAAACAATACAAGTTTGGTTGTAGATGCATCGCCATTTGAAATGAAAAGCAGACTTTTACGGGGATTTTTAACCATCGGTTATAAGTTTTAAAAAAAGAAATATATCTTTCCCTTTTTTTATTAGAAAAGTCGGATTGTTTTTTTGAACAGTCCGGCTTTTTTGTTCTAAAGATTTAGATTACTTTTGTACTGAAGTAGAAATTCATTGGTAAAGTCCATTTTTATAAAAAACAGCAGCTATTTGGGTTTCACAAATTAATAGAATCAATAATCGAAATAAAAGATAATCATGTCAGCAGCCACAGAAGAAGACAAAAGAAAAGTAACCACGCAACGGTTATTAGAGATGAAAGGACGCAACGAGAAAATTTCTATGCTCACGGCATACGATTTCTCGATGGCATCCATCATAGACCAAGCAGGAATGGACGTAATTCTGGTAGGAGATTCCGCCTCAAACGTAATGGTTGGAAACACCACCACGCTCCCCATGACTGTAGACCAGATGATATATCACGGCAAATCGGTGATGAACGCCGTAAAAAGATCGATGGTTATTATCGATATGCCTTTTGGCAGCTATCAAGGTAACTCGATTGAAGCTGTTTCATCGGCAGTAAAAATAATGAAAGAGACGCAAGCCGATGCCCTCAAGCTGGAAGGTGGAAAAGAGGTGATTGAGTCGGTAGAAAGAATTTTGAGTGCCGGCATTCCCGTAATGGGGCATTTGGGATTGATGCCGCAATCTATCAATAAATACGGTACGTACACCGTTAGAGCCAAAGAAGAAAACGAGGCCAACCGCCTGTTAGACGATGCCTATCTGCTGCAAGAAGCCGGATGCTTTGCATTGGTATTAGAAAAAATCCCGTCCGAATTGGCAAAACGCGTATCCTCTGAGTTGAGAATTCCGGTAATTGGAATTGGAGCAGGACCGCATGTAGATGGGCAAGTATTGGTTATGCACGATATGTTGGGCATAAACAAAGGCTTTTCGCCCCGATTCTTACGTCGCTATGCCAATTTGTACGATGAGATACACGCGGCAGTAAAAAACTATATACAAGATGTGAAATCGTCCGATTTTCCTTCGGAAAAAGAGAGCTACTAATCCGATTGTAATCAAGAGCTTATGATTTGGTCGTAGTCGGGTATTTCCTGTAGATACTCGAACGATAAATCTTCGTAGTTCATTTTGCAACAGTAGTGATTCAAACCGTTTGAAACTATTAAGTATTTTACTTTCAGCACGATATTGTATCTGGTTATTTGATTGAAAACCGCTTGAGTAATTTCGATATTGGGCTTTTTAAATTCGCAAATAACTACGGGGTTTAGATTTTTGTCATAAACAACCGTGTCGCATCTTTTGCTCAATGAGTTGAGTCTGATTGCCATCTCGTTTGCCATGAGAGCAGCGGGATAGTTTTTTTCATTTATGAGATAATGCACAAAATGCTGACGAACCCACTCTTCGGGAGTGAGCGATACATATTTTTTTCTTAAAATATCCAGAATTTCCAATCCGGAATTGGACTTTCTGATTTTTGTATCGAAATTGGGTAAGTTTAAAGCGTACATGTATTATCTTTGTTCATCAAACAAAATTAATGTATTTATGAGAACCAAACAAGAAATTGTAAGAAATTGGCTTCCCCGATATACAAAAAGGAAGTTAGAAGATTTCACACCCTATATTTTGCTTACCAATTTTCAGAAATATGTAGAGATTTTTGCCAAACATTTCAACAAACCGATTTTGGGATTGGATGCCAATATGTCGAGTGTTTCTGCCAATGGAATCACCATCATCAATTTTGGAATGGGAAGTGCCAATGCCGCTACCATCATGGATTTGCTGAGTGCGGTGAATCCCAAAGCGGTGCTTTTTCTTGGTAAATGCGGCGGATTGAAAGACCAAAACCATTTGGGCGATTATATTCTGCCCATCGCCGCCATTAGGGGCGAAGGTACATCAAACGACTATTTTCCACCCGAAGTGCCATCGCTGCCGGCTTTTAGCTTGCTGCGTGCCGTTTCGTCCAACATCCGAGATTTTGGCAACGATTATTGGACCGGCACGGTATATACTACCAATCGTCGGGTTTGGGAATATGACGATGATTTCAAAAACTATTTGCGAAAAATTCGTGTCATGGCGGTGGATATGGAAACTGCCACACTCTTTACCTGTGGCTTTGCCAATCATATCCCCACGGGAGCTTTGCTTTTGATTTCGGATCAGCCCATGATTTCGGAAGGGGTGAAAACGGATAAAAGCGACGAAATTGTAACGGCAAATTTTGTGGAAGAGCACGTGAAAATCGGTATCAAATCGTTGACTACGCTAATAAACAATGGTTCTACCGTAAAACATTTACGCTTTGATTGGTAATCTATTTTTTCTTATTACAATGAATTGACGCAACTTTATAAAAAAAGAAAAATGGCAAAATCTGATGCAACTTTTGATTCGATAAGAAAAGATATTCTACAAAGAAATTTTTCTCCTATCTACCTTTTCATGGGCGAGGAGGCATATTTTATTGACCAATTGACTGAATTGTTAGCCAATACGGTATTGTCGGAAGAAGAAAAAGATTTCAATCAAATCACTTTCTACGGAGTAGATTCGGATGCAAATCAAATTATTTCGGCTGCCAGACGATTCCCGATGATGTCAGAATACCAGCTTGTTATCGTGAAAGAAGCACAAGAGTTAAGTAGCTTTGATTCGTTGGAACTATATGCCAAAAATCCGGTCAAATCTACCATATTGGTCATCAACTATAAACACAAAAGTTTAGACAAACGCAAGCTAATATATAAAGCCATTTCAAAAAATGGGGTAGTGTTGGAGTCGAAAAAACTGTATGACAATCAGGTTGCTGCCTTCGTGAAAAAATATTTTTTGGATAGAAAAATTGGTATCGATGACAAATCGGCACAAATGCTGACCGATTATATTGGCAACAACCTGAACAAATTGATACAAGAGTTGCAGAAACTGGAAATTGCGTTACCAGCCGATTCGCGCAAAATCACTGCCGAAGTTATCGAGAAAAATATCGGTATCAGCAAAGATTACAATAATTTTGAACTGCTGCGAGCCATTCAAAGCAAAAATATATTAGCCGCCAACCGAATTGTTGACTACTTTGGGAAAAACCCGAAAGAAAACCCAATCGTGGTTACCATTTCGGTGTTATTCAACTATTTTAGCAATCTGTTGGAGTGCTTTTGGTTATCCCGTTTTGATGAAGATAGCATAGCCGAAGCACTAAAAACAACTCGCTTTTTTGCTCGCGATTACCTTACGGGATTAAAACATTACAAACCAAAAGAGGTAATGGAAATTATCTCAACTTTACGCACTTTCGATGGCAAATCAAAAGGTATAGACAACATATCCGCCTCGCAGGGCGAACTACTCCGAGAATTGGTTTATCGGATTATGCACTGAAGAGGAGAGTTTGTAAGGAAAGATTGCATTTAGGAATTAAAGAATAGAGGCACATGATAAATTTCATGCGCCTCTATTTCATTAATCAGTGTTATGTGCTTGGGGCCAAAAGGTGTAATTTACTTTTCGGCATTTTTTTCTGTTATTTTTTGATGAACTTATGGTTAGATATAATTCCTTGATTTTCAATTTTTAGAATATACATACCCGAAATCAAAGAGCTTACATTTATCTGTTGATTTGGTTGATAGTTATTTACTGTTTCAACCAAATTTCCACTCAACGTGTAAATCATTATGTTACCGGCTACATTTACTGTAATATAATCATCAGCCGGATTAGGTTTGATGTTTATATGTTGGTTATCTGACCAATTGTTTAATTGGGTAGCAAATGTAACTTCGATAGGTAATTTAATAAAAATAGCTTCCCCTTTGATTGTTTGTTTTACAATAACAAACGTAGTACCCACTTTATTTCCTGTGATTTGGAGCTCGTCACCAACTATAGTAACAGATGCGAATTCTTCATTGGATGGGTCTGTAATTTGATATATGGCATTATTTTCCGATTTCAAATTTTCGAACAATGTGGGTAGAGCTATATTTATAGTTGTATTCTCATTTACCAATTGGTTTGATTTGGTAATCACTTCACGTTCGCCACCAAAGTTGTCCATACAAAAATAGGTTGGAATGGTTGAACCAAATTGGCTGGGTCGAGTTCCTTCCGCGCTAAAACGAACGTGTTTTACTTGTCCTAATGAACGCAAATCGAACCACTGCCATGACTGAAGCGTGTAATGATTGCTTGCATCTTCCGAACGATAATCAGCCAAATAAAACTCGGCTGTATTTCCGTTGTCTGCCGTAGCGATAATTTTGTACCAATCGCCCATGTGAAATGGTTCATTTGGTTCGTCGCCCATGCCTGTTCCGTTTTCAGAAACACTTACAACCCAAGCGTTGTTAGCAATATAAAATCCGTTGATAATATCTCCTTCAGTATTGTTTGTAACGGCTACTTTTGTAGGATCGCCCGAAGTGTAAGCTACTGCATAATTTTCGGAGTCAAATACACCATGTCCTACAGAAGAATTGAATTGGTCAATTAAAAAATTGTCAAATGTGGTAGATGTCCTGTTTGAATAACCAAATCCTGCCCAAGAACTATATTCTGGCATAAATGTATTTGAAAATGAATACGATCCACTATAGAATGTAGATGTCATTGAGTCATTGTTACCCCACCAATGGCTTTCCGGCTCGAGATACAAATCGTCGAATGTGGCAACTTTTCCTTCGCCTATTACCGTTATTACAAAATTACTTGTTGCCTCATTGCCCCATGCATCGGTAACGGTTAGTGTGTATTGGGCTGTATTTTCGGCAGTAATTGACAAAATAGCATCTTCAGAAAGTGTGGTTTGATTACTGTTTTGCCAAACATAGGTGAATGGTAAAACGCCACCTTCAATGTCTGCCTCAATTTGAATAGCTTCATCTTGATTAACTGTTTGGTCTTGTATAGAAATGGCTATTGGTTCTGGTGTTCCACTAAAATTATCAATCAGCGTATTACCGGTTCCCGATAGCGATACCGATGTAATTTCGTTCAAATTTTTGAGATTTACAAATATCCATTTTCCATTGGTTACCTCAATAGTTTTAGTATTGGTTGTGGTTTCGCCTTTTTTTGTTGTTAGTTCTACAGAAGCATCCGATTTCAATAAAAATCCGTTTAATACTAATCCATTTGAATTGTTTGTAATGGTTATAGTGCCGTTGCTTTGCAATTGTGCTGCCTGCTTGTTGTTTGCATCTTGGTTATTCTCAACTTCAACAACTTTAAAACCATTGAAACGGGCTGTTCCATCTATAAATTCTGTTTCTGTACCAACAGCAATTTCTTCAAATGTAGAAACTTGAGTAGGTTCGAACGTGGTAGTGAATGGTTGACTTTCTATAACAGCCGAATTATCGCCCGATAGGCTTTGTGCAACAAAATAGAGTTTGTATTCGGTTTGACTCTCTAAATTGTCAATTAAAATAGATTGTTCTTCGTTCTTCAGCATTTCTTTTTCTGTGCCCATTAATACTTCTTCGAGTGTTGCAGCCGCTTCAGATGCTTTTTTGGGTAAAATAAATACTTTCCCGTTTTCAGTAAATTTCAATTTTACAGTAACCGAATTGTGTTGAATGTTCTCAATTTGAGGATATCCTTCTGCTATTTCGGGCATCATGATCGGTACATATTCGTAGGCACCCATGGTCGGATTTTCTTCGTGTCTGTTTGTGCCGTTGATGTCTGTGGTAACATAACTAATTGGTTTTGCAGCACGCAGATTGCCAGCTTCTGTTAAATCTAATGAGTTTGCCGAAAGAAAATGTACTTGTTCTACGATAGAGTTTTCTTCATTCGACACTGCTTTCCATGCGTCAAAATCGGCAAAATCATTATCGGAATAAGCAAAATTGGTTCCGGAGGTGTATAGTGCGTTGTTATTAAAAGATATACCTGGCAATGCATCTGCACGTTTTATATAATAGATATACCCTCCGGCATTGTTTTGGAAAATATTATTTTCAAACTTCACACTTTCCGGTTTCACACTTAGTGTGCTGGTCATATATACAGCCGATGTATTTGTTTTTTCTGCATCGTTGGTAATATTCACAGAGTTGTAGGCAATGTCGGTATTGGTAATTGCCGGACTACTGTTGAAAATTCCGTGAGCGGCTCGTGTGCCATTATTTGCAACAATAATAACTTGATTGTTGTAAATCCGGTTACGACTTTCCAATGTTTCATTATCATCACGACGACGAAGGTAAATTGCGTTGATATCGGCATTTTCTGCAATATCTGTAACGCTAATTTTGTTGTTACGGATAATGGTATTACCCATCATCACGGCATCGATAGCTTTGTAAGGCGATCCGGTAGTTCCGTTGGCAATAATGGTGTTATTTTCTACAATACCTCCGTGTTCTTTTGTAATATATACAGACATAACACCTTGGTTTGTGAATCTGTTTCCGGCTATGCGAGCACCTTTTTGTTTGGGCAAAGCTACATATCCGGTTCCATATATATATGCACCGCTATAACCGCCATCTAAAACACTATTTTCGAGCGTGAAATAATCTGAATTGGCATAAGGAGTATTGGCTCCTTCTACTCTGACAAGCGAAATATCGCCCGATGAATAGGTAGAGGAACGAGGAGCTTGAATAAAGCAATTGTTTATAGTAACATATTCGCTTATTTTTTTCACATTAACAACCGATGGAAATGTTGTTTTGTTTGTTTTAATGGTTATTCCCTCCAGAGTGAAATAGTCTGCACCATAAATGGTAAACAATCCATTTTCTTCCTCTCCGTAAGAAGGTGAAGAATAGGTGTTTAGTTCAATAATTACATCGTTGTAATTGCCGGTAGCAGATTTGATGGTGATGGTGTTTTGAGCAGATGCACCCGCGATGTGAGGAATGAGCACGGTCTCGTTATATGTACCGCTTTCTACTTCAAAAACAACTTTGCCATCGATACCAGTTTCCATAGCTTCTATGGCATTTCTCCAAGTTTTGTAATGGCTTTGCTCACTTTCTCCTATGGTGTAAGTGCCACTAAATCCTGATTTTATAATTCTATTGGCTGTTACACTTTCGTTTATTTCTATTTCACCCATTTCGGCTTCTTTCACATTTTGCAACGTGGCTTTTACTTCTGTATCTATAGCAGCATTTGGTGCAATATCATAGGTTAGCCAAAAGAAATAAGTGCCCGGTTTTTTTATTTGGGTATTTCCGTTAAAAGTAAAAGGTGCTTGTGTCGATTGTTCTCCGTACAAATTGTTACTAAATACATCCGTCTGTTCAGAATAATAAAGTTTAGCATTTTCTATAGCCGGTTTAGCTTCATCGTTAGTAGCAAAAATAAATTCATTGAAATTCAAATTGCCTTTATCGCCGGTTACTGTTACTGCTACTTGCAACATTTGCTCTTTTTGGGCACCTCGCAATAGTTTTTCTGTAGATAACACTTTGGTAACTATATTACTAACTGCAAGTGGCTGTGGAGTATAAGAGATAACCTCTATTTCCCAACCATCGTTTGAATTAGTTGGTTCAAACTTGATGGTCAAAGAGCCGTCATCTGCCAACGATAAAATATCTGCAGGCATATTTGATTCTGATTTTGAACCGGAAATTTTAGCCAATTGATCGGCTGTATCGGTTGATTCTCCACTATATACATAGAGGTAATCAGAATAATGGGTTCTAAAAGATTTGAAAACCAATTTGATAATATCGCCCTCTTTGGGTACAAATCTCAAGGTACCTTTGGCATCAGAGTTATAATCGCCATCGGCTCCACCATTATCATAAAAGAGTAGGGTAGAGTTAACGTTTATCGTGTTTGTTCCATTTTGAAAGTTATAGATGTTTCTTGTTATTCTTTCTCCATCCGGGTCGCCCACGATAGGTGTTTGTATGATGCCATTTATTTTCGCATTTATCAAAGCTGCATCTATGGGCAAATCTGCTCCCAGAGCATCATTCATATCATAAGCTATCCAAAAGAAATTTTTCCCTTCGGCAAGTGTAGTTGGTGTTGCAGGAACTAATGTTACTGTATTTTCTGTCGGCGTGCTTACTTCTGCCCAGAGTGTGGTTGTGGCAAAAGTTTGGTCGCTGTTGGTAGAAAAAATAGAAACTTTCTTTATTTTATCTTTAGCCCCTTTTAAGTCTATCGTTAACTCTTGTAGCAAAAGTGGATTTTGTCCACCTTCGGTATTTATTTCGATACCTATTATTTCTTGTTGTACGCTTGCCGGTGTAATGATTTCTGTATTAGTTTGGAATGCATTGATATTCTTAAATACCATTGGTTTCGCTTCATACTCGTTAACAGTGGCGTGCCATCCTTTAGCGGTATAAGTGCTATATTCCGTGTTTGCATTGAATACGATAGTCAAAGCGCCATCAGGAGATGTGGAGTAAATTTTTCCTGTTGGTCCTGTTTTCTTGTTTTCGAGATTTACTTCCCATAGTTTCTCTCCATTTGTTCCTTTTCCATTGAATATCTGATATTTGCTTCTCACACCATAAGATGAACTTGCATAATATAAGTCGAAATCTGAGAAATCGAGTTCTATCACATTGTTGGCATTGCCCGGAACAAAAGTGATAATTTGGTCGCCAATTTCGGCTTTGTAATTATTGCTGTATGCCGATGCAACCGTATGAGTATATGTCCACACGCCAAAAACTGTTTTTTCAAATCTTCCTATCGTCGAAATATATTCATTCTTGATAATTCGGTTACCCTCTGGTTGCGAATTGGTAATGGCTTGTGAACCAGACGAAAGTGCAATACTTGTACACCCGGCATCTATTACTTGGTCGTTAGGAGCATTTGTTTTGATATCGTATGCCAACCAGAAATAATTGTCACTTTCCAACAATGCTTGCGGTACATTGCAATTAATAATAAACTCATTGTTGTTAACCGAAACTTCGCCAATTTTTTGCGATGTAGAAAATTTATTATTTTTTCCGGTGTAGTATAGTATTGCTTTCTCCATATTAGCAAAAGTACCATTGCTATTGAAATGGATACTATTTACTGTTATAGGATTTGAATTATTGTTTGTACGAATATTTACCGAAAGAATGGCTTGCGATTTGTCTCCTGCAGCCACCGTACCTGTTGTGAATTGTGCAAGTTGCACCGATTCAAACACCATTTGTTGTGGGGTGTATTCGGTAACAATGGCTTCAAAACCATCGGCAGGATATGCCGTTTTACTTTTCAACGTAACGGTAAGTGCTCCGTCAGATGATGTAGATTTTATGGTTTTGGGTTCTGTTGTGAGTGTTTCTAACAGATTGGCAGAAATAGCCGTCGTTCCATTATATATATTCAAAACATCCTGATTGCCAACGCTTACTGCGGATGAATTGTAAAATAAACTTACTGAGGTAAATTCAATTTTTATCTTGTTGCCCGATGTAGTGGGTACAAAAGTTATCTGTCCTTCAAAACCCTCGCTAATTTTTCCGTTTTTTCCGCCATCGTCATAAAAATTCAATGGTGTGTCGCTTACAGATACCGTTGTGGGAGTTGTAGAAATGCGCACTTCGTCATCGGGTAGGGGTGTGCCCGCAACGTTTTTTACAGTAGCTTTCCAGCCGGAGCCCGTGCCGTTGGCGTTTTGAAAACAAACAGTTAGTTTTCCATCGGGTGAGTCCGATTTTACTACAATATTGGTTTGTGTACCCGAAATTGTTGTTTTTTCTCCCGATGGCATGGAATAGATTGTTTCCTCATCGAAATCGTCGTAATATTCATTGAGTTTCTTTTCTCCATCAAATATTTTTATGATAGAGCCACCTTGTAAATCTACTGTTTCAAAAGTAATTTCAATGTTTTGTCCTGCAGTAGGTACGAAAGTAATTCTGGAAACTTGGTATGTTGGAATATTTCCTGTTTCGCCACCTGCATCATAAAAAGTTATCGGGTTTGAAATGTTTACCGAGGTTTGAGCGCCATCTGTTCCCGGCATCAAAGTTTGTGCTGCCAACACAAATGGCAGCCACAGGAGCAGATGTAAAATGATTGCTTTTTTTGTTTTCATTTATTTTTTAATTAGTTTTATTGTTTGGTTGTTGATTCTTACGAAATAGATACCGGCAGCTATGTTTGCAATATCTACATTTTGTCCTTGCGTGTAATTGTTTATTTCAATTAGTTTGATACCGTTTACAGAGAATAGTGCCAAATTACCGTTAGCATTTATGCTGAAATATTGGTGAACAGGATTTGGAGTTACAGAAAGTTTGTTGTTTTGCATTTCGGTAATATTTACCGTGTTGGTTACGGTAACTACAAAGCTTGTTTCGGCAGCCATTTTATTACTTTTGGCTTTTATAGTGATTTCGGCTGAACCTGTAGTGTTTGAAGGTATATCAAGAGTTAAAGAATTTCCGGAAATGGAAGCCGAAATCAAATCTGGATTCGAGTTATAACTAACTGAATGAGTAATATCTGTATTTAACGGATCATGAAATACATTGGTCAAATCTATGGTGTGATTTTTTTCGTTGTATGAAATAGTTAAATCTTCTATTTCGTTTATTAATAGCAGACGCGGTACGTTCACGTTGTCCACACAAAAATAAGCGGGAGTATTCATGCCATAATCTCCGACATCGGAAGAGTGAAGTTCAAATTGTAATTTAGCAACTACTCCCAACGAAGACAAATCGACCCATTGCCAATCTTGTACAATATAGTCTCTTGTGTTATCTTCAAATCTATAATCGGCCAAATAATACTCAACCGTACCGGTAGTATTATTATTACTGTCTAATCCTTTGATTGTTAATTTGAAAAAGTCGGGGTCATTACCAGATGAGCCACCAAATTTTTTAGCAAATGAATCTCCAAATTTCATCGAAGTATATGCATAAGTATTGTTGTTAACGTATATACCTTCGATGGGTTTTCCATCGGTGTAATCTTTGTTTGTGAATGTAGTAAATGTTAGATTGGGCGACCCCATTCCTCCACTCATTGCTTCGAAAATCACTGCATAATTTCCAATCCCGTCAATATCGCCACCTGCTGCAGAATTAAATTGGTTGCCTACGCTACCGGGGGATTCGGCATTTGTTCTATTGCTCACGGCTGTACCATACCACGACGTGATACCGCCACCCCAGTTGGTTGCATTATTTTCAAAAGAGAAACTACCGCTATGAATTTGGTCTGTAATATTTTGATAATCTGCTAAATTGGAGGCATCTGCATAACTTTCTGATTCGGGGTTTAATTTTATTTCATCAAATTGTGCACCTTGATATCCAACGCTAATACCAAAATTTGGGAAAAAGGAGAAATCACTTTCTTCGGTGGGTGCATTTGTATTTGGATTTCCCGGACCGGTCAAATCTTGTTCGGTTCCCAGTGGTGAACCCCACCAAGCCTCGTTGATACGACCGGTGTGAAATATATAATTATCTTCCTTGTCAAAGGCAACCTCAATGGTATTATTATCGGCCAAGTCATATTGTGTTAGATTAACATTAGATTTTATTTCACCCAATTGTTCATTATCAAAAAATACACGAGCAAATTTTCCACCCCATTCAGATTCAAATTGAGGGTTGTAGATTGTAGCCAATTTATAAACCGGTAGGGTAATACCTTTAAATGATATATGGGCAACGTCTCCTTGTTCAAAATTTTTACCTGGATTGGTTGTGTTATCAATATTCATTTCAATTTTACGTCCATCAATTACATAATATAGCTTTCTTTGGCTTATACTGTTTTTATATGCCACAATTTCTAAGATATTTGCTCTGTTTTGTAGCTTGATGGAGTAGGTATTTCCCTTTTTATTAGCCAATTTATCATTGCATTTTACAGAAATAGAATCGGCATCTGTGTAATTAACTTCCAAGTCATAGTAGGTGCTTTCACCCGTAAAATAGTGTGTGTCATACATTCTATTGGTAATATTTGTAGAAATTGTGGTAGATGCAACCGCACTTTCATCTATAACATCTATAGCAATATATGTAATATTTACCGGTGATACTGCACCATAAGTAATGCCGTTTGCTACAATTTCATCATATTTTACCTCGATAATGCTTGTCCCTAAATCGTTAGCGGTGATAAGTCCATTTTCATTTACCGTAACACTATTTCCCCGTACCACTGTATAGTGAAATGGGGGTAATGTTATGTTATTGTCTATCGGATTGTCAATAATTTCGGGTACTCTTCGTGCTACTATCTGATAAGTGTCGCCCACAGCCATTTCTCGATAATGTGTGTTGAGCCACAAATCGTTTTTCCAATCTTCGGGTATAGTAGGGTATGCTTGCCCTATGGGTTGTGCTATCGCTTCTATTTGAAATAACCAAAAAAGCAATAATCCTACAAGTAAGATAAATTTGTTTCTTTTTTCCATAATAATTTATTTCTTTAAAATTTTTTGTATCAATGTTTCTTTTGCTGTTTTTATTTGTAGTATATATATGCCTGATGATAAATTATTTATATCTATTTGTCTTTCAGTGATATGACTCAAAATCAATTTGCCGTCTATGTGGTAAATATTGGCTGTGGTCTGTGCATTATTGGCGTCGGATATACGGATAATATTGTTATGAATTAATACACTGATTGTATTTTGGGTTTCGTTTATACTCGATAATACAGCATCGGGATGCAAATCTATAACACCACCCATACCGGTTAATTCAGTAGAGGTTTCGCCAACTGGCGAAACTTGTTGTAACTGTCCGGTATATATTTTAATAAAATCTATATACTCTAAGTGAATAGGATTACCATTGTCATCAACAGCCCACTCAATATTCAGTCCGGTTGATTCTATTGGTTCAGTAAATGTTTGTGAATCACTGTCGAAGAAATTAACGTTGTTGTCGACGTAACCCCAATCAAAACTTTCTTGAGCCATTATTGTGGTCATTTCGCCATTTATATCAACTTCCGTTTGATAGCTGTTATCCGGTAATTTTGTGCCTTTAAAAGTAATGGAATTTTCCTCAATCCAAAGAGGATACATAGTACTTTGTGTAGCAAATGGGATATGAATTATCTCTCCCGAATTGCCTTGATTATCTGTCCATGGGATGTTTTTTTTCTGTTGGTCGGGTTCGGGTCTGTAATAAGTGATTTCGTAATTGTGTATCGTTTGCGGATCGTTATATCCACTACCGGCAAGTTCATACCACGGTTCGTCAGGATCAGGTAATCCATTCTTATTTAAGTCTTGACTTACCATGATTATCCCCGGCTCAGCCATAGCACCTATAGTTGTGTTGGATATATAGAAATTGTTGCCAGTTGTACGTAAATCGTATTCGTTAGGTACATTTACTACCGGACGTCCAAATGTTACAACCACGTAACCTCCAAAAGCTCCAAGTCCCAAAAGTCTTGAATTATTTTGTGCGGTAAGCATATTATTGGCAAATTCTAATGCTTTTTCGGGTGTAGTACTCATTGCTGCCGGTGGAAACAAACGATTTATATGTTGTCCCGGAGCCGGTTTATATTCTAATACCTCCGAAATATAAGGAGAGTTTTGTGCATGCAATACCACAAATGTAGAGGTAAAGAAAAGAAGTATAAAGATATTTTTTATTTTCATAGTAAATAAGTATTTGTTTTGTTATTTGAAAAATCAGTTAAAATAAATAATGTGATTTGGATTTAGACCGACCTCATTTATTCTGAATTTGTATTCGCCATTATTGTTAAAACAGAGAATATCGCCCTCAAAAATAAAAAATTGAGCATCTGTCAAATAAACATCGTCGTTAATAGGATTTATACTGATAGCATATAAAGTATTGATAACAATGCTTTTATCTTTGATGAAATCTTCGTCAATAATTTTCTCTGAAATACAATCCATAACCTTTATCCAGCTTTCGCCCGAAGTGAAATCGTAGTTGTAGATGTAAGCTTTGTCTTTATGTATTTCGAAATTATATACTGCTAAATCTTCAAAGGTGAATACCTTTTCATCTATATCAGAGTCAATTTTATGAAATGAGTATCCTATATCACCGTAATTACCTCTCGTGGTTACATAGACGTCGCCTTGGCTATCTGCATGTATTTTATAAGGATTTAGGCCCACGTCAATTTTTTTTATTTCTTTAAAAGTAGCTATATCTACAACTGATACCGTGTTGTCGTAGTTGGGGTAGCTAAGTCCGCCCGAGTTACTCACATAAATTTTATTATTGGTAATACAAATACCATCGGGATTTCTTCCCACTTTTACAAATTCTTCAATTTCGAGTGTAGTGGTATCTAATCTGGCAACGGTACCATCAAACGAGCAAATGTAGCCTTTACCGTTGTGAAAATCTATGTATCGAGGTTGGCGAGCAATTTCTGCTTCGTTGAACATAGGTATGCGTCTGATGGAAATTCCGGTTTCTGCATCAATTACTTCAATTTGACTCGATACGTTTACCACTATATAAATTTTGTTGCCATAGCGTTGCAAATCAGTTGCAGTATCTCCTAAACCCCGGTTATTTACTGTGCGAAAGAAATAAGGATTCAATCGTTTCAACGAGTCCGTTTCGGCAAAATTGTAACTTGCCAACGAGCTATTGTTGTTGTTGAACAGGCCTTCGCTCAAGACATAAATTTTTCGGGTAGAAGCATCGGACGGATACTCGTGTTCAGGCTCAAAATCGTACATATCGTTGCAGCTCACGCAACACAAACCTATTAATACGTAAAGTGATATATATATACGAGGAATAAAGTTTCTTTTCATTGCTATTCTATTTTAAAAAGAGTACCCTATTGTAATCCTGGCTGATCGTCCCGGCATAGGGAAATTGCGAACAACCTCGTAATTTTTACCGCTAAGGTTCAGTATTTCTATTGTTGAATTCAAAATATTATTTCCAAAAACAAAGTTTTTTGTAACAGATATGCCATGTTCGGCATAACCATCCAACCGATTGACGGCGTAATTTTGTCCTCCCGAATAGCGATGCCCCGACCAAATAAGCGTATATGCCAGTTGAAACCAAGGCGTTTCGAGAGACACTCTGCCCGAACCCGATACACGAGGTGTGTATGGTATTTGGTGGCGATAATTTCTGTCGGCAGGGTTGGTTATGTTGAGTGCTTTTTGATAAGTGTGATTCCAACCGAGCACCAATCTGGCTTTTTCTTGCAAATTGATATGTGCCTCCATGTTCAAATCCATTCCATCTATCGATACTTTTCCATAATTGAGCATGGTCCATACAAAAATATTTTTGGTAGGATACGCTACAATTTTGTCGGAAACGTTATTATGGTATGCATCCAAAGTGATATTTAATAGAGGAAACCAATCGGACAAAGTAGTCTGGTAGGTTATTCCTACATTAAATTGGTCTGTTTTTTCGGGAACGAGATCTGGATTTCCTATGCGAGAATAATACAAATCGTTGAAAGTGGGCATCCTAAAGATATGTTTGTAGAAAAAACGAAACCGCAAATCTGTATCGGCAAACGGTTTTACTGAAATACTTGCATAAGGTGACAGTTGGCGATAATTTTTTGCCGGTGTGCCGGTTTCTACTCTCTCGTTTACCACTGTGGATAGCACATTGGTAGTGGCAAGCAAATAATCGTTTACATATTTTGCTGCTAACACCGAAAGCCATGTTAAGCGCGATGGATATGCATATTGGTACGTGTCGGCATCTAATGTGGTATAAGAGAGATCGCTTGATGCAGAGAAAGAAATATTGTCGAATGCACGATACAAAACCGATGCCGAGCCATACCACTCCTGTTGTAAATAATTATTCTCATCCTTGCCTTCTTCATTTAGATAGGTAGGGTCAAGATATTTTAATTTACCTCTGTTATATTTTATATTGGCTTGACCCGTCCATAAATTAGAAAACTGTTTGCGATAATTGGAACGAACAAAAAAAGTATTGTCCCACAAACGTTGTGATGAGAAGTTTTCCGTGTTATAAAATATAGTGGCTCCGGGTAAACCTCTGTTTGACTGATAGTAGTAGAAACTTGCCTCCAGATGGTCGTTTTCAGAAAAATCGCCAAACAGAGTACCTTCCAATCGAATATTTTTCACATCGGTATTTTTTCTTTTTTCATGCGAAGTGCTATCCACCCCACTAAAACCATAATCCAAAATATATGGATACTCGCCATGTGCTCCAAGATATTCTCCCGAAACTGTGTAAGCCAGCTGGTTATTTATTTTACGGGCAATGCGTGCCGATGGGTTTATTAACCCGAAAGAGCCTGCCTTAAAAGCAATCTTGCCACTCGTTTTTTTCTGATTCTTAAATGTGGGACGTAAAGACTTAATGTGCAGTGCAGCACCGGCAGCAAACATTTGCGCCGGTTGAAAAATATTGTCGCTTTGTCCGTTACTTAGCGAGATAACATCTACATTGTCTAATGAGAATCTGCCAATATCTATTTGTCCGGTTTGGCTGTCGTTCACACGTATTCCATCGTAACTCACTGCCGTGTGATTGGCTCCAATACTACGAACCGATACGGTTTTTAGTCCGCCAATGCCACCATAATCTTTTACCGAAACGCCCGAAAAAAACTTGACAGCATCCGAAAGTTGCAATGCGTTCAAATTCTCAATTTTTTTTCGGGTAAGAATTTGTAAAGGTGCGGTGGAACGTATTTCTGAATCCAAATAATTGGCAGTAACAACCACAGTTGGCAAATCCAAACTATCGGCTACATTTTGCGATAGCACCCATGTTTTGCTTGCAAAAAGCAAAGAAACAAAGAGAGATATTTTGAAAAAATTCATCTATTACCGAGATTAGTTATTCGGCAAAGAAATCTGAAAATTAGGCACGAAAGTACAAATGGATGATAAGATATTCGCGTGTCGTTTTCAAGCTCTTTTCCCCCGAAAGCTATTTAACTTATTGTGAATTTTGGCAGGTCTTCTGACTTTAGCTTATACACCGCAAAACCTTCCCATTCACTTAATTGGAACAGTGGTGTTGAGTATTTTTATTACGGTTTTCCTTTTTTTACAACCATCCGAAAGAGGTGCGATAAAAAAAAGAGGCTATTACAGCAGCGGGTCTGTTCAGGATTTGCACCTGATTCCCTTTTCAATACATACTTCGCAGAAAAATAAGAAATATGTATAACCAAAAATTCTGTGATGCAAAGGTATATAATTATTCTGTTACGAACCTAATAATTGTTGTTTTTTATTTGTTGCGTGCAGTTAGTGTATTTGCAAATATTGCTGTCCGATAAAAGTGTCTTATACAAAAAAAACGGGCAGAAAAGATTTAACTTCTCTGCCCGGATTGTTTAATGTATGTTGATACAAATCTTATCGATTTGCCATGCCATGAAAATTTATTTCATCATTACCTTAGCAACTTTATTGCCGACTTTCACAATAAGAATTCCTTTTGTATCAATAGCAATTTCGTTGATTCCTCCTGTTGCTACTGAACGGTGCAAGTTTTGACCCATCGTGTTGTAGATTTCCACTTTTTCGCCCTCTTCTGCCGAAAAGTTTACCAGCCCGTTAGATGCGTAAGCTGTTAAATTCTCCATTTGATTGGCAAAAATTCCGGAAATAACATTGCTCGTGTTGGATGGATTGGGAGCTACTGCTCTAAAGTCGTTTCCAATATTTTGTGTGTATGTATATTTATTAACATCCAAAATTCTGGAAGCAGAGGTAGCGTTAGATAATTGATCCATAGCCGAAGTCCAAATCGGTACAGCGCTTGCGCCATAAGGCACGTAATCTACAAAATTAGCATTTTCTATGATAGACTGCAAGTTGCTGATAGTTTGCAATTCGGAAGTTTTGTATAAGATTACCTTACCCACTGTACCGCCAAGTCCTAAGCTTGATACCGCGTCGGGAGCAGGTAAATCTTCGGTGCCACCCACTCCTGCTGCACATTGTATGAGGTAGTGAGCTCTTGGTGGAATAATGGTATTTGCAGGGAAAACAAATGTATTGCTTGCCGTTGCCTTACCTGTTGCAGTTGCAGCATAGTACTGGATGCTCCATCCGCTGATATCTTTACCTTCTTGTGTGTTGTTGAAAAGCTCGATAAAGTCATTTTTTAAAGTAGCACCGCTGTTTCCACCGGCTCCATATACTTCGGTTATCAGCACGTCGGGAGTTCCAAAGTTTTGGTTGATATTACGAAACGAGAAATTGATGACACCGTTTGCTTCAACAATATCTCTTGCTTCTTTATAAATTCTGGAACCGTTACGCAGATAGAATTCATAATTATTGATATTAAATGATCCGGGGAATGGATCGCCGGGAAGTGTTTGAATACTTGCTATGCCGTCGGCTTCAATAATATCGAGTCCCATTCTGTTGAATACGTTGTTTGGTGAGTTATTGTTCCAATCTTGGGCATTATAATTCACTCTAAAAACCAACATGCCATGACCGGGTAAAAAGGCATCGAAACTAGTTTTTTGTCTGTTTTCGAGCATGAAGAATTCTTTTGGGAAAGGGTTATTCGCAATGAGATTGTGTGTTTCGGTTGACGAAACAAGATATGCCTCATTGCTTGAAATAAGCGAATTGAGAGTCAAGTCTTGATCAGAAGTGATTAGAGTAGGGGTCAAGTATCCCAGGCTAAAACGCTCGAAAGAGTTATAGGTAGGAGGTGTTCTTCCTTCGTTCAAATAAGGACCTGCATCCATCACGTCCCAAAAAGATAGGGTGTGGTGGTTTGCACCGTTGGTAGCATAAAAGTCGGGCAACCCAATCACGTGTCCAAATTCATGAACGAAAGTACCAATTCCGCACATTCTTGTATCTGAACTTCCTTTTAGTTCGGAAGTACAAGCATAGTCAAATAATCTTTTACCATCAAAAGTAACAGAAGCAGTAGTTCCGGAGTAAGTAGCACCCGGAATTACCATCCAGCGGTGTGGCCAAACTGTGTTTGCGCCTCCACCTTCAGCTTCGTTGTATCCGGCATAATAAATGAATACGTTGTCCAATCTGCCATCGCCATCGGTATCATAAATAGTAAAATCGAGTCCGTCTTCATCGGCTAAACGACAAGCATCTACTACCATGCCTGTAGGATTTCTGTCGTTTCCATGGTTGTCATTGCCTCCGTAACTGCTCATTGAGCCGGGTAATTTATAAGGACCTATCACGTCGAACGAGGGAGTAAACTCGCCATTGGATGCAACGCGAAAATAATCTGCAGCAGAACCGGTGCCACCGTTTGCACTATAATTTTCTTGGTTTAGCAAGTTGGTGAATGATTGCAACGGATTTTGAACAACATAATCTACATCCGAAAATTCAACCAAAATTACCAATGAACGAGGAGAGCCTGTTGTTGGGAATTTAGATGGATTTGGAAGTACATTTGAGCTTCTTTTTGCACGCATCAATTCGTTTGTTTTGCTGAAATCAGGATTTTTTCTGAAATTAGCAATCTGCATGCTTTCAGCAGCCGATCTTTTGCTTACATCATTTGCTTTGATGCCGGTATCTATAATATCTCCGTTTTGATTTATTCTGGCATAGTTGAATATGTCATTTTCTCCTTTGGTTATCAAATATCCATCTTCGGTAAGATAATAGTGATGAAATTCATCTCCTTTCATCATTACCGTGATTGAGGTACCATCAGGTTGATTTACCACAATCGGGAATGGATAAGCAGGTACAGCCGTTGCTTGGTGTACAAAGGCACACAACAGTGCCGTAAGAAATAATAATTTGATTTTCTTCATTGATTTAATTTGTTTGGTGATTTTATTATGTGATTACAATATTACGACTTACACACATTATATATATGTGATTTAATTATTGATGCTGTTGATTTTTTTAAAATGCAAAAATTTATACCAGGTATTAAAACTTATAACATACAGTTTGTATTTTTGTTTCATTTCTATCTAAAGAAATACAAAACCTCAAACGCAATTTCGGATAATCCATTTTATATCTTCAAAAAACGCCAAAAAAATGTTTAACAAACAAGTTTTAATGGAGCTTTTTTACTATATTATTTAGTTCTGTTCAAATATTCGTTTCAAAATCTAACGGCAAAAATATAAAAATAATTCTATTTCCGTTTTTCCGAGAAAATATTTTAACACAATAATTATCGAATTTGTGTATTATTAAACGTCGTCAGTAGAAAACCACATTTTTTAATGCTATTTAATCCTACATTTTGCCCTATTTGAAAAATATTTCTGATATATGTTTTTTAATTTAATCATTTATTGTATCTTTGCATTCCGAAAATTGAGTGATAATAAAAAACGAAAACAAACATATTACTAAAATGAAAAAAGAAATACATCCAAATAATTATCGTCCGGTAGTTTTTAAGGATATGTCTAACGATGAAATCTTTATTTCGCGTTCCACCGTCAATGCAAAAGAAACAATTGAAATTGAAGGAGTTACCTATCCATTAGTAAAACTTGAAATCACAAGTTCTTCGCACCCTTTCTACACAGGAAAACAAAAATTGGTGGATACAGCCGGTCGCGTTGACAAATTCATGAGCCGTTACGGCGATCGTAAGAAAAAATAAATATCATTTATATTTGATGATATAAAGCGGTGATTTACAATAATTCATCGCTTTTTTTGTGTCAAAAAAAAGTTTTCATCTATTTTTTCTGCTTCAGATTCATGGATATTCCAATGCGAATTCTTTTTGTTTACAACTAAAGATAATACCTTTGTATTTATAAACCACATTTCTCATATTCAGAAACAAGCGAACCCTATTATGAAACACATCATTTATTTGGTAATTGGTATGCTATTTTTTGCAGTCAATTTGCCAGCGCAACAGCTGAAAGGATACGTTATCAATAAAAAAGGAGAACCCCTCCCCAATGCCACCGTGTATATTTACGAGCTGGCAAAAGGAATTGTTACCGACGACTTTGGCGAATTTCAAACAAACTTAGACAAAGGAACATACACCTGCGAATTTCGTTCGCTAGGTTATGAAAGCCTGAAGAAAAGCATCGTGATGAGCGACGAAAACCAGACTGTTCAAATCGAACTGAAAGAATCGTCCTATATGCTTCGCGAGGTGGTGATTTATCCCGGCAAGGAAGATCCGGCCTACAGAATTATGCGCAAAGCCATTGCCTACGCTCCTTATTATCGGTACCAAATCAAGGAATACCAATCCGAGGCTTATATCAAAGGAGGTCTCACAATAAATAAAATTCCTAAAATCATAAAAAAAGCGATTGCAAAAGAGACGAAAAAAGACCAGATAGATTTCAATACGCTCATTGGCAAACCTTTGATAATGGAGTCGCAAAGCAAAATACATTACACATCGCCCGAGAAATACGAGCAAAAGGTAATCGCACTTAAAAGCTCCATTCCCAACGAGTTCAAAGTGTCGGAGGGTTTAAGCATCACTACTTCCAGTATATACGAATCCAAATTCAACGGTCGCATTTCGCCGCTTGCCAATGGCGCATTTCGTTATTACGCCTACAAACTGGAGGATGTGGATTACCAAACTGATTACGTAATAAATAAAATAAAAGTAATTCCTCGCAAAAACAACCCGAACCTCTACTCCGGTTACATCTACGTTTTAGAAAACACGTGGAATATTTATGCTGCCGATTTGCATTTAAGCCAAATGGGTTCAAAAATGCGGTATCAAATCAATTACCACGCGGTAAAACCTTCAGTTTTTTTGCCAACAACGTATGATATATCAATGCAGATGAATATAATGGGGATGAGTGCTTCGGTCAATTATTTTGCATCGATGAAATACAACAAAGTGTCGATTGATAAAAAACCAATGCCGATTGTTGCCGATACTGAAATAGTAGGAGAAAATGTTATCTATCCGGAAGAAAAAATATCGCCCAAGCAACAAAATATTTGGAGCGAAATAGAAAAGCTATCCAATAAAGAAGAACTCTCTACTAAAGAATCTTACCGAATGGCAAAATTAATTGGCAGAACGGTTGAGCCGCAAGAGATAAAAGAGAGTAGGGAGTCGTTAGAGATAAAAACTACCGAAAAAGTGAAAATGGAAGTAGACACACTTGCATGGGAAAAAGACAACAATTATTGGGAGAAAATACGTGAACTTCCACTTCGCGAAGATGAGATAAATAGTTATATTTTAAAAGATTCCTTATTTTCAAAAGACTCTGTGGATGCTAAAAAATCGCAACAACGAACCATCTATTATTTAGAAAAATCAAACCCCGAAAACGTGTTTGGGAAAATTATTCAAGGTGGTATGTGGCAGATGAATAAAAAAGTATCGATTGGTATCAACGGTCTGGTAGGGGCAGTCAAAGAGTACAATTTCGTAGATGGATTTTGGTTGGGGCAAACTTTTGATTTGAATTATGCCTACAAGAAAAACCGCAACTTTTCTCTTACACCTTCTTTCTATTATGCCACTGCACGCAACAAGTTGTTGTGGCAAGTAGAAACATCTTTGAACTACGCACCTATGATGTTGGGCGAATTTAGTTTGTCGGTGGGGCATAAATCGCGCGATATAAATGCAGAAAATGGTGAATCGCGTTTCATGAATGCCTATACTTCGCTCGCGTATGGGAATAATTTTATCCATTTCTACGATAGTAGATTTATAAAAGCTGAGAATAAAATTTACATTGCCAATGGTTTACAACTCTATACTGCCATTGAATACGATAAACGTTCGTCTTTGCAAATAGCCACAACTTATAATCTTTTTGGAAAAGATATTCAGAATAATACACCGTTTGATGGGTTAAATTACCCCAATCAATCGGTAAGCATTGTTACACTCGGTTTAGAATACACACCATTTTACAGATATAGATTGCAAGATGGAGCAAAAACTTATGTAACAAGCAAGTATCCTACATTTTCTGTGCTGTTTAAAAAAGGTATCGGACACAAAACCGCGATTGCGCCATCTTTTAGTCGACTCTCGTTTGGAATTGACCAGAATGTAAGTTTATCTCCTTTCGAATCAATAGATTACTCTTTATCGGGAGGTGTTTTTCTGTCAAATAAAAATCTGTTTATCCACGATTTTAAATATTTTGCAAACAACCGGATGCTCTTCACTGCAAATACATTTAACCGTAGTTTCAGTACGCTACCTGCATATTATTTTTCGCAAAAATGGTGGATAGAAAATCATTTCAATTACCAATCGCAATATCTGCTTTTGAAAAATCTGCCATTTTTACAGCATTTTCTGTTCGACGAAGGCATACATTTACATAGTTTGATTACAGAAAATCAGAATTTTTATTTGGAAGGTGGTTATAGCATTGGGTTTTCTAATTTGATTCGGGTAGGCGTGTTTGCCGGTTTTGCCGATTTCAGATACCACAATTTCGGAATTAAAATCAGCTATCCTTTGTGGAAAATATTAGAAAATCCGTTGAAATAATCTTTTATGACTATATTTGTAGCCTGTTTTCAATTAAAAAATAGTGTTTTATGAAGAAAACCATTATTTTATTTTTCGTATTTTTATATACTATTTCGCTGCAGGCGCAAATCTTACAACTCAGCGACAGTGCAAAAGTCAGCTTGATGACGGCCGCCTCTTGGGATGATGCAGCTTACGCGCTTTTTGGGCACACGGCTCTGTATGTAGAAGATGATTCTACCAACTTAGATGTTGTTTTCAATTATGGATTTTTCGATCCTACACAACCACATTTTATTTACAACTTCATGCGTGGCAAAACCGATTATATTCTCGGTATAACCGATTTAAATCATTTTTTGCGAGATTATGGTAGTAAAAGAGTGGAAGTTATAAAACAGGAACTCAATCTGACACAAAGCGAAAAACAAAAAATATGGGAAGCATTATATATCAATCATTTGCCTGAAAACAGAGAATACCGTTACAACTATCTTTTCGACAACTGTGTTACTCGTCCGCGCGATTTGATCGAAGAATATACCGAAGGCAACATTATCTATCCTGCCGATAAGAAAACCCAAACATTTCGCGATTTAATTCACGAGTGTGTCAACTCGCATCCATGGATGAAATTTGGTATCGATTTAATTGTTGGAAGCGAAGCAGACCGGGCAATTTCGCTACGCGAAAAGATGTTTATTCCCGCCTATTTGATGCACTCGTTAGATGAAACCACCGTTGTGAGAAACGATTCGGTATCTTACCCCATTGTAAAAAGCAAAGAGCTTGTTATCAAGGAAGATAAGAGTGAAAAGAAAGGACGCGAATGGTCTGTATTTTCTCCTATATATATAGCATTCGCATTGTTTTTACTCTCCTTGTTGCTATCGGTTCATCAGTATATCAAATGGAGTAGAACAAGGCTGACAAAAATATACGATACCTTGCTTTTTTCCATTGTTGGAATTGGTGGTTCGATACTATTCTTCATGATGTTTTTCTCGGAACATCCGGCAACCGGATCCAATTGGAATTTTGTTTGGATGAACTTTTTTGCATTATTTTTTGCCATTTTATTTTGGGTAAAACCTGCAAAAAAAGTGGTAAATATCTATCATTTTATTAACTTTGTAACCTTAACGCTCTTTCTGCTTTTTTGGTGGTGGATACCCCAAAAAATGCCATTAGCAACTATCCCATTTTCAATGAGTTTGTGGATTCGCTCGGGGATGAATGTTTTTATATCACGCAGAAAAACATTATCCAACAAACGATATGTTTCGTCCAGATATATGAAAGCGGGGTGGGGGCAGTGATTTTTTTAGCACAATATTTGCAAGCTAAAAACTAGAGACTTTGATATACACCCAATGATTAGAATATTATCCTCATTTGTGGCACTTTTCACGCTGACTTCGCTCCATGCACAAACAACCCAAACCATGCCCAAGTTGGTGGTAGCCATTACCATAGACCAATTACGAGGCGATTATCTGGAATTGTTTGGACATACATTTGGCGAGGATGGATTCAAAAGGCTACAAAACGGTGGCTTGGTTTACACCGATATGCAGTTCGATTTTCCAAGTCTGGACAAAGCATCCACAATAACCACTTTATTTACAGGGGCAAACCCGTCACATCACGGCATTGTTGCAGAAAAAAGGTACAACCCGAAAGAGAAAAACGAGATTTCTATTTACAGCGACGATAATTATTCCGGCTATTCCACCTCCACACGCTTATCGCCACTTGCCATTCGAACATCCACCATAACCGACGAACTGAAAATCGCCTCCGGCGGACAGTCGGATGTGTTTGCTTTTGCACCACACGCTTCGCAAGCACTGGCATCGGGCGGTCATGCTGCCAATGGCGCATTTTGGATAGATGATGTTTCGGGAAACTGGGCTACAACCACGTTTTACAAACAAAAACAACCCGTTATAGAACAACAAAATCGTGGTTCGGAATCGCTCAGCAAACGAATCGGGCAGTTCAGTTGGCGACCGGCTTTGGATGTAAAAAAATTCAACGCATTTCCATACACCAAAAACTTGTATAATTTTCAGCACTTTTTTGGTTCTGATAAAAAAAATAGCATCCGCCTGTTTAAACAATCTCCAATGGTAAATGGCGAGATTTTTGATTTAGCCAAAAAAGTTTTAAAATCCAATTCATTGGGAACAAGACTAAATCCTGACTTTTTGGCATTGACATTGTATGCCGGAAATTACGAAAATGCGTTGGATAAAAATTATTCAGTCGAGATTCAAGATATTTATTATCAGTTGGATAAACAACTTGCCGATTTTATTGACACCATCGATAAATCGGTTGGGTTAAATAATACGCTCATTCTGGTTGTTTCCACCGGATACTTTAACGAGCAAGAGATTATTCCGGCAGATATGACAACATCGGCAGGTAATTTCTACCCCGACAGAAGCGTTTCGCTGCTCAATATGTACTTAATGGCACTCTATGGAAGACATCAATGGGTAAGCAAATACTACGATTCGCAACTTTTTTTCGACCACAAATTGATTGAAGACCGCAAGGTAGATTTCATTGAAATGCAACGAAAATCGGCAGAATTTCTGGTTCAATCGGCAGGAATACAAGATGTTATTACTTCTTATCAAATGATGCACGGAGCCTACAACGGCAATACACAAAGATACAGAAACGGCTATTACAAAGAGATTTCGGGCGATTTGTTTATCGAACTGCAACCCGGGTGGAATATTGTGGAAGAGAACAGTACCCAAAAAGAAGAACGAGTGCGCAATAACGCGATAAATGCGCCGGTTTTCTTTTTTGGAAATGGCATTCCGGCAAAAAGAATAGATAGAACAATTGATGCCACAGATATAGCACCAACTATTTCGCACAGGCTTCGTATCAGAGCTCCCAACGCTGCAAAAGCAAAGATATTGAAAGAACTTTTTTAAATTTGCAAACCTAAGAATAAGAAAAAATATTTCTACAAATAAAATAATAAAGTAAACAAATAAAATAGACTTCATTCGTTCAACAAAATGGAGTAAATAAAAAATAGAAAATATGGGATTCAATAAATTTATAAGCAAAATTTTTGGAAACAAAGCCACAAGAGATTTGAACGCGATAAATCCTGTCGTGAACACAATCAAAGAGGCATACGCTGCTATCGAAAAATTGTCGAACGACGAACTTCGTGCAAAAACCAAAGAATTGGAAAAGCAACTTTCGGACTCCGTTGTAGAAGAAAATGCACGAATCGAAGAGATGAAATCCGGTATCGAAGAAATTCCGTTAGAACAGAGAGAATCTGTTTGGAATGAGATAGATAAGCTGGAAAAGGAGATTACCGCCAAACTGGAAAAAACCTTAGAAAAAATAATGCCCGAGGCATATTCCATCGTGAAGGAAACTGCCAAAAGATTCAAAGAAAACGAAGAAACTGTTGTAACAGCTACCGACTTTGACAAAGATTTGGCTGCAACACACGATTTTGTGCGAATTGAAGGCGACAAAGCCATCTATAACAACCATTGGGTTGCCGGTGGTAATGAGATAAAATGGGATATGGTACATTACGATGTGCAGCTTTTTGGAGGTGTGGTGTTACACCAAGGAAAAATTGCCGAAATGGCAACAGGGGAAGGTAAAACCTTGGTTGCAACTCTTCCTGTATTTCTGAATGCGCTCACACACAGAGGTGTACACGTGGTTACGGTGAACGATTATCTATCCAAACGTGACTCCGAATGGATGGGGCCAATTTACATGTTTCACGGGTTGTCGGTAGATTGTATCGACAAGCACGAGCCCAATTCCGACGCACGTCGTAAAGCATACGAAGCAGATATTACATTTGGAACAAATAACGAGTTTGGTTTCGATTATCTTCGCGACAACATGGCAGTGTCGCCAAAAGATTTGGTGCAACGCATGCACAACTATGCCATTGTGGATGAGGTGGACTCCGTATTGATTGACGACGCGAGAACTCCTCTCATTATTTCGGGACCTGTGCCAAAAGGCGACGACCAACTTTTTGATGTTTACCGTCCTCGTGTAGAGCAAGTTGTAAAAGCACAGCGTGAACTGACAACCCGATTGCTTGCCGATGCCAAAGCCAAAATGGCTTCCGACGATAAAAAAGAACAAGAAGAGGGCGCTTTATTGCTTTTCCGCTCGTTCAAAGGTATGCCAAAATACAAACCACTTATCAAATATTTGAGCGAACAAGGTGTAAAAGCCACGATGCTGAAAACCGAAGAATTTTACATGCAAGAGCAATCGCGCAATATGCACATTGTTACAGACCCGTTGTATTTTGTGATTGATGAAAAACAAAACAGCATAGAGCTTACCGAAAAAGGAATCGACCTTTTGACCGGAAAATCAGACGACCCGCAGTTTTTCGTTCTCCCTGATATTGCATCGCAACTGGCAGAACTCGACAATATAAGTGCTTCCGACGAAGAGAAAGCCGCACAAAAAGACGAACTTTTGCAAAATTATGCCATCAAATCGGAACGAGTTCACACGGTGAACCAATTGCTGAAAGCATATACTTTGTTTGAAAAAGACGACGAATATGTAGTTATTGATAACAAAGTGAAAATTGTGGACGAGCAAACCGGACGTATCATGGAAGGACGTCGCTACTCCGACGGATTGCACCAAGCTATCGAGGCAAAAGAACACGTGAAAGTAGAAGCGGCAACACAAACTTTTGCCACCATCACTTTGCAAAACTATTTCAGGATGTACAACAAATTGGCAGGTATGACCGGTACTGCCGAAACAGAA
>CAZVWS010000002.1:0-80499 GCA_964631255.1 uncultured Dysgonomonadaceae bacterium | reverse complement strand
CGAGTTGTGGGACATCTACAAACTGGATGTGGTGGTTATTCCTACCAATCGCCCCATTGTGCGCAACGATATGAATGACAGAATATACAAAACCAAACGCGAAAAATATACGGCTGTAATCGAAGAGATTGAAAGCATAGTATCCAAAGGTCGTCCGGTTTTGGTGGGTACAACATCGGTAGAAATCTCCGAATTGCTGAGCCGAATGCTCACTTTGCGAAAAATAAAACATAACGTGCTGAATGCCAAGTTACACCAACGTGAGGCTGAAATTGTAGCCAACGCCGGACAACGTGGCATGGTAACCATTGCAACCAACATGGCAGGACGTGGAACCGATATCAAACTGACCGATGAAGTGAAAAATGCCGGCGGTTTGGCAATCATAGGAACCGAACGGCACGAAAGCCGTCGGGTAGACCGCCAGTTGCGCGGACGTGCCGGACGTCAAGGCGACCCCGGTTCATCCATTTTCTTTGTATCGCTCGAAGACGATTTGATGCGACTTTTCGCAACAGAACGTATCGCCGGATTGATGGATAGAATGGGTTTCAAAGAAGGAGACGTATTGGAGCACAGCATGTTGAATAAATCGGTTGAAAACGCCCAGAAAAAAGTAGAAGAAAATAACTTCGGAATTCGTAAACGCTTGCTGGAGTACGACGATGTAATGAATTCGCAGCGCGAAGTAATTTACAAACGTCGTCGCCACGCCCTCATTGGCGAACGTATCGAAATGGATGTTGCCAATATGATTAGCGAAACCGCTAAAAACGTGGTGGAGATAAACGATGGCGATTACGAAAATTTGAAATTCGACCTGTTCCGTGTAATGGCAGTAGATATTCCTTTCTCGGAAAGCGAGATGAAAGATATGAAAACCGATGTACAGGCACAAAAAGTGATTGAAAAAGCCATTTCCGGATTCAAACGCAAAACCGACAAGTTGGCAGAAATTGCACAACCAGTTATAAAAGATGTGTATGAAAACCAAAGTGCGATGTATCAAAATATTTTGATTCCGATTACCGATGGCAAACGAGTGTACAATATCTCTACCAATCTGCAAGAAGCTTACGAAACCGGCTCGAAAGCATTGGTAAAATCGTTTGAAAAATCGATATTGTTGCACACCATTGATGAAGATTGGAAAGAACACCTACGCGAAATGGACGAACTGCGACACTCGGTTCAAAACGCAAGTTACGAACAAAAAGACCCGTTGTTGATTTACAAACTAGAGTCGTTCAACTTGTTCAAACAGATGGTTAACGATGTGAACTCCAAAACAGTATCCATCTTGATGCGGGGACAAATTCCTTTGCGCGACCCGCAAGATGTGCGTCAAGCTGCACCCGACAAAAAAACCGATTACAGCAAATATCGCACCCAAAAAGATGAATACGAAAACGCCAACACCGGCGAAAATATGCCACAACAGCGCGAACAACGCAAACTGGAGCCAATTCGGGTAGAGAAAAAAATTAGTAGAAACGACCCATGTCCTTGTGGAAGTGGTAAAAAATACAAAAACTGTCACGGACAAGGGAATTAATTATTTTTCAAAATAACATTATTAAAAGTATATTTCTAAACATTTTATTTGTATGAAAAATATATTTACAGATAGAGTTGTGAGTGATATTTCTAACGCTATGTTGTACATCAGTTTAATCATTGTAGCGTCAAGAAACAATATCGAAATAGTAAACACGCTGTCTTTATACCTTTTTATAGGATTGGGCGGATGGTTGCTTGCACGTTCAATATTTCTTGCGTTAGGTAAAGGAAAAGTAACCTCAGAATCTTTTTTTTTCAAAGTATAAACTGTTCATTAAACCAATGGCTTACTTGATACTATTGTCCATCATGCTTATTGGACGACCTTAATACATGCAATGTATCTGTCTGAGCGAATATAGCCCGAAGAAACAATTACAATTTTCTTCGGGCTTTTTTATTGCAAAATCGGGTAGGACGATAAAACCTAAAAAAAACGTGAGTTCGATATAAAACGATGCTGTTATTATATTACATATAAGTTAATAAGGTTCTGTTATATCACACGTTGATTTCTACGAAGGTTGAGAAAAATACAAATAAGGTGCTTTTTTATCTAAAAACCTTATTATCTAAAAACGACCTTAGTATCATTGTAACTCATCGTGATCTTCAACCTTATTACCTTATTGAATTTCAATTATTTTCAGTTAAAAATCTAATATCGAACTCACGTTAAAAAAAATTAATCCGGGACAATAATCATGATTTTTTACCCGATAATTTTTTGTTAAATCACGAAAAAGCTATACCTTAGTAGAATATTTTGAAAATAAATAAATTTGCAATCAATCTATTAAAACACAATCAGTTAATAATTGCAAGCGAAGTAATAAATCAGTTTTTATATGACCAACCAAGAAGACAGAATCATCAAGATAAATATTGAAGATGAAATGAAATCGGCGTATATCGATTATTCGATGTCCGTTATCGTATCACGCGCCTTGCCCGAAGTGCGCGATGGCTTTAAACCCGTGCACAGACGCATCCTGTTCGGAATGTCCGAATTGGGAAACACCTCCGACAAGCCTTACAAAAAATCGGCACGTATTGTAGGGGAGGTAATGGGTAAATTTCACCCACACGGCGACTCGTCGGTTTACAACGCCATGGTGCGCCTTGCCCAAGAATGGAGCATGCGCTATATGTTGGTTGACGGTCAGGGAAACATGGGAAGTGTTGACGGCGACAGTCCCGCGGCAATGCGTTATACCGAAGCTCGGTTGAATAAATTGGCAGAAGAGATGCTGCGCGATATAGACAAAGAAACCGTAGATTTCCAAAATAACTTCGACGATACGCTTTTAGAACCAACCGTTTTGCCAACACGCATACCCAACCTGATTATAAACGGGGCATCGGGTATTGCCGTGGGTATGGCAACCAATATGGCACCGCACAACCTAACTGAGGTGATAAACGGAATCATAGCCTATATTAATGACAACGAGATAGATACAAAAGGTTTGATGCACTACATAAAGGCACCCGATTTCCCAACCGGAGCCTATATTTATGGCTACAAAGGTGTGGAAGAAGCTTTTGAAACAGGCCGTGGACGAATTGTAATGCGAGCCAAAGCCGAAATTGAATCGGGTAAAACACACGACAAAATTGTGGTTTTCGAAATTCCCTATTTGGTAAACAAAGCAGACCTAATCAGCCACATAGCAGACTTGGTTGGCGAGAAAAAAATAGAAGGAATTTCAAACGTGAACGATGAATCGGACCGCCAAGGAATGCGAATCGTTGTCGATTTGAAACGCGACGCAAATGCCAATGTGGTACTCAACAAATTGTACAAACTCACGGCAATGCAATCTTCCTTCAGCGTAAACAATATCGCGCTGGTAAAAGGACGTCCACAAATGCTCAACATGAAGCAAATGATTGCATACTTTGTGGAACACAGACACGATGTAGTTGTTCGCCGTACCCGATACGAACTTCGCAAAGCCGAAGAGCGTGCGCACATATTACAAGGACTAATTATTGCTTCGGACAATATAGACGAAGTCATTGCCATTATACGTAGATCGAGTACTCCGCAAGAGGCAATCCAACACTTGATGGAACGATTCGAACTATCTGAGATACAATCGCGTGCAATTGTAGAAATGCGTTTGCGACAACTTACCGGATTGGAGCAAAATAAACTCAGAGCCGAGTTTGAAGAGATACAAAAACTGATAGAACATCTCAACAATATTCTCAACAACGAGGAGTTGCGTATGGAAATTATCAAGACAGAATTGATAGAAATACGCGACAAATTTGGCGACGAACGTCGTTCAGAAATTATCTTCTCGGCAGAAGATATGAATCCAGAAGATTTTTATTCCGACGACGAAATGATTATAACCATTTCACATTTGGGTTACATTAAACGCACACCGCTTATCGACTTCAAAACACAAAACCGAGGTGGAGTAGGGGCTAAAGGTTCACAAACCCGCGACGAAGACTTCGTAGAATATATCTATCCCGCTACAAACCACAACTATATGCTATTCTTCACACAAAAAGGAAAATGCTATTGGTTGAAAGTTTACGAAATTCCCGAAGGCACAAAAACATCCAAAGGACGAGCCATTCAAAATCTGCTCAATATCGATGCCGACGACAGTATTACCGCCTTTGTGCGCGTACTCACGCTGGATGATGCCGAATATATCAACTCGCACTATTTGTTGTTCTGTACAAGTCAGGGTGTGATAAAGAAAACATTGTTGGAAGCATATTCACGTCCACGCCAAAACGGAGTAATTGCCATCGGTTTGCGCGACGACGACCAAGTAATATCCGTCCGACTGACCAATGGAAAAAACAATATTGTCATGGCAAACCGAAACGGACGGGCCATACGTTTCTTCGAAGAAGATGTACGACCCATGGGACGTACAGCAACCGGAGTAAAAGGTATGACGTTAGACGAAGATGGTCAAGACCATGTAATTGGTATGATTTGCGGTACCCCCGATTCGGGCGAATCCGTGCTGGTAGTTTCCGAGCAAGGCTATGGAAAACGCACCATGCTCGATGACGAGGATGGAGAACCCATCTACCGAATTACCCGACGTGGAGGCAAAGGCGTTAAAACTCTGAATATTACAGAAAAAACCGGCAAGTTAGTAGCCATTAAAAGTGTAACGGATGAAAATGATTTAATGATAATTAACAAGTCTGGTATAACTATACGTGTGAAAATTTCCGATATTCGCATCATGGGACGTGCCACACAAGGCGTTCGTTTGATAAATTTGGAAAAACGAAACGACGAAATTGCTTCCGTTTGTAAGGTAAATGCCGATGAAACAGACGAAAACGATTCGCTCCAAATAGAAAATGATATTGATATCAATAATGAAAATATGGAAGTAGATAATTAGCAGACTGTTTTAAACTTTTTATTTTTATTGATGTCAAATACGCATAAACAAAAATATTAAAAAGGAATTTAAATAAACAATCTTAAAAAATGAACAAAATGAGAAAAATCTTATTCCTATCTATTGTATCCATCTTGGCAACAGGTACAATATTTGCACAAAAAGCAACATTGAAAGAAGCCAAAAGAGCATTGGGAAGCAAAGACCTGCAAGAAGCTCGTACATTAATTAATCAAGCAACCCAAAACCCGGAAACAGCTAATGACCCGGAAACATGGAAAATTAAAGCAGACATCGAGTTCAAAGCTTTTGACAGTGAACGCGATAATGAAATTTTGGGTAGAGAAACCAACAGAGATGTATTATTCAATGGATTGCTCAATTCTTACAAACCATATTTGAAAGCTGACTCTTTGGGCGAATTGCCAAATGAAAAAGGACGGGTAAAAAATAAATTCAGAAAAGATATTGCCGAATTATTAAAAACAAACCAACCCTTTTTCATCAATGGTGGTGTTTATTTTAATGAACAAAAAGAGTATAAAAAAGCTGCCGATGCATTCGAATATTATTGGGAAATCCCAACTTTACCAATGTTTGCAGGTGAAAAAAACGCATTCTTGATTGACTCTACCTACCAAACTATCAAGTATTATGCTATTATTTCTGCAATACTTGATCAGGACCACAACAGAGCACTTAATATGCTTAAAAGGGCTGCTGATGAGCCATTTATCGAAAACAGCACCTACAAAGAAATGGAAATTTATGAACTAACTGCCAGCGAATATATCCAACTGGGAGACAGTGTAAATTACATGAATACATTGTATAAAGGAGCCGAAAAATTCCCAAGCAGCAGATATTTCATTCCTAACTTGGTAAACGTATTTATCCAAAGCGGAGACAATGCTAAAGCCATGGAATTTTTGAATAAAGCTATTGAAAATGATCCAACAAATGCTTGCGATCTAAACTCGGTAAAAGGTGCTCTTTTGGCAGATAAAAAAGATTACAAAGCTGCTGAAGTAGAATATAACAAAGCATTGGCACAAAATCCTGATTGCGAAAGAGCATTGGAACAGTTGGGCGTGAATTTTGTTTTGCAAGCACAAGAGTTGAAAGACAAAACTACAACCGTTACAGACAGAAAAGTTCAGATAGAAAACGATAAAGTAGTTCTTGATTTTTATCAAAAATCACTTCCATATTTTGAGAAATACACCAAACTTTTGCGCGACAGATCAGCCTCTGAAACAGAAATTGATGCAGCACTGATGAAACTCAGAAATGTATATTACAACTTGAGTCTGTTAGGTGTAAACAAATCAGAAGAACTGAAAAAAGTAGAAGCAGAATTAGGTCTCTAATAGCTTTTCAATATTTAAACTGACAGGAAAGTGGTATCCAATGGGTACCACTTTTTTTGATGATAATATGGTTATTTGACTTGAAAATTGACGAATAAAGAGAAATCAATTAAACATAATAGTAATTATAGGAATTTATTACTATGGAAATAAAGATGCAATATTCGTGGTTTTTTATTACTTTTGCAAATATATTTTTTCTACGTATTTATGACAACAAATCAACGTTACGACCAGCGCGGAGTTTCCGCCTCTAAAGAAGATGTGCACAATGCCATAAAGAATATCGATAAAGGAATTTTCCCGAAAGCGTTTTGTAAAATAATTCCCGATTACTTGGGCAACGACCCGCTGTATTGCAATATCATGCACGCCGACGGTGCCGGTACAAAATCGTCGTTGGCATATCTGTATTGGCGCGAAACCGGCGATATTTCCGTATGGAAAGGAATTGCGCAAGACGCGCTGATAATGAATGTGGACGACTTATTGTGTGTGGGTGCAACCGATAATATTTTACTGTCGTCCACCATCGGACGCAATAAAAACCTGATTCCCGGCGAAGTAATATCGGCTATCATAAACGGAACCAATGAATTGTGCGAAGAATTGTCGTCGCTTGGCGTAAATATTTATCCCACCGGCGGTGAAACGGCTGATGTGGGCGATTTGGTGCGTACCATCATCGTGGACAGCACGGTTACTTGCAGAATGAAACGCGCCGATGTAATCGATAATGCCAATATCCAGGCGGGCGACGTGATTGTAGGCTTATCTTCTTCGGGACAAGCAACTTACGAAAAAGAATACAACGGGGGCATGGGCAGCAACGGGCTAACTTCGGCCAGACACGATGTTTTCGCCAACTATTTGGCACAAAAATATCCCGAAAGTTACGACGCTTCCATCCCTGCTGATTTGGTCTATTCTGGAAAAATGAAATTGACCGATACCATTGAAAATCTGAATCTGGATGCCGGAAAATTGGTTCTATCCCCTACCCGCACCTATTCGCCTATTATATCGCAGATATTGAGCGAGTTAAGAGGTGAAATACATGGAATGGTGCACTGTTCGGGAGGAGCGCAAACAAAAATTATGCACTTTTTGGGCGATGGACTTCAAGTAGTGAAAGACAACCTCTTCCCCATTCCCCCGCTCTTCGATTTGATTCACAAACAATCCGGAACCGATTGGAAAGAGATGTACAAAGTTTTCAATATGGGACATCGGATGGAAATTTATCTGCCCGAGCAACACGCGCAACGAATAATTGAAATTTCCAAATCGTTTGGCGTAGATGCACAAGTGGTTGGACGGGTGGAAAAATCGGACGTTCGCCAACTGATAATTGAAAGTGAATTTGGCAATTTTGTATATTCCTAAATTCAAAAGGCAAAAAAATTATTACGAAAAACAAAACTTGAACTACATTTTAGCCCTCTGCCAACGGCAAAAGCCTAAAGCTAACCGCTAAAAGACCAATTATATGTCAGAAAATACATTATTACAAAAAACAGCACATCTGGTTTCCCGATTCGAGGAAGTGGGCACATTAATTACAGACCCGTCGGTAATTGCCGATATGGATCGCTACGTGAAACTAAACAAGGAATACGCTGAATTAGAGAAGATTATATCCGTTCGCAACCAATACATATCGGCATTAAATTCCATCGATGAAGCCAAATCCATTCTTAGTAGCGAAAACGATGCCGAACTTCGTTCGATGGCAAATGAAGAATTGTCTGAAAATTCGGAAAAAATCCCCGATTTGGAAGAGCAAATTAAATTGTTGCTCATTCCTGCCGATCCCGAAGATGCCAAAAATGTGATTATGGAAATTCGTGGCGGCACGGGTGGTGACGAAGCCTCTATTTTTGCCGGAGACTTGTACAAAATGTACCAAAAATATTGCGAAAGCAAAGGTTGGCGAACAGAAGTAAGCAGTTTTACCGAAGGTACAGCCGGCGGATTCAAAGAGATTATTTTTACCGTTTCGGGAGCAGATGTATATGGAACGTTGAAATATGAATCGGGTGTTCATCGGGTGCAACGCGTGCCGCAAACCGAAACGCAAGGACGTGTGCACACATCTGCTGCTACCGTTGCCGTATTGCCGGAGGCAGAAGAATTTGACGTGGAAATAAATCCTGCCGATATCGAGATGCAAACAGCCCGTTCCAGCGGTGCCGGCGGCCAGAACGTGAACAAAGTGGAGACAAAAGTACAACTTACGCACAAGCCTTCGGGCATTGTTGTGGTTTGTCAGCAGGCACGTTCGCAATTGCAAAATCGCGAATTGGCAATGCAAATGCTTCGCACCAAACTCTACGATATTGAACTGACAAAACGTCAAGGGGATATCGCATCGCGCCGAAAAACAATGGTTTCCACGGGCGACCGTTCGGCAAAAATTCGCACCTACAACTATCCGCAAGGGAGAATTACCGATCATAGAATCAATTTTACGATTTACAATCTTTCAGCATTTATGGACGGCGAAATTCAGGGCGTAATAGACCAACTTATTGTGAGCGAAAATGCCGAAAGAATGAAAGAGGCTGAAATATAAGAAAAATAATACTGTAATATTTATATGACAAAAGAACAACTTTTTGCCCAAATAAAAGAGAAACAATCGTTTCTTTGTGTGGGTTTAGATACTGATTTAAAGAAAATTCCTACGCATCTATTGGAATTGGATGACCCTATTTATGCTTTCAACAAAGCCATTATTGATGCAACTGCACCTTACTGTGTTGCCTACAAACCCAATCTGGCTTTTTACGAAAGTGCCGGGCTGAAAGGGTGGCATGCTTTTGAAAAAACCGTGGCTTATATTAAACAACGTTATCCCGACCAATTTATCATTGCTGATGCCAAACGCGGCGATATCGGAAATACCAGTGAAATGTATGCTCGTTCGTTTTTCGAAGAAATGAAATTGGATGCCGTTACCGTTGCGCCTTATATGGGCGAAGACAGCGTGAAACCATTTTTGTATCCCGAACGTTGGGTAATTTTGCTTGCGCTTACCAGCAATAAAGGTTCGAACGATTTTCAATTTATTGAAGATAAAAATGGCGAACGATTATTCGAAAAAGTGCTTCGCACATCGCAAACCTGGGCTACCGACGAGCAAATGATGTACGTGGTGGGTGCTACACAAGGCAAAATGTTTGAAGACGTTCGCAAACTCGCACCCAATCATTTTCTTTTGGTGCCGGGCGTTGGCGCGCAAGGCGGTTCGCTGGAAGAGGTTTGCCGGTACGGAATGAACAAAACCTGCGGTTTATTGGTAAACTCCTCTCGCGGAATAATTTATGCCGATAGCAGTGTTCATTTTGCCGATAAATCGCGCGAAGAAGCCCGCAAACTACAAGCGGAAATGAAAACAATGTTGGAAAAATATTTGTGATTTTTCTTCCTTTCGGCTTTCGCCAATTTATTCCGTTTTAAGAAAAAACATAAGAAAAAACAAATGATTACTATGTAATTACCGGTTTCGTTTTGCCAAAATAACCACCAATGTAATCACGTTGAGTATCTCCAATCTGCCCAAAAGCATATTTGCCGAGAGCAGATATTTGGCGGCATCGGGCATAAATCCGAAGTTTGCCAAGGAACTGATTTTGCCAAAACCGGGACCCACATTTCCAATGGTAGTTATGGATGCCGTGAGAGCCGTTGTGGCATCCAAATTCATGGCAGCCAATAACAAGGTTATGACAAAGAAAATGAGTATGTAGAGAATGATAAATGCCATAGTCTGCAGCTCCAACTCTTGGGTTATCACATTACCATTCACTTTGGTTACATAAATGCCTTGCGGATGTTGTATGAGTTTGATGCGCCATTTGAGCGAGGAGAAAAACAGATAAATTCGGTCAAATTTTATCCCGCCGCCGGTGGAACCAACCATGGCACATTGTATCGTGAAATAGATGAGAATTATTTTGGAAAAAAGTGGCCAAACTTCGGTGTCTAACGTGGCAGAGCCTGTGGTGGAAGCCAATGACATTACCTGAAACGACGCGTGCCTAAATGCATTGCCCCAGCTATAATTTCCTTCTAACACCAAATTGCATGCAACAAGCGCCATCCCAATGAGCAAAACCAACGTATATGCTCTGATAACTTTGGATGTGAAAATATTGTTTTTGCTACCGCTAATAGTTAAAAACAGCATACCAAAATGCAAGCTGCTCAGGTACATGAACACGGTAAGCGTAGCTTCAATCCACACGTTGTTGTAAAAGGCAATGCTTAGGTTTTTAGTAGAAAAACCGCCCGTGGCAATGGTTCCGAATGAGTGGCAAACGGCATCGAAAAACGGCATGCCCAATAGCCACAAAAGAGCGATGAGTAACACCGTGAGGCTGATATAAACCAAGCTGATAATATGCACGATGCGCTTTGCACGCATCTTAAAACTCATGAGCGACAAACCCGAAACTTCGCTGCGATAGATGCTGGTACGCACGCCTTTGGAGTCGGGTAAAATAAGCAATACAAAAAGAATAATACCCACCCCTCCGATAAAATGGGTGGAGGAACGCCAAAAAAGCATTCCTTTGGTTAGTGCTTCCACATCTTGCAAAATGGTAGAACCGGTAGTTGTGTAGCCCGAAACACTCTCGAACAGGGCGTTGGCAAAAGTAAACTCGCCACCCCACATAAAATAAGGCACTGCACCGGCCAGGCAGGTCAGAATCCAACCGAAAACGCTGATTGCCATCCCTTCGTGAAATGAAATTTCATCTATTTTCTCGATAAATATTTGTGGAAAAAGACCCAATATGGAACAAACAATGCCGCTATATAAAAGTGGTGTGAATGAATTTTCGTGCAACGAAAGTGATATGCCCGCCGCTATGAATAGAAACAAAGCATTGAACAGCAACACGTATCCCAAATATTTTACAATGGCTATGGTTCTCATTTTGAAAAAAGGATTTTAAAGAAAACAGAATTTATTTGTTTCGTCTGATTAGTTGGTTTATTTCGTTTTCCAGCGTTTTTATCTCGTCGTTTGAGTTTATCTTGGCATTAATCTCTTTCTTTTCGGGATAGAAGAATTTCACTTCTTTGATTAGACGATGGATGGGTTGGATAAAATAGATGGAAATAAAGATATACAATAAGGCTGCAAAAATAACCGCGATTATAATAGAAATAATTGCCGGCATCATGGCGCGTTGCGAATTTTCTTTCATCAGTGTAGATTGTTTGTACATCTGATTTTGGTTGAGTACCATTAACTGGTTGATGGCATTTTTTGTATTAAAAAACTTATCTTTCGCCACCGTTTCATAATCAGTAAAACCTTGGTCGGTACTGTTTGTATCGGCAATAATTTTATGAACAAGTGTGTTGAATTTGGCATATTCTTCTTCAATATGCAATATATGTTGCTCCTCGTTGGTTTCCGAAATATTGTCACGAGCTTTTATCAACGCGCTTTTCATGAGCGTGTCGGCAACAACGATGGTCTCTTCCCCTTTTCTCCGGTTTCCCAAAAGCCACATCAATACGCCACTATCTTCTCGCTCTACGGCGTCAAGCATTATTTTTGCCGATTCGATAGATTGATAGTTATTCGTGAGAACTTCATCTACCGAGTTTCCCATTTTCTTGAATTCAATAATTGACATAATTCCCGCTGCTACAAACATCAGAATGAGGAGTAAGAAACTGAGAAAAATTTTATTCTTCAAAGATTTTATCATGACTAATACGAGTTGTTGAATATTTATTTAAAACAAAAGTACACTATTTTTGAACAAGATGTAAGAAAAGGTAGATTTTTTATTTTTGATGTTTTCTACACAAAAAAAATGGGATGTAGCTTTAAACACCACATCCCATTTTTGTTAGTAAAAAAAACGGTCGTTAGTTCAACAAATCCATGAACTCTTTGTTGGTTCTGTATTTTGCAAACTCCAGGTCGTTTCGTGCTCTGTTTGCCATAGCTTTATCTTTTTCTATTGCCGATTTCAGATTAGAAATTACGTTACTTAAATTATCGGTTCTGGAGGCTAAAATAGCTTGCAGATAATAAGTGGTGGCATCGGGGTTTTCTATCCCGTTGAGAGTTTGTTGTGCCACTTGATAGTTTTTTGTAAGCAGTTGGGCAAGAGCCGCGTTGTTCGATTTGGTATCGCCAAAGGCATCTACTGCTCGGTTGTAACTGCCATCCATCAGATAATATAATCCCATGATTGCGTCCAGATTGTTCGCTTCTGATGATTTGCCAAGTAATTCCCTGGCTTTTTCGTTTTCGCCATTGTTTAGGGCTATCAGGGCGTTATTTGCATTCACTTCGGCAGCGGCGGGAGCAAGGAGCGAAGCTCTATCCAACGCCTGTTTGGCAATATTTACCTCGCCACGTCTCAAATACACGGTAGCCATGTTGTTCCATCCGCGATAATCTTGTGGAAAATGAACGGTTGCATATTGGTAAATTTTTTCTTTCTCGGCATCGTTTTCGGTAAGTGTTGATGCGTAAAGCAGCTCTTCTATCGATAATTTATGCGGGTTATTTTGCCAGAAGGTCATGATTTCATCGTCCGATTTACCAATGATTTCTATGTTTGCCGTGATGCGCGAGCGGCGCAATTGTGGCAATATGGTTGACGCCAGATCGCTGTAAACAAACGAGATGTTTTTTATTTCGCGTTCGCGGGTTTCGGCATCGGGATACATCGAGAGCACTCTCAATACCAACTCTTTGTCTTGCAAATCGGATGCTTCCAATAGCTGACGAAAACCTTCCCAATCTTGCGCTGTATAATGCGCGTTTACATCGGCGTCAATTTTTCTCTTTTTCAGCTCGTTTTCCAAATATTGGGTGGTATTTTTTTCGCGCTGTGCAGCCAGTTTTTCGTTGAGCGAAACGCCGCCGTCTGGCGAAGCATACGCCGATACTTCGATATCTACATTTTGGCGCGGGTCGTTAAAAGCATCTTGCACTCTTTGTTGCCACGTGCGCATATCTTGCGAACCGGTTTCGCTCGAGCGGATGTTGGCTTGTTGGATTACGAAGTGGATATTGGCGTCTTGTTTTTGTTTGAGGATGCGCTGGAAGCCATCGTCGGCAACCGATGGAGCAGTACTTTTGGCACTTGCCAATGCCGAAGTGGCGATGATGCCGTCCACAACTTTTACATCGGGCAGTTTCACCGATTTGTTTTTAATTTTTGCGTCGAATTGCACAAATAGTTCCGATTTCAACATCTGGGGATTGTATGGAAACTTGAAAGTCATATTGAAATTTCCACCGCGTTTGTAAGGAATTTCCACGGCGTTTCCCGATACTTTTTCACCCTGAAATGTTTGTGCCGAAGCGTAAGTTTCGCCACTATCATACTTGAGTACCGGGGTAATTTTTACGGTTGCATTTTTGTTGAACCATTTTTCGGGAAAGGTTCCGTTAACCGTTACCGGCACTTCGTTGCCAACTGTTTCCAACGGCGATGGCGACGCGTTGAAATTTGTTGTGGCAAGAGGTTTCAGATTGCTGCAGGCGGTTTCAAAAATGGCAGCAACAGCCAGCATAGCGTAAAACGATTTTCTTCTCATTGTAATTATAAATTTATGTTTGATTTTTATTTTTTAATTTTCCAACCTCATGTTTGAAAGAGATTCTTGGTACAAAACTACTTTTTTTTCGCGAACATTGAAAGCACCCAATCACATTTAGGCATTTTTTACATAAATCCCAAACTTTTTAGCGTGGGTGCAATTTGCGTGTAGGCACCAATTATTTGGAATGCTCCATATTCTCTTCGGAGCGGATAGTTGGCACGAAACCACGTGAATTTTTCGGGTGCTTCTTTCAGTTTTTCAGAATCCAATACCGGGTTGTATGTTTGCCAAATGGCGTAAGGCAACTGCTTTTGCACGGGAATATCGGTCAGACGGATGAGCGGCTGCTGCGGTGGCGGTAGTTGTTGGAATTTGGGCTCGACAGAAGATTGAAAAAACTCTTTCAGATTTTGGATGCTCATTTTTGTAGCCATCCATTTGCCATCGGCCGAATAGCCGGCAATGTGCGGGGTAGCAATATCTGCCAAATGCAACAACTCCCGGTCTATTTGCGGCTCATTTTCCCAACAATCGATTACCGCTCCCGCAATTATACCGGCACGAAGTGCCTTTTTCCAAGCCACATTGTCTATTACGCCTCCCCTACTCGAGTTGAGAATAAACGGTTTTTTCTTTAACGACTGAAAAAACTGCTCGTCGCCCAAATGGTAGGTTTTGTGTGGACCCGATTTTGTGAGCGGTGTGTGGAAAGTGATGATATCTGCCTCCTCTTGCAAGGTTTTTAAATCGACAAAACGATTGTTCGTGTTTTCTGTTTCTGCTAACGGTGGGTCGTTGAGCAAAACACGCATGCCCAACTTTTTGCAAGCGGTCGCTACCTTACTACCTACATTGCCCACGCCCACAATGCCGATGGTTTTTTGGGTTAGTGAAAAACGATGCTTCTCGCTCAAATAGAGTAGCGAAGCAGTTATATATTGTTCCACCGAATTGGCATTGCAGCCGGGTGCGGTTTTCCACGTGATGCGGTGGGCGTTGCAATATGCGGTATCGATGTGGTCGTAACCAATCGTTGCCGAACAGATAAGTTTCACGTGCGTATCTGACAATATCTCTTCCCCAAAATGAGTTACGGTGCGCACAATGAGCGCGTCTTTGTCTTTTATCGCTTGGTGCGAAAACTGGTTTCCGGGCATGTATTCCACTTCGCCAAACTGTTCGGCTACACCTTTTAAATAAGGAATGTGTGCATCGGCAAGAATTTTCATAACTATTCGGAAAATTGTTTCAAATGATGTAGAATTTCTTCGTTATCGTCATACAAACCCAAATTCAGATTCATGAGGTCGCCACGTTGCGACATTTGTTGAATGATGGGAAAGATGGGGCGTTCGGTAGTCCAAAAACTTTTATTCAGAAAAATCATAGGGCTGGCATATCCGTATGATTCATAGTGGTTTTGTGCCAAATCTTGAAACACCTCTTGTATAGTTCCGGCACTGCCGGGTGTGAATATTACACCGCCTTTGGCAAGGGCAAGCAGTCCTTCTTCGCGTACGCTATTTTCAAAATATTTGGCAATGTGTGTGGCAAACGGGGTTGGCAATTCGTGCCCATAGTGCCACGTTGGGATGCCCAAACTTTGGTATTTGGTTTGTGGAAATTGCTCTATAACCTCAAATGCCGAAGGCAACCAATTTGCATCGGAATAGATGGGGGCTTTGCCCAAAATCTGAATAGCTTGGAGCAAATCGGAATCGTTTCTTCCTGCCATCCACGCGCCAAAGTGCGTTGCTTCCATAGCGCCGGGTCCTCCTCCCGATAACATCAAATAACCGCTTTCTGTAAGCATTTTGGCTAAACGAGCCACTTGCAAATACATCTCTTCGGTTCGTTTTATTTTGTGCCCGCCCATGATGGCAACCAGTTTTCGCTCATCGTATTGGGCAATGTAATCGTGCAACGAATCGGTGATGGAATGGTCGTGCAGTCGTTGCGCCAGTGTATCTTTTATCGAATTTTCTTTCTGCGACTCTTTGTAATAGTCGTACAGTATTTTGTCGAGGGTATCGAAGTAGGTTTCTGGTTGATGACGATTAAACCCGTTGTAAAGCGTCTGTTTGTTATATAGTTGGTTGGGATATGTATTGAACGGCACATCCAAAATAGGGAAAATAAAATTTTGCGCCTGCAAATGCTGAAGCAATATATCGGACATATTGCAACCCAAAAACAGACATCTCAAGAAGCGAATTTGTAACATTTGCGATTCCATTTCGATTAAATCGAGCGATTGGAAGGCAATCTCTTCCACGTGTGTTTTCGTGGTTAAGTAATTTTTTAGAGCGGATATGGATTCAAATTGTTGCATGAAGTAAGGAAATATATATTGTTGCTGTTTTATGTATGATGTACTTTTTGAGAAATAGAATTTTTTCAAGCAAAACCACTACCGTATAACGCTTTTTTAGACCAAATGGTTTGCGTGATACCTCGAACGGACAAGTAGAGTATAAACGCGAGCCACAACCCGTTGTTGCCCATTATTGGCGTGGCAATGTAATAGCATGCAAAAAAGACGACAGACGAGAAAATCATCGCGTTGCGCATCTCTTTAGATGCCGTTGAGCCAATAAAAATACCATCCCAGAGGAAGGCGGCAAAGCCGGTTATAGGAATGAGTACCGTCCAAAAAAGATACGATTTGGTGGTTTCGATTACGGCTGCATCGTTGGTAAGGATTTGCAGAATTTGGTTTGGAAAAAACAGGTAAATCACTACCGATACAGCACTGACAATAAAACCCCAGAAAAACAGACGTTTCAACATTCTTGCCAATAAAACCCGGTTGTTTGCACCGATATACCTTCCGGTTAGTGCCTCGCCGGCATAAGCAAATCCATCCATGAAATAGGAGAAAAGCATGAAAAATTGCATCAGCAATGCGTTGGCTGCCAAAATCATATCGCCCATACCCGACGAAACGAATGTAAAAAACGTGGTAACCAGTGTCAGCAGAAATGTTCGTACAAAAACATCGCCATTTACTCTGAAAAAGGAACGAATGGCTGTCGCGTCAAAAATAGTATCTCTGCGGATGTATTTTCGCATTCTCCCGTAAAATTTGTGCCACAAGAAAATACAAAGCAAAAACGTAATAATTTGCGAAAGCATGGTACCAAGAGCAATTCCTTCCACTTGCATATCCATGCCGAATACGAAAAAAAAGCTAAACCCTATGTTTAGCAAATTGTTGATAATGGCAATTATCATGGGCGTTTTTGCATTCTGCATCCCGATAAAAAACCCCTTAAAAGCATACGTGCCAAGCACGGCAGGTGCAGCCCAAACACAAATGTTAAAATAAGTCTCGACGTGGATTTTACTCTCCGAACCCGATTTTATCAGCCCCACGGCAAATTTACCTATCGGATATTGCAGGATAACAATCAGTAAACCAATTCCCAATCCAACCAAAAGTGAACGAATGAGCACGTTCATGGCTTCGGTAAAATTGCGCCCCCCGTATGCTTGTGCTACAAATCCGCTGGAACTCATGCGAATGAATCCAAAGTTCCAATAAATCATATTAAATATATTGGCGCCCAGAGCAATAGCGCCTATATAAATTGCCGAACCCAAATGCCCGGCAATGGCTATATCTATCATTCCCAACAACGGTACGGTAATGTTCGTAATAATGTTGGGAACAGCAAGTCGGAATATTTTTTTGTCCATAGCGTGCAAAATTAATACAAAAGTTCGAGAATGAAGAAAATGCGGCTTAACGGTTTTTTTTGAAAAGTTTATTCAATTATTTTTTCATTGTTAAAATAAAAATAATATCTTTGACCCTTTAAATTGCATTTATTAACGTTGGAAAATCAATCACAGAGAGATAAAAATCTTAACTCATTAGTTATCAATAATACAGACTGCATATATGGACAAAATTCAGGAACTAACATCTAAACTCTATTCGGAAGGAGTAGAAAAAGGACAGGCAGAAGCCGATAAAATTATTGCCGATGCCAAAGGTCAATACAATAAAATGCTTAGCGATGCAAAAAAAGAGGCAGAGCAGCTTATCGTTTCGGCACGAAAAGAGGCCGATGAGTTAAAAAGCAACACCGAGTCGGAACTCAAACTTTTTGCTACGCAAGCTACCGAAGCTCTAAAAAGTGAAATTACCAATCTGGTTACCGACAAACTTTCTTCCAAAAACGTGCAAGCAGCCGTTGAAGATAAATCGTTTATGCAAAAACTAATTGTGGACCTGGTTCAAAATTGGGCTAAAAAAGAATCGCTGACAATCGGTGTTGAAAATTCGGAAGATTTTGGTAAGTATATTGCTTCCAATGCAAAGAATTTGTTAGACACCGGCTTGAAAATTGAATCGGTAAACGGACTAAAAACAGGTTTCACCCTCTCGCCCGAAGACGGCAGCTATCGCGTGAAATTTGGTGAAGAAGAGTTTATTGAATATTTCCGCCAATTTTTACGTCCCCAAATTCAGAAACTACTTTTCTAAAATGCCGCAAAACCAATTTCTATTTCATTTGGTAGAATTATTGGTTATATCATTGTTGCTCTGCAACTAAGAATAGAGATGCAAAGCAAAACTTTACAATTGTTTGCAACGAAGTAAAACAAAAAAATATGTTCTTCAAAAATCAATATTACTGCTTCATAGCAGGACTTCCCGATTTCACTTTCGATAGCATGAAACTCCCATTTACCGTGGAAGAGTTTAAAAACACGCTGGACGAAGAGTTGAAAGCAGACGACAGAAAATTGTTGGGCAAGTATTTTTTGAAATACGACAACGATAATTTGCTCGGTTTTTTGCAAAACAAAGATTTTCAACACGCCGGCATTGGAAGCATCTCTCGAGAAGAAATGCAGGAAGCATTGGAAAGAGTGAAAGAAAATCTGCCAATCAAAAACAAAAGAATTCCGGCATTTTACGAACAATTTATCAAAACCTGGTTGAGCGAAGATGCACAAACCGAAAACCAATCGTGGGAAGACCTGATGTCGTCTCTCTATATGGATTACGGTTTGGAGGTAAAAAACACGCTCATAGCACGCTGGTTTGAGCTAAATCTCAATATAGGCAACTTACTTTCGGCCATATATGCCAAAAAATATGGCATGGACGTGTCTGCCGTGGTTGTTGGAAACAACACCATTGCCCAACAAATCAGAGAAAACGCCAACGCACGCGATTTCGGGTTGAGCCAAACACTCGAATACTACGACCAATTGCAACGCATTGCAGAAGATACCGATGTGTTTGAACGGGAAAGAAAAATTGATAAATTTCGTTGGAACTGGTTAGAAGACAATACAATTTTCGATTATTTCAATATAGAATATATATTTGCATACCTATGTAAACTTCAGATTCTGGAACGTTGGGTAAGCCTCAATGCCGAAGATGGAGAACGAATTTTCCGCGAACTCATTTCCAATTTGAGAAACGAAATTCAAATGCCGGAAGAGTAAAAAAACGGTGAAAGTGCCAAGAAAATAAATAATTACAAACAATATATGACAAAAGGAATTGTTAGGGGGATTATTTCTAACCTCGTTATAGTGGAGGTAGATGGCCCCGTTGCCCAAAATGAGATTGCCTATATCAATCTGGACGGCACCAATTTGATGTCGGAAGTCATCAAAGTAATTGGGAAAAACGTGTACGTGCAAGTTTTTGAAAGCACACGCGGACTAAAAGTAGGTGCCGAAGTAAATTTCCAAGGACACATGTTGGAAGTGGTGCTCGGCCCGGGACTTCTGGAGCGAAACCTCGACGGATTGGAAAACGACCTCGACAAAATGGACGGCGTTTTTCTGCAAAGAGGACAATACACTTTCCCACTCAACGAAGAAAAACTGTGGAGTTTTAAACCCATTGCCAAAGCTGGGGACAAAGTTTCCGGAGGCGATTGGTTGGGAGAAGTGGACGAAAACTTCCAACCACACAAAATAATGGTTCCCTTCACCATGAACGGAAAATACACCGTGAAAAGTGTGGCTCCCGAAGGTGAATACAATATTTATCACACCATTGCAACGGTGGAAGACGAAAACGGTGCCGAAATCAAACTGAATATGATTCAGAAATGGCCGGTAAAAGTTCCTCTCACGCTCTACAAAGAGAAACCAAGACCCTACAAACTGCTCGAAACAGGCGTTAGAACCATCGATACGCTCAACCCGATAGTAGAAGGCGGAACCGGATTCATTCCCGGAGCATTCGGTACAGGAAAAACCGTGTTGCAACACGCCATTTCCAAACAAGCTGAAGCCGACATCGTTATTATTGCCGCCTGCGGCGAACGTGCCAATGAGGTAGTAGAAATTTTTACCGAGTTCCCAGAACTCGACGACCCGCACACCGGACGCAAACTCATGGAGCGCACCATCATCATCGCCAACACATCTAACATGCCCGTAGCAGCACGTGAAGCATCCGTTTATACGGCAATGGCCATTGGAGAATATTATCGCTCTATGGGGCTGAAAGTGTTGTTGATGGCAGACTCCACTTCGCGTTGGGCACAAGCATTGCGCGAGATGAGTAACCGCTTGGAAGAACTTCCCGGACCCGATGCATTCCCCATGGACTTATCGGCAATTATCTCCAACTTCTACGGACGTGCCGGACACGTTGTACTAAACAACGGAAAAGAAGGTTCCATCACATTCATCGGAACCGTGTCGCCCGCCGGGGGTAACTTGAAAGAACCCGTTACCGAAAACACCAAAAAAGTTGCACGCTGTTTCTACGCATTGGAGCAAGACCGTGCCGATAGAAAACGTTATCCGGCCATCAACCCCATCGACTCCTACTCCAAATATATCGAGTATCCCGAGTTTGAAGAGTATATCGCCAACGAAATATCAACCGATTGGACATCCAAAGTGAGCGATATAAAAACTCGCCTGTTGCGCGGAAAAGAAATCGCGGAGCAAATTAATATTTTGGGAGACGACGGTGTGCCGGTTGAATACCACGTAACTTTCTGGAAATCGGAACTAATAGACTTCGTCATTCTTCAACAAGATGCTTTTGACGATATCGATTCCGTAACACCCATCGAACGTCAAAAATATATCCTGGATTTGGTCGTAGATATTTGTCGCACCGAGTTTGAGTTTGACAACTTCAACAAAGTAGCCGAATATTTCAAAGGGCTGATAAATATCTGTCGTCAGATGAACTATGCCGAATTTAAATCGGATAAATTCAACGATTATCGCAATCAGTTGGACGAGTTACTAAAAAGTAAAATCGAAAACAAGTAAGCAATATGGCTAAAGCATTTCAAAAAATATATACAAAAATTACACAGATTACAAAAGCAACTTGTTCTGTGAAAGCAACCGATGTGGGCTACGACGAATTGGCAACCGTTGACGGACGATTGGCACAGGTAGTAAAAATCATCAAAGATGAAGTTACGTTGCAAATTTTTGAAGGAACAGAAGGAATTCCTACCAATGCAGAGGTTGTTTTCCTTGGCAAAGCACCTTCATTGAAAGTGGGCGACCACTTGGCAGGACGATTCTTTAACGCCTACGGCGACCCGATTGACGGCGGTCCCGTGCCCGAAGGCGAAGAGCGCCAAATTGGCGGTCCATCGGTAAATCCGGTTCGAAGAAAACAGCCATCGGAGCTGATTGCTACCGGTATTTCGGGAATCGACTTAAACAATACGTTGGTTTCGGGACAAAAAATTCCGTTTTTTGCCGACCCCGACCAACCATTCAATCAAGTAATGGCGGAAGTTGCACTTCGTGCCAAAGCCGACAAAATTATTTTGGGCGGTATGGGTATGACTAACGACGACTACCTGTATTACAAAAAAGTATTTAGTAACGCCGGTGCCCTCGATCGCATCATCTGTTTCATGAATACAACAGAGAATCCGGCTGTAGAACGCTTGTTGGTACCCGATATGGCACTAACAGCAGCCGAATATTTTGCTGTGGATAAAAACGAACAAGTTTTGGTACTTCTGTCAGATATGACCTCGTATGCCGATGCACTTTCTATCGTTTCTAACCGCATGGATCAAATTCCATCCAAAGACTCGATGCCCGGTTCGCTCTATTCCGATTTGGCAAAAATCTACGAGAAAGCAGCCCAATTTCCACAAGGAGGTTCAATCACCATCATCGCGGTAACAACACTTTCGGGTGGCGATATCACACACGCCGTGCCCGACAACACCGGTTATATCACCGAAGGTCAGCTATTCCTTCGCTTGGACAGCTCGGTAGGAAAAGTAATTGTAGACCCGTTCCGTTCGCTATCACGTCTGAAACAGTTGGTACAAGGCAAGAAAACACGCGAAGACCATCCGCAAGTGATGAATGCCGCTGTGCGTTTGTATGCCGATGCTTCTAACGCGAAAACCAAACTCGAAAACGGTTTCGACCTCACCGATTACGATCAGCGCGCATTGGCTTTTGCCAAAGACTATTCGGAATATCTACTCGCTATCGATGTGAACTTAGATACAGAAGAGATGCTTGACACCACGTGGACACTTTTGTCGGAACATTTTAAACCGCAAGAAGTGAATATGAAACGTGAATTGGTGGATAAATATTGGAAAAATTAAACGTCCGTAAAACAAGAAAATATCTCCCTTTCTGATAAAAAAAAGGAGATAGACGTTTAACCCATTCAATAGGTAAATAAACACCACGGTGTTGAGATACAAGAAGATAAAAATATGGCTATAAAATTTCAATACAATAAAACATCGCGTCAGCAGTTGGAGAAACAACTAAAAATACGCGAACGTGCGCTCCCTACCCTACAAAGTAAGGAAACCGCGCTTCGTGTAGAAGTGAAGCGAGCAAAAAATGAAATTGACGAACTGGAAAAAAGATTGGAAAAAGAGATTCACTCCTACGATAAAATGATGGGAATGTGGCTCGAATTTGACCCAACCCTACTTCGAGTGAAAGATGTTCATTTTTCAAAAAAGAAAATAGCCGGTGTGTTAATTCCTATTTTAGACAAGGTAGATTTTGAAACGAAACACTTCAGCGTGTTCAACCGTCCCAAATGGTATCTGGATGGTGTGAAAACATTGGAGCGACTTGCCGAAATAGGTATTCGACGCGAATTTCACGAACTAAGGGTTCAGCGATTGGATTTTGCCAGAAAAAAAACCACGCAAAAAGTAAACCTATTCGAGAAAGTGCAAATTCCCGGTTATCAGGACGCTATTTTAAAAATTAAACGTTATTTGGAAGACGAAGAGAATCTATCTAAATCGTCGCAAAAAATAATGCGAGCACTGCAAGACAAAAAGAAAGAAGAGGAGGAAGCGGTATGGTAGCGAAAATGAAAAAAATAACGTTTCTTGCCTATCATAAAGAGTACGAGCAATTTTTGCACGAGTTGCGCGAATTGGGATTGGTGCACGTGGCAGACACCGGTGCATCGGCAGAAGATAACGAAGAGTTGCAAGATTTTTTGTCTCAATCGAAAAAACTTTACGAGGCAAAAAAAATATTGGACAAACAAATCGATAAAAAGGTCGATAAGGTAGAAAATACCCCCGATGTGGAATTGGGCAGACAAATACCGGGCCGTATCGAAGAGATAGAAAACGAGAAAAATCGACTCAACCAACAACTACAAGTGAGCACCAAAGAGCGCGAACTACTGTTGCCGTGGGGCGATTTTGACCCGCAACAAGTAGAACGCCTCCACAATGCGGGATACGAGTTGAAGTTTTTTATTGTGCCCGATAACCAATACAAGCAGGAATGGGAAGAGCTTTTCAACGCTATTGTCATCAAACGAGAAACGTCGAAAACCTACTTTGTAACCGTTACCCACGTCAACGACAATCTGGAAGAGATGAATCACGAATCCGTGAAGCTGCCCAATATATCGTTGTCTCAACTCAACGGACTCATTGATTCGCTTCGCGAAAAAATAAAATTGCAAAACGATAAGCTCAAAACATTGGCAGCCGATATTCCATCGGTAAAAGCCGCGCTTACCGATTTTGAACAACGCGTTGTTTTCTCGAAAGTGAAACAGAGCTACACACCTTATGCCGACGACAAAATCAAGCTGTTACAAGGCTGGGCATTGGTAGAAGATGAGAAGAAAATTTCGGATTATTTAGAGTCGAAAGCTGTATTTTTCCAAATTTCTGACCCGCTTCCCGAAGACGATGTGCCTATCAAGTTCAAAAACAACAAGTTTGCTCGACTTTTTGAGCCCATTGCCGAGATGTATATGCTCCCAAAATACAATGAGATAGACTTAACTCCCTATTTTGCACCGTTCTACATGGTGTTTTTCGGGCTGTCGTTGGGCGACATTGGTTACGGACTTTTCTTGTTGCTGGTCGGAAGTTTAGCGAAAATATTACTGAAATCCAAATTGGGTTCAACTGCCAAAGCAATCATCTCTTTGGTGCAAGTGTTGGGCGCATCTACCATGCTTTGCGGCTTGCTGACCGGCGGATTTTTCGGATTCAGCCTATACGATATCGATGTGCCGTTTATACAAGCACTTAAAAATAAAGTATTCTTCGACAACAACAAGATGTTTATTCTCTCGCTGGTGCTTGGAGTTGTTCAAATATTATTCGGTATGGGCATGAAAGCAGCCAACCGAGCCAAACAGCAAGGTTTTAAATACGCTATTTCTACCATTGCCTGGATAGTTTTTTTGGTGAGTATTATCGTGGCGGCATTAATGCCGAAAGTGATGCCTATGTTTGGCACTATTCACCTGATAATAGCAGTTCCTGCCCTGATATTCATCTTCTTTTATAATTCGCCCGGAAAAAATCCGTTCGTGAATTTTGGATTAGGATTGTGGGACACTTATGGAACGGCAACCGGTTTGTTAGGCGATATTTTGTCATATATACGCTTGTTCGCACTCGGACTTTCGGGAGGAATTTTGGCGAGCGTTTTCAATAGTTTGGCAGATGGAATGAGTCCCGATCACGCGATTTTTAAACCTGTTATTTATATCCTCATTTTCTTGATTGGACACGCCATCAATATTTTTATGAATGTACTTGGCGCGATAGTTCACCCCATCCGACTCACTTTTGTAGAATTCTACAAAAACTCGGAATTTGAAGGCGGAGGCAAGAAATTCAATCCTTTTAAAAAATAATACAAAACAAAATAATTAATTAATAACACTACAATTTAAAAACAATTTATGGAAACTAATTTACTGATTGCCTATTTAGGCGTAGCACTCATGTTGATTCTTACAGGCGTTGGAAGTGCCTATGGAGTTACTATCGTAGGAAATGCAGCCATCGGAGCTGCTAAAAAAGTGGATGGAAAATTTGGTAATTTCTTGGTATTGGCAGCACTTCCTGCTACCCAAGGATTGTATGGCTTTGCCGGTTATTATATGCTTCAAAGCATTTTTAATATTCTTACTCCCGAAATAACTTTTTTCCAAGCAGTAGCTGCATGTGCTGCCGGACTTACTTTGGGTGTTGTGGGCTGGTTGTCATGTATTCGTCAAGCACAAGTTTGTGCCAATGGTATTGTATCTATCGGACAAGGACACGATGCTTTTACCAACACGCTAATTCTTGCCGTATTCCCCGAGCTTTACGCTATTGTGGCATTGGCAGTAGTTTTCTTGGTAGGAAGCGCAATCGCATAAGAACCCAATTTTATACATTTTTCCTAAAACCATTCTTCCTTTTTGGGGAAGGATGGTTTTTTTTGTGGCCTATCAAATTGGGAATAAAGTGTTTGTAGCATTGTTTGCCTGTACTATTTTTCCCGCTTTTGATAATTTATGCTGTCTGGTAGTGAGGACACACCAACGCACGGATAAATTTCTGCGTGAGCGGGAGCATTACCAAGTTACTTTTTAAGAGAACGTCTTCTTAAAAAGTCAGTAAAGTCTATTTTAGTTGCTTCTCTATAATTTTTTATTTGCTTTTCAAGATTTAGCTTTTTCCAATAATACTCTTGCTCTTTTCTATACTCTTTAGTTTTTTCATACAAAGGGAAAATTTCAATTTTGATTATTTCTGAATCATTTATTTTAATAGCAACAGCTTTTTTATAGTTCTTTAAATCATCTATTGAAATAACTTTGTCATATGCACTTCCAAAATACATTAGTGGTGCTGCAATGAATGTAATCCCATTGACAATCTCTTTTCTTCCCCAATTTTTCGTTCTAAATAATTTAGAACTTAAACCTATATTCTCCTTAGCATCTTGAGTTTCCCTATAGACATCATTTTGGTTATATGCTATCAAATAAACTAACTCCACTCCCTCTTGAACTAGGTACTTTAATATGAAATCATCTTTAATGAGCCAATCTAAATTTTGATAGGCTACCCATTCAAAAGTATAATTCACTAATTCTTCATTTAAAGTAGAATCAGATAGTTTAAACCTAAAAAAGGGGGTCGCATCCTCATATGTATAGTGCTTATCATATAGGGAAAAACTTGTAATTCCTCCGTCTACTTCAGATTTTGAAAGGTTATTTAAAATGTATTTCTCACTGTAATGTATAAAATCTTTTGATTGCTTAAACTCATTGTAATAAACATCCATTTTACTGGGTTCAAAATCCAGCAGTCCAATGACACTTGATAGTAATTTAGGTAGTCCTTGGACGTTTACCCTAGTAACCAATTCACAGTAGTATTTTTCCATTATTTTATTTGGTCTATACTAATATTTACATTCAAATTATTATTTTGGAAATAGCCCAATCTGCCCCGCTCGCACAGATACAAAATAAACTTCACCAAATATATGGCTTTGAATATTCATTCCACAAAGGTATGAATTTGTTTTTACATATTTATCTTACGAATTACAAATACTGAAAATACTTACGGGAATACAATCCCCGCCGACCTGGGTTAAAATCACTTTTGATAATTTTAGATGATTATTCAAATAACTCCCGATTTAGAGTATCCTATCCTCCAATGCGATAAGCTTATCAATGATTTGTGCTTTCACAATTTCGTAAGCATCCTCGGGATGGTAGTTTTCGTCGGGACGAAGCAGCGATACTGTATCGCCTAAAAATTCATCATTAGCCATTTTTTCATCCATATTTGACACATAGAGCGAATGGGCAACTTTTTTACCCTCTCTTGCCATATATTCTTTAAAACAAGCAATGACGTTTTCGATGTTTAAATTTTCATTTTGAAGTGCTTTGTACAAATCGAACAAATCCCGTCCTTTGCGTCTTTCGTATAATGCTCGTACTTTCGTACCGATTAGTTCGTCCAATTTGTAGGTTATTATTTGGCAATTTCCCGTAAACCAACTGTTTGTTACGCCAAAATCAACTTTTTCAAAACCCAAAATGCTGAAATGTTCCCGGCAATTTATTTCCACTTTCAAGCGCAAAACGGTTACGGGAATATCCGTAGAATTTATTTTAAAAACAAGGGTGTTGTTGTTTCTCTTTTGCTTTACGGTGGGGATGCCCAAAAACGACAAAACTTCACGAAGCCTATCGATGGTGGGCTTGATGGGCTCCGAAACAATCTGCACCATATCTATGTCCTCACTGTAACGGGGTTGGGGCGACAAGTACAACTTGTGCAAGGCGGTTCCCCCACGAAAGGCCAACCGGGAAGATAAAAACGCATCATTGTATATCGCTACCAAGGCACGGCTGATGATTAAATCCTGTTCCACCTGCTTCATATCAATCCAGGGAACGCTGTTTGTCCATTCGGTAATTGCTGCTAAGGGTATCATTCGTCAATTTCAATTTTTTGGTTGATGATTATCTTCCATTTTTCGCTTATTTCGTAATTGCTTAGGTCTGTTTCCCGACTTACGACTTTTAACGGGTATTTTCGGAATTTCACACCTGCATCTTTTGCCTTTTGGCACAAAATGTCGGCTAACTCCGTATATTCCAGCACTTCGTCCAATATATACCCCATCCGCTGAATGACGGCTGCATTGGAATGGCTGAAAAAATCGTGCCCTACATTCCGAAAATCCATCACCTCTGCCAATTCGTTCAATACGGTGGATGCCCTGTTTATCCCCCCGATTTCTTTCACGTAGAGCAATAAATCCATTGCCGTTAATTCCGGTGTGGAAATGTTTATATAGCCGTTTCGAGTGCTCAGCTGTTGGGTGTAGCGGGTGGGGATGCGTTTTTTTGCCGTGAATTTTATTTGCACACCTTTTTTTATCTTTCCCCGCAACTTATCTGTATTTACAATAACCGAAAAGGTTTGAGGCTGTTGGTGTGCGGCACCGTGGAAAGCTGCCGCGTTGAGCAATCCCACGTAATATTCTCTACCCAGATATTTCATCAATCCGTCTATGTACTCCGTGGGCGGCACAATTCCTTTAAATCCGTATTCGGGCGAAACAATTACGTAGAAACCGTGCCATACGGATTGTATTGTACCTTTTTGGGATTGCCGGTACAAGGCATTTCTCACATTGGCTACACGCATAGTGGGGAAATATTCCATTACTTCCTCCTGCGTGAACGAGTTCTTACCCATTTTGGGTAGGTCATTTATCCAATGCCGTATTTTATCTTGTTTTTCCATATACAGAGCAACTACCTAGTAACTGCAAAAATAATCATTTTTTGGTTATAAACGCGGTTTTAGCGTTATTTATATTCAAAAAGCTTTGCTATCTGCCTCACAACCGCAAAATCCATCGTTTTTTGATTATAAATGCGGGTGCGCAGTTAGTGTAGGGTAAAACGGTTTTTCTTTCCCATACCGTTTTTCCCGCTTTTGATAATTTCCGTTGACTGGCAGTGCGGACACAAAACTCAACTACCAATCTGGAGCATAAAGTCCCGAAGCGTTCTCTTTGGCTCATTCTTACGTTGTTTTTGGTTATAAAAATAGCGAAAGGCAGAGAACTTATCCCTGCCTTTTTGCCTAATGTTTAAAATTGCTTTTGATAATCAGATGATTATTTTGATAACTCCAGATTTTAAGCATTATCCAATGTCTTCCAGCGTGAGGCTGCCCTGTGTTTGCGGTACAGCCACGTAATCGCTTTTGTCCTCGGTTAAGGGGTTGGGACGTAACCACGCGTTTAATTTTGGCATAATACGATGTTTTTAATGTGAATAAATTAAATTGTTTTATGGGCGGGGCAAGGAATAAGCTCCCTGCCTGTATGCCCGATTATTTGTTTGTTATTTGGATAACTTCCGATTTGGGGTATTATCCATTATACGATTTAATACTTGTTAAGTTCTTCAAACTCTATATTAGTTATTTTTGCATCTTCAAGTATTTTTTTACCCTCATAGTGCAAACGGTTACACCACTATCTTTTAGATAAAAAATATCTGAGCCATCCCATGAACTGATATCAACTTTAAATGTCCCATAAATTCTATCCCCATCTTCATCTTTATCATAAAATGAATTGCAAGTATTTGTCTTGAAGAAAAAATAATTTAAGTCAGTCTCTTCAATGCAAATAGGATAAAACTTAATTCCTTTAATATTATTTATTTCTAATATATGTTTAAATCTTTCAGACATAAATTTTAAAGGTCCTTGGTCACCTATAAAATCATAAAACTTTCTTCCTTCATCAATTCTGAAGATGTTATTGTTAATAACAAAATCATCTTGGTTCAAGTCGAATAATATGTATTTTATTTTAGCTTCAAGTATGACTTGACTTTTTTTATGTCCTAATACAATAGTTGTAAATTCCATTATTTATCAAATATTTTTTCTATTCTTTTTGCTTCTTTTTTTAATTGTTGAACTGTTGGCTGTTTTCCTTCCTTGTTGAATCTATTCATCACTTTTTCCCATTCTTTAATATGGTGCGAAGATTTTTTTCCTCTGTGTAAAGATCTATCTAACCATTTCATATTAGAAGGATCATTACCCCGCTCGCGCGGATATTCATCCGTGCATTGCTTGAAAAGCAATTATTCAATTAAAGTTATACCCAGTAAACCTTTTTCACCTACATAATCAAAAGCACGGCTGTACACCTATTGCTCTGGCTTAAATGCCAATCCTTCTACCTCAAGACTACCGTGCATGCCATTCTGCTTCCTGTACGGCTGTTTTATGTTTTTTCCTGCTCTGACGACCAGCGCACAGATACAAAATAAACTTCACCAAGTATATGGCTTTGAATATTCATTCCACAAAGATATGAATTTGTTTTTACATATTTATCTTACGAATTACAAATACTGAAAATACTTACGGAAATACAATCCCCGCCGACCTGGGTTGAAATTACTTCTGATAATCAGATGATTATTATAGTAGCTCCCGATTAGGAGCATTATCGCACAACAAATCTTCAAAAAGGAAACGAAAAAGCGAACCTTTTTATTAGAAAGATCCGCTTTTATATTCAGAAAACCAGAAGGTTTAAGTTATCTTATTTCACAATATTGGGTTTTTCCAATCCAAAGTCGTTTTTCTTATCCAACGCTTTCAAGTAAGCTGCCAAAATAAGAGCAAGAACGCCAAATCCGGCAAAGATAAGCATCGGCACCATGTAGTTGTACTTCACGGCTTCGCCGGCTGCAATTTGTTCCGCAACGCCCGGATTGCTTCTCTTCAATGCCCATCCAATCAGGATTGGGGTAAGCATCAGACCGATGTTTTGAATCCAGAATATGATGGAATAGGCCGAACCCAACACTTTGTTGTCCACCAATTTGGGAACAGATGGCCACAATGATGCCGGAACCAATGAGAAGGATACTCCCAACACGATAATGGCTGTTAAAGCGATTCCGAAATTGAAGCTTTCGGCAGGTGTCAAAGCAAAAATCAAGTGACAAACAATTACCAACAACGAGCCCAACATGAGCATGGTAGCGGCTTTCCCTTTGTTATCGATAAACCAGCCCAAAAGTGGTGTCAAAATCATGGCACCAATGGGGAAATAAGAGAAAAGAGCGCCGGCTTCTCCCGTAGTCATTCCCAAACGGCTTTCTAACATGCCGGTAGCAAATTTTTGGAATGGGAATATTGCGGAATAAAACAAAACGCACAATCCGGCAACCACCATAAATGTTTTGGATGTGAAAATAGCTTTCAAATCGCTGAATTTGAACTCTTCCTCGGCAGAAGCATCGCCACCGCTGATTGAATGGGTTTGTGAATCGAGTTTTTTATCGAAGAAGAAATAAACCAAAAACGATAAAAACCCGATGAGCAACAACAAGGTTCCGATTCCTACAGAAAGAGAAACACCGCCTTGATTTGCCAAATAGGGCGACAAACGGAAAACAGCAAAAACACCCAAGCGTGCAATTGCCATTTCGATACCCATTGCCAATGCCAATTCTTTGCCGGCAAACCACTTAACAATACCTTTTGACACGGTAATACCTGCCATTTCTACACCGCAACCAAATATAGCGAAACCGATACATGCTACTTTTGCCGATGCGGGGAAATTGGGTAAGAACGAGTTAAACAGGTCGTATCCGAAACCTCCATTATTGAATAAATCACTGATACCATACAATTTGATGGATGCACCAACAACCATAAGCAAACCCGAAACAAGAGCTGCCCGGCGTACGCCGATGCGATCCAAAATAATTCCGGCAAAAATGAGGAATGCAGCAAACACATTCAGAAAATATTCTGAACCGGCTACTGCTCCAAAAGTATCGGGACTCCATTTGAGAGAGGTCTCAAGCATGGTGCTTAGCGGAGCCAATACGTCGATAAACATATAGGCGAAAAACATGGTTATCGCCAAAAGAATCAGTGCCGTCCATCTTGCAACGGCAGAGTCACGAAGTGTCGTGTGAATTTTGTCAGTCATATTTATTTTTTAATTTTTATTTTTAAAACGTACAAATGTACTCAATAAATCAATGCGAAGTAATTTTCTGACGATTTAAAAACAGCACGGTTTTCTGTATTTCTTTGTACATCACGATATCGTCTTCCACAAATGGTACCGATTTGCGAAACTCGGATAGATAAGTTTCGATGACGGGCGACGATTTTAGCGGGCGACGGAACTCCAATGCTTGTGCGGCATTCATCAATTCGATAGCGAAAATGAGGTCGAGATTGTCGTGTATTTTTGCCAATTTGATGACTGCCGTTGCGCCCATGCTCACGTGGTCTTCTTGCCCATTGCTGGAAACAATGGAGTCGCTCGCTGCCGAATGGCAATACATTTTGTTTTGGCTCACCAACGATGCGGCAGCATATTGCGGAATCATGTAACCGGAGTTGAGACCGGGATTGGCTACGAGAAACTCGGGCAAATCTCTTTTCCCCAGAATGAGTTGTGCTGTGCGGCGTTCTGAAATATTTCCCAATTCTGCCATGGCGATTGATAGAAAATCGAACACCAACGCCAAGGGCTGACCGTGAAAATTTCCGCCCGAAATCACCTCGTCCTCATCCGGAAACACGGTGGGATTGTCTGTTACAGAATTTATTTCGGTAAGCAAAACCGATTTCACGTAGGCAATAGTGTCTTTGGTAGCACCGTGCACTTGCGGTACGCAGCGGAAAGAGTAAGGGTCTTGCACGTGTTTTTTATCGCGAACAATTATTTCGCTTCCCGATAGATATTTGCGTATGTTTTGTGCCGTTTCCAATTGCCCGATGTGCGGGCGAATGGTGTGTAATTTTTCATCGAATGGCGACAAAATTCCGTCGTATGCATCAATAGAAATGGCAGCAATAAAATCTGCTTTTTCCGAGATTTTCTCAGCGCGCAACAGTTGCCATACTCCGTTTGACGACATAAATTGTGTTCCGTTAAGCAGTGCCAATCCCTCTTTGCTCATCAGTGTGATTGGTTTCCAACCAAACTCTTTCAACACGTCGGTAGCAGCACGTTTTTGTCCTTTGTATCGCACTTCTCCTTCGCCAATGAGCGGAAGAAACAGGTTTGCCAAGGGAGCTAAATCGCCCGATGCACCCAACGAACCTTTTTCGTAAACGATGGGCAGCACGTCGTTGTTGAAGAAATCGATAATGCGTTGCACGGTTTCTACCTGCACGCCGCTGTATCCGAACGACAAGGCGTGTGCTTTGAGAAGCAGCATCAATCGTACAATTTCGGGTTGAATTTCGTCGCCTACGCTACAAGCGTGCGATTTTACCAAGTTTTCTTGCAAAGCGGTTAGGTCTTGCAACGAAATGGTGCGGTCGCACAAAGAGCCAAAACCGGTGGTTACTCCGTAAATGGGTTTGGTTTGGTCTTTCATTTTGCTGTCTAAGTAATCGCGGCATTTTTGGATGCGCTCTTTGGCTTCGGACGACAGTTCGAGTTTTACGTTCTCGTTGATGATTCGTTCCAATTCTTCGAACGAGAGTTCATCTTTTCCGATATAATAGATAGTATTCATTTTCTTTAGCTTAGAGCAAAGAGTATGGGCAAAGAGCAAATATATATTACCCTATGCCCGTTGCTCTATGCTATTATAATTGTGTTTTTACCCAGTCTGTAATCTCTTTTTCAATAGCGATTGTCTCTTTTTCGATGCGGTCGCAATTGTCTGCCAGGTTTTTTACAAAATCGGCATCTTTCAATCCGCCTAAGTTGATGCGAACATTGAGCAGTGAGCCCAAAATGGCTGTACGACAAGTCATCATTGCCACACAACCATCGGTAACAGCATTTTTGTTTCCTTTGCGGGTAGTTTCGGCAATGAGAGACATCATTTCGAAAGCGCGTTCAGCAATTTCCATCGGAACCAAGGATGCCACTTTGGTAGCTTCTTGAATTTTTTCGCTGCGAATGGCTTTCTCTTCATCGGTTTCTTTGGGCAACTTAAATGCGGCAAAAACCAAATTATAGGCATCGCTGTCCCGGTCTATGTCGTTCAAAAAGTGCGTGCGATATTCCTCATATTTGCCTGCATGCTCTTTCATCAACTCTTCTACTTCTACATAGTTTTTTTTGCCAATTGTAAGGCTTGCCAACATTTGAGCCAACGACGATGCCACTGCACCATTCAAAGCAGATACACTACCACCTCCGGGAACGGGTTCGTTTCCTGCGGTTTTTTCTAAAAATTGTTTTAATGATAAATCTTGTAATTTCATAATTGTTATAAATTTATAATGAAAAACGAAAAGGGAAAATTCATTTTTATACTTTTCGTTCTTCTGGATTTCTTTTTGATGTTTTTACTGTTGATACGAGTAGAGCAATAATTTCAGAACAATCTGATTGTAAAGAAACAGACATTCTTTCATCTACATAATTGGTGTCATAAATAAGTGATAACCAATAATGTGTTTCGTTTGCTTCTTTTAAAGCAATACTCATTTTATTAATAAAGTCGGCTTTGCTCTGTCCAAATTCTGCTTCACGAATCAGGGCTCCGATTGATGTGCCACTTTTTAAAATTTGTCGGCTTAAAACAAATTCCTTCTTGTCATTTTGAAGAAATTGCGCAAGTTTGACAATTCTGATGGCAAAATCGTAGCTCTTTGTTTTCAGAACAGATTCACTCATTACTTTTTCACTTTTAGTTTTTAGTTTTTCACTATAAGTTTTCCCCGTTTTATCACCGTATCCACAATATTCATCCCCACGTGATAGGGCAAGAATTTGTAAGATGGGAATTGCAGCAGCACCAAATCGCCTTGTTTACCCACGTCGATACTGCCTATTTTATCGGCACGGTCAACGGCTGCCGCACTGTTTATGGTAAAGGCCGTAACGGCTTCTTCGGGCGACAATTTCATATAGATGCAAGCGATGGCAAACAGCAACGGAACCGATGCTGTGAACGAACTACCCGGATTGAGATCGGTAGCCAATGCCACGATGCAATTTTGGTCAATCATTTCGCGACCGCGGGCATATTCTTCGCGCAGCGAGAAAGCCGTGAGCGGAAGCAATGTAGCTACCACGCCCGATTCTGCCATAGCCCGAATACCCTCGTCCGATGCCTGCAGCAGATGGTCGGCAGAGAGGCAACGAAGTTCAGCAGCCAGTTCGGCTCCGCCGAATTGTACAATTTCGTCGGCATGGATTTTTAGTTTGAATCCGTGTTCGCGGGCAGCTTGCAGATAGCGGCGCGATTGTTCGATAGTGAACACATTCTTTTCGCAGAAAATATCGGCGCATTCCGCCAATTTTTCTTGTGCCACCAACGGAAACATTTCGTTGATATTGAAATTGATAAACGCATCTTCCCTACCCTTCCATTCGGCTGGTGTGGCGTGCGCACCCATAAACGTGGGCACGATGTCCATCGGGTGTTCCTCGTTCAGACGACGCATCACACGCAATTGTTTCATCTCGGTTTCCTTGTCGAGACCGTAACCGCTTTTTCCTTCCACGGTAGTGATGCCGAGACGCATCATCGCGTCCAAACGCATTTTTCCGGCAGCCATCAGCTCCTCTTCCGAGGCTTGGCGCGTGGCTCGTGTGGTGTTTACGATGCCGCCGCCACGGTTCATAATATCCATATAACTGTCGCCGCGCATGCGCCACGAAAATTCTTCTTCGCGATAGCCGCCAAACACAAAATGCGTGTGCGGATCCACAAATCCGGGAAGCAGGGCTTTGCCTTCGGCATTGATAATTTCGTAATCGGATTCGTTTACAGGAAGGGCTTCGCCTTGTTTCAATACGTGCGAGATGATACCGTCGGTAACGATAACCGTTCCGTTTTCAATCACGTGCAAATCGTTCATTTCTTTGCCGCGTTTTCCGGCAAAACCGCTGCAAGTAACTACTTGGGCGGCGTTTTTTATGATGAGGTTGTTCATATTTCTATTTTTGATTGGGGATTTCGGGTTGCGGAGTTATGGTTTGAAAATAAAAAACCACAACAAAAAAGCAACACAGGTTACTATTGCACCAATTAGTACACCACGCCAAAACCATTTTTCCAATATTTTTCTTTCTGATTTTTTCATTTATTTGAATTGGATGCTGATTGAGATTTTTGAATGAATAAAGTACAGATAGTTACGTATTATATATTTTATTTTAAAATCAATGATCTATAATAATAAGGTAATAAGTTCGTTTTGTGAAACTTATACCCTGCTACTAAGGTTCTTGGATAAAAATAAAGTTTTCTCTAAACTAATATCTGTTATTTCATTTTTTATAAACTATATTTTTCAAAAACCTTATTCAATTCATATAACCTTAGTAGATAAGTTATCAATATATATATCACCTTATTACCTTATTTTATAGGTTGAATTGTTTTCTGAAATAAAGTTGATTTACATAATTACTACTTGCTACTAAGACTCTTATTCATTATATTTTTTTTTGGATTTGAAATTTAGGATTTAAAAGCTACCTTATAAAATCCCAACTCCGAAATCCCAATTCCCAAATCAAACAATTTTTCTTTTCCACTCTCTCCATCCCAATATCGCCAACACGAGAAAAACAGCATATTGCCCGCTCGTGAAATACAATCCCTGCGATGCGTAAATGGGAATAGATATAACATCGCCAATTATCCAAAAAATCCAGTTTTCGACTTTTTTCAGCGCCATCAAAACGGTTGCTACCAAGAAAAAAGCGGCGTTAAACGAATCTACAAACGGTACATAAGATTGGATATAACCAATATCTGCCCGATTTGCCCATCGCAATAAATACAAAACGAGAATGTAAATAATTGCTACAGAAATCCACGATATCCAATTCTGTTTCTTCGTGTTACGAGTTATCTGCAGGCGTTCGTCGTTTTCGTTCGTGCGCGACCACATAAACCACCCGTACGTGTTGGACAGAAAATAGATTGCGTTGATTCCGGCATTGGCATACAACCGCGCATCCAGGCAAATATAGACGTAGATAAGTACGTTGGCAATCCCGAAAGGAAACACCAAAATGTTTTCCTTTCGGGCGTACCATACGCTGATGATGCCTAACAGGGCGGCAAATAGTTCGAGATAATTCATACCCTTTGTGTAGAGACGTGATATTATCGCGTCACTACTGCTATTCCATCAATTTCGCTTCCAAAACCTGGCTCATCGAGAAGTTTTCGAGACCCAAGTAATAGGCGGCTGCATCTACCAATGCCTCCATCGGTACCAAGCCGATGACTTCGCCGCCAACAACGGGAACACCGTAACGTTGCGCTTCCATGCGTACCATTTCGTGTGCACGATAGATGGCAGTTTTGGTATAATCGGTCAGGTTCATAGACACTTGCGTGATACCGCGTTCTTCCAACGCTACGCCCATCCCTTTGCAGAATCGCAATCCGCCGCCAATGAAACGTACTTTTTTAGCAATAGCCGTGGCAATTTCCAGATTGTCTGTTCCCAAATTCACGTTGTAAGCCACCAACGGCATGCGTGCGCCAATGGCAACCGTTCCGGCTGTGGCGTGGCGTTCTACCGGACCAAAATCGGGCGTCCATTCGGGTTGTTTAATTTTTTCTGCCATGCCTTCAAACTCGCCTTTGCGTACGTTGGACAAGTTTTCGCGATGCGGAGCCGATGCCGATTTTTCGTACAAGAAAACGGGCAAATTGTATTTTTCGGCTACCGTTGCGCCCACTTCTTTCGATAGAGCGATGGCATCTTCCACCGTTACTCCTTTGATGGGGATAAACGGTACTACGTCCACCGCTCCCATGCGTGGGTGTTGTCCGCTGTGTTGTGTCAAATCGATTAACTCCACGGCTTTGCCGATGGCTTCGATAACAGCTGCTTTCAACGCGTCGGGTTCGCCAACAACGGTTATTACCGAACGGTTGTGGTCGCTATCGCTGCTGTAATCCAACAGTTTTACATTTTCTTTCCCGCGGAAGCAATCCGCAATTTTTTCAATTTTTTGTTTGTCGCGTCCCTCGCTGAAATTGGGAACGCATTCCATGATTTTGTTCATAATGAGTTTTATTTTAATTTTTTTATAGCGTTATTTTCGAGAAGTGATTTCATCTGAGTAATAGCAACTTTATTAAGTTGCACTAATCTTTCGCCTTGCGCAATACCTTGTCGAATAAGTAAAGCATTGATGCTTTCCATATTGCTCAACACCACTAACTGCGCCAAGGTTGCTTCATCTCTTATATTTCCTTTTTTATCGGGATTACTATCGCGCCATTCCTTTGCTGTAATTCCGAAAAGAGCGACATTGAGCAAATCGGCTTCGTTGGAATAAACAAAGCTCGCTTGTTGCTTAGTTACTTCTATCGGTATCAACTTTTCTTTAATTGCGTCGGTATGAATTTGATAGTTCACTTTAGCGAGTGTGCGTTGCAGATTCCATTCTAATTTCAGGCGATTGTTTTCATCGTCTTTAAGACGTTGATATTCGGTAATTAAATAAAGTTTAAATACAGGACTTAACCAAGAGCAAAACTCAAAAGCGATATCTTTGTGAGCGTAAGTTCCACCATTTCTTCCGGCTTTGGAAACTATACCAACAGCGGATGTCGCCTCAATCCATTTACGTGGGGTCATATTGAAGCGATTCGCACCCGCTTCGTGTAAAAAGGTGTCGAATTCGACACCTTTAAATGCCGGATTGTGCAACATTTCCCAAGCTCCAAGAAATTCAAGTGTATTTCGGTTTCTCATCCAATTTCGAATATGATCTTCGCCTTCCATACCTTTTATCATATCTGTAAGAGATATGTAATCGACATTGTTTTCAGTTGAAATTGTGATGTCAATATCTTGTACTTTTATTACATTGAATTTCTTCATTTTTGTATTTACTTATTCTTATCTAAATCATGCTTGTCGCACCCCTCGCTGAAATTGGGAACGCATTCCATGATTTTGTTTATAATGAGTTTTATTTATGTTTTAGGGTTATTTTTTATCTGTCACAGATTATCAATGTAACATTCAAAAAAAGGTCGCTCCCTATGAATTACTGCGTTTTTATAGTCGTCAGGTTGTTCAATGAATGGAACTTTGTGACTTCTTAACTCTCCTGTTTTTAATACGTAACTATGGTTTATTATTTCTTCAATGTCATCAACAGAATAACCGTCTGGCATTTGAAAAAATTCCCAACTAAAAGTTGTCCCAAAACCAAAATATTTTCCGTCTTTCATTTTAGCTGCGAAACCAGTCCAACCCATCGTTGTTTCTCCACTAATTTGGCTTTGAATTGTTAGTGGAAACGCAAACTTGCTCTTCTCTACTCTGTCAATGTCGTAGTCGTTAATGCAATTCCTACTTGTTACAAAAGTTTTCACAATGTCATAATAGCCTAATCCCGATGAACGGCTAAAAATACTTTTGCCTGCTTGCTCATCCTTAAATCGTTTAATTGCTAAGTTTACAATTGTTTTCGGATTGCGAAAAATAACACAAGGCAGAAACGTTCCATCCGTCAGATAGACGGAAGCTCTGTAACCAAGTCCATAAGTTCTATCCTCCAATGGTTCAATGTAATCCTTTAAAAACTTGATAATATCTTCTGTCTGTTGTATCTTACAGCAATCAACCATAAATCAATATTTTAGTTTTTTCAATATTTATTTTTTTAACTCTCCCAAAAATTTGTAACCAAAACAGCCAACAAGTACCGCCACTTCAGGCGGATTTTTGTGGTGTTTATTTTTACCGTAGGCGAATAAATCGCCCACGGTTATGAAAATATAGCTTTTCAAGCCTATCGAATTTAGAATAATATTTAGTATTCTACTCCATTAAAAGTATGTGTACAACAATCACAATAATGTTGTAAATCTATTGGTTTCAAAGAGGGATTAGATAATTGAAAAACGCCTTCATCATCAACATACATTCCTGAAAAATATGTTGACTCCCCAACCCGAACAACATCCTCTTTGTCATTTTTACTCAAAGCAACTAAATAAAAAATTGGGTCTGTTTTATCTAATCTTGACTTTGCTTCGCTAAACACTTCGTCCCAATTTGAACCAACCTTTGATAACAAAAATCGAAAAAGAGGCGTATAGTCTAATCCATGTTCTTTTTTCCCATGCATTGTACCTTTAACTTGTTCCAAAGTCTCTTTCTTCTTATGACGAATATATTTAAAATCACTTCCAAAATTGTGATGCACATTTCTCGCTTTTGTATTGACTTTTCTAAACAATGGTTCTTTTTGATTCTTTCTGTTCATCATTGTCAATTTTCAGTTCTGTTTTTGGGCAAAATATCGATATATATTCAGGTCAAGCGAATTCCGATTAGCTTGTTCGCTTGAATTTTAAAGTGATTTTGCAATTGTTTCACTCACTATTTCATCTTTCACCAAATACGGCTCCGTAATATGATAGCCGTCGGCGTTCGATTGGTTGAACTCCTGCACGGTACTTATCGCATTTTCGTTGCGTGCCCACGAGCGACGGGCAACACCGCCCATCACGTCCCACAGCATAGCAGAGCGAAGAATTTCGTCCACCCGTTCGCTACCGTCACACACCATACCGAAACCACCGTTGATGGCTTTCCCTATTCCTACGCCGCCACCGTTGTGCAGAGCCACGAGACTCATTCCGCGTGCGGCATTTCCGGCGAAACATTGCACCGCCATATCCGCCATCACGTTGCTACCGTCTTTTATATTGGCGGTTTCACGGAAGGGCGAGTCGGTGCCGCTCACGTCGTGGTGGTCGCGTCCCAACATAATAGGACCTACTTCTCCACGGCGCACCATTTCGTTGAATTTCAGCGCGATATTCATTCTGCCAAGCGCATCCTGGTACAAAATTCGGGCTTGTGTGCCTACCACCAATTGGTTTTTTTCGGCATCGCGAATCCACACCCAATTGTCTTTGTCTTGTCCGCGACGATTGGGGTCGATGCAATCCATAGCGGCTTTGTCGGTTTTTATCAAATCTTCGTGCTTTCCGCTCAGGCAAACCCAACGGAACGGACCGTAACCGTAATCGAACAGTTCGGGACCCATGATATCTTCTACGTACGACGGCCAGATGAATCCATCTTTTTCGTCCACACCGTTTTTCGAAATTTCTTTCACGCCGGCATCGTAAATGGCTTTCATAAACGAATTGCCGTAATCGAAAAAGTAAGTGCCTTTGGCAACCAATCGTTTGATAACGTTGAAATGGCGTCTGAGCGATTCGTTGACGAGGTTGTAAAATTTCTCGCGGTCTTCTTTCAGCAGACGGGTACGCTCCTCGAACGAAATTCCCGCGGGGCAATATCCGCCCGTGTAGGGTTCGTGGCACGAGGTTTGGTCGCTCAACAACTCGATGTGTATGTTGTTATCGGCGGCAAATTCCAATAAATCCACAATATTTCCGTGGTAGGCAATGGAAAGCGGCTCTTTGCGAGCCATGGCTTCGTGTGCCCAATCAAAAGCCTGTTGCTTATCGGCAGTTATTTTGTGTACCCAACCTTGCGAATGGCGGGTTTCGATGCGTGAGTAATCCACTTCGGCAACAATGGATGCCGCGCCGGCTATATCGGCAGCTTTGGGTTGTGCGCCGCTCATGCCACCCAAACCGGACGAAACGAACAGATGTCCGCGCAAATCGCCGTCTTGCGGAACGCCCAATTTTTGCCTTCCGGCATTGAGCAATGTGTTGAATGTGCCGTGCACGATGCCTTGTGGACCAATGTACATCCAGCCTCCGGCAGTCATTTGTCCGTAGTTGGCAACGCCCATTTGCGCAGCAATTTCCCAATCGGTCAGGTTATCGAACTGTCCAATCATCATGGAGTTGGTAATGATTACACGGGGTGCATCGGGTTTCGATTTGAACAAACCTAACGGATGTCCGCTTTCCACCACCAGCGTTTGGTCTTGGGTTAACTCTTCCAAATACATCATTATCAAACGATATTGCATCCAGTTTTGGCACACTTGTCCGGTTTCGCCATACGTTACTAATTCGTAGGGATAAAGAGCAATGTCGAAGCACAAGTTGTTGTCAATCATCACTTGGAATGCTTTTCCTTCCACGCATTTACCTTTGTATTGGTCGATGGATTTGGCTTTCAAATCGCCTTGCGGACGATAGCGATAGCCGTAAATTTTTCCGCGTGTTTTGAGCTCTTCCAAAAATTCGGGAGCCATAGTTTCGTGCAATTCCGTGGGAATATATCGCAACGCGTTTTTTAATGCAATTTCGGTTTGAGCCGGCGTTAGTCGGAGGCCGCGGTCGGGCGCACGGCGGATGCCTTGCTTGAATTCGGGATAAGCAGGCAATTGATTAGATAGGGATATTTTCATTGCTAAAAGGGTATATAAAACTTTAGAACTCTTCATTCAGTATGTCAGAAAAGCTCCTATTTTTTTGTGGCTGTAAAATTAGCTAAATATAAGATAATATACAAGTTTAGAGAGAAATTTCATAGAAAAGAATTTTTTTGTTATTTTTGCATAATCATTGACTCGATTAAATATTTAATTCAATATCACTACATTAAAAAAATGCAACAAGCATATCAACTCGAAATTTGCGCCAACTCTGTTGCAAGCTGCATCGAAGCCCAAAAAGGTGGAGCTCATCGGGTGGAGTTGTGCGCTGCCATACCCGAAGGCGGAACCACTCCATCTTACGGCGATATTGCCATGGCACGCGAAGTGCTTCAACAAACAAAACTAAACGTGATAATTCGTCCACGAGGTGGCGATTTTCTGTACTCGGAGTTGGAACACAAAACCATGCTCAAAGACATAGAAATTTGCCGCCAATTGCAGGTTGATGGCGTAGTAATTGGTTGTCTTACAGCTGATGGTGAGGTAGATTTGTTGCGTAACCGGGAGTTGGTAGAAGCCGCCGGAACGATGCATGTTACTTTTCATCGGGCGTTTGATATGTGTCGCGACCCATTTCAAGCCCTCGAAGATATTATCTCTCTGGGATGCAAAATTATCCTCACATCGGGGCAACAACCCAAAGCCGAACAAGGCACATACTTGCTGAAGCAATTGGTAGAAAAGGCGGGAAACCGCATCCATATCATGCCCGGAAGCGGTGTAAATGAAACGAATATCAGTCAAATTGCAGAAGCCACCGGTGCAAAACAGTTTCATATATCTGCACGTGAATCGGTAGAGAGTGCCATGATTTTTAGAAATCCGGCAGTGAAAATGGGCGGCACGGCAGTGGTAATAAATGAGTACTCACAAGATATTACCAACAGCGAAAGGGTGAAAAACACGCTTTTCCAATTGCAAAAAATAGAATCTAAATAAGAAAATCTCTATAATTTAAACGTAGTATAAAATGAAAAAAATCAGTTTTATTATTTCGCTTGCTCTGGTCGCCCTTTTCGTGGCTTGCTCCGGAGGAAGCAAAGAAACGAAAGAAGCCAACTACCAAGTAGTGCCTCTTCCATTAGAAATAAACCAAACCGAGGGTGCACCATTCGTGCTGACAAAATCCACGAAAATTGTATTTCCCGAAGGCAATGAAAAAATGCAACGTAATGCCGAGTTCTTGGCAGAATTTTTGCAAACATCAACCGGTATCAAACCGGCAATTACCACCACCACATCCGAAAAAGATGTGATTCTTTTGCAAGTCGGCGGTTTGCAAAATGAAAATACGGAAGCCTATCAATTGACCGTAACAGAAAACAAAATTTTGATAGACGCTGTAACCGAAGCCGGCGTTTTTTACGCCATACAGACATTGCGCAAATCTACTCCAATTGGCAAAAATATTTCTGTTGCCTATTCGCCGGTTGTTATAAACGACGCTCCCCGATTTGGTTATCGTGGTATGCACCTGGATGTTGCGCGCCATTTTCAGCCGGTAGATTATATCAAAAAACATCTCGATTTACTGGCTCTGCATAACATCAATAAGTTTCACTGGCACTTGACAGAAGACCAAGGCTGGCGCATCGAAATAAAAAAATATCCCAAACTCACAGAGATTGGCTCTACACGTAGCGAAACAGTGATTGGACGCAACACGGGCGAATTTGACGGCGAACCCCACGGCGGATTTTACACGCAAGAAGAGATAAAAGACATCGTGAAATATGCCGAAGAACGATATATTACCATCATTCCCGAAATAGATATGCCCGGGCACATGTTGGCAGCAATGGCAGCTTATCCTGAATTGGGTTGCACCGGCGGACCTTACGAAGTGATGAAAACATGGGGTATTTTTGACGATATTTTGTGTGCCGGACAAGAGCAAACTTACGAATTTGTAGAAAACGTGTTATTAGAAATTATGGAGCTATTCCCATCAGAATATATTCACATTGGTGGCGACGAAGCGCCCAAAGTGCGTTGGGAAGCGTGCCCGCATTGTCAGGCAAAAATAAAAGAATTGGGATTGAAAGACGATGCCAAACACAAAAAAGAGTTCTATCTGCAAAGCTACTTTACCGAAAGAGTTGAAAATTTCTTGAACAAACACAACCGCAAATTAATTGGATGGGACGAAATTTTGGAAGGGAAATTAGCTCCAAACGCTACCGTGATGTCTTGGCGCGGAATGGGCGGCGGTATCGAAGCAGCACAATTGGGACACGACGTGATTATGACCCCCAATACCTATTGCTATTTCGATTATTATCAAACAAATCTAATCGACGATGAGCCACTATCCATTGGCGGTTACGTTCCGTTGGAGTTGGTTTATGGATTTGAACCGGTGCCCGCGCAACTCAATGATGAGCAGAAAAAACACATCTTGGGCCCGCAAGCCAATCTTTGGACAGAATACATCAAAGAATCGAGCCACGTAGAGTATATGACACTACCTCGCTTGGCTGCCATGTGCGAAGTGCAATGGATGCAACCCGAGAAGAAAAATTACCAGGATTTTCTGATCAGACTACCACAACTTTTGAAGTTGTACGATAAATTGGGTTACAAATATGCAACACACATTTTTGATGTGCAACCCAAATTGACCCCCAATTTCGAAACCAATAGTCTGGATGTAGAGTTTGCCACAATCGATAACGCGAGTGTGTATTACACTTTGGATGGAACTGAACCAACCAACGCTTCCACACTTTACGAAGGAAAATTTTCCATCAAAGAAGATGCCGAATTAAAAGCCATTGCCATTCGCCCCGAAGGCACAAACAGCAAAATATTTTCCGAAAAAATCAGCATCAATAAAGCCACTTATAAACCCATCACGTTGTTCACGATTTCTGACCCAAACTACACTTACAACGGTGCAGAATTGTTGGTAGATGGCATGAAAGGTAGCAGCACCAATTACAAAACCGGTCGTTGGATTGGCTTTGGTGGACGCAATCTGGAAGTGGTGATAGATATGTTGCAGCCAACCGAAATTTCATCGGCAGAAATTCGCAATTGTGTTTTGACCGGCGACTGGATTTTTGATGCTTCAGAAATCACAATAGAATCGTCGGACGACAACAAAACTTTTGCTTTGGTAAAAACCGAAAAAATCACCGATTCGCATACCGACAATTGGCAGGAAGTGGTTACGCACGCCCTTTCATTTGAGCCGGTTACTGCCCGATATTACAAAGTCATCGTGAAACCTACACCCATGCCACAATGGCATCCCGGTTATGGAAGAGATGCTTATATCTTTGTAGATGAAGTAGTTTTAAATTAATTGTAAAAATGTAGAACATCACGTTCTTCAATAAATAGAAAAACGCATCGGAAAAAATTCCGGTGCGTTTTTTATGTGATGGGATTGAAAATCTCTAATACCAACCTTATAATACGTTCTTCAAAATATTTTACATCAACAAATATACCGCTATACCGGCTACATATCCCAACAATGCCAATGGTGTAAACCGTTTTAAGAAGTAACCGAAACCTATTTTTTCCATGCCCATAACTGCAACGCCCGTGGCAGAGCCAATGATGAAAATGCTACCTCCGGTAACGGCACAATAAGCCAAAAGAGTCCAAAAGCCACCGTCCGCGGCAAAAAACAGGTCGCCCGGAATGATGGAGTACATACCCATGGTAGCAGCAACCAATGCCACGTTGTCCACCAGCGAAGAAAAAGCACCAATTACAATGCTGATACCATACGGTTCTTTTATGTTGGACGAGAGCATATCGGCAAACATAGTGAGTTGTCCACCCACATCCAAAGCGGCTACCGACATCAGAATTCCAAGAAAAAAGAAAATAGTGGGGAGGTCAACCGTGCGTGAAAGCATGGGAATTCGCAATTTGTCCGTTTCTCGTATTTCGTTGATACTCCCATACATAATATCGGTGTAAATCCACAAGAAAGCCAACCCGATAAGCACACACATAAATGCCGGCAGGTGGGTTATGGTTTGAAAAACGGGTACCAATGCCAACGATAAAATTCCAATCCAGAAAATAATAATTCTGGATTTTTGCGGAATACTTTCGATATACAAATCGTTGTCGGAAACATCGCTATGCTGACGCAAATCTGTACCTTTTTTAAAGAGCCAAAAATGAGCAATAATCAACGATACCAGCAAGTTTGCCAACGCGGGTAAAAACAGATGCGTTATCTGGTGCCATGCCGAAATATTGCCACCTGTCCACAACAAAAGTGTGGTAACATCGCCAATGGGCGACCAGGAACCGCCGGCATTTGCTGCCAAAATAATGATGCAGGCATACTTCATTCGGTCGGTTTTGTCGGGAACCAATTTTCGTAATACGGCAATCAGCACGATAGCAGCCGCCAAATTGTCGAGTAGCGCGGAAAAGAAAAAAGCCGAGAAGCCAATCATCCACAACAACTTGCGTTTGTTGGTGGTATGCAATGTTTTGGAAATAGCTAAAAATCCACCGTGTCTGTCCACAATATTTACAATAAGCAATGAGCACATCACAAAAAACAACGTTTGCGCCACATCGCCCAAGTGTGGAACGAATGCTTTTTCGGTCAAATAAGTAGTTAATTGATGCTCTTGCGACAAATTGGCAAACTCGGCGCGTTCGGCAAATTTCAAGAAATCCGGATTCTGCCGTTCTATCAGGATTTGTTGTCCGTCAATAGTGAGCATCAACCACAAAACGACACACATCATCAGTGCTGTTGCCGATTTGTTTATTTTTATTTTGTCTTCAAACGCGATGGCAGCTATGCCAAGAATAAAGACAATGGGCATGATGTAATACATAACCAATTAGTTATGAGTTAACGAATATAGCAACCGAATTTCTTCCGCCCAAATGGTGTCGTCGGGAGTTTCCAAGATCAAAGGGATATTGTCAAAACGAGTGTCGTTCATCAAAAACGAAAACAAATCCATATTCATCAAACCTTTGCCAATGCTGTCGTGGCGATCCACACGCGATGCCAATTCTTTTTTCGAATCATTTACGTGCATTCCTCGCAAATAGTGGAAACCTACTACCTCGTCAAAATGACGGAAAGTATTGTCGAAACCTTCTTGCGTGCGTATTTCGTAACCAGCTGCCAAGGTGTGCGCCGTGTCCAAACAGACGCCCACACGACTTTTATCCTCCACTTTTTCAATAATATGGGCAATCTGCTCAAAAGTGTGTCCCAGGTTAGAGCCTTGTCCCGCCGTGTTTTCTATAACTGCCGTAACGCCTCGTGTTTTATCGAGCGTGAGATTGATGGATTCTGCAATCCGATTGAGACATTCGTCAATTGGAATTTGGTTGAGATGGCTTCCGGGATGGAAATTCAACCGATTGAGCCCCAACTGCTCGCAACGTTGCATTTCGTCTAAAAACGCGGCACGCGATTTTTCGAGGGCTGCCTCTTCGGGATGGCCTAAATTGATGAGGTAGCTGTCGTGCGGCAAAATATGATCGGTCGAGAAACCAAACTCAGCACATCGTTGCTTAAACAAGTCGATACTTTTTTGAGTGAGCGGTGCGGCAAACCACTGACGCTGATTTTTTGTAAACAAGGCAAATGCTTTTGCTCCGATGTTGTGCGCGTTTAACGGGGCATTTTCCACACCTCCCGATGCACTGACATGAGCACCAATGAATTTCATATTTGTTTTATTTGTTAATTTGGATGTTTTAGCAAAGATACGATGTTAATAACAAGTTTGCAGCAAAAAACAAGAAAAAATCTACCTCATCTACCAAAATAATTGTATCTTTCCAAAAAATTTTATCCATCAAAAAAAAGAATCAATATGTTATTAACAACAACCAACACAGTAGAAGGTATGCGCATTACCCATTATTACGGAATTGTAACCGGTGAAACCATTATTGGAGCCAATATTGTGAAAGATTTTTTTGCATCTATAACCGATATTGTTGGCGGACGTTCCGGTAAATATGAGCAGGTTCTTCGCGAAGCCAAACAAATAGCCATGCGCGAAATGCAAGATTACGCGGCTCAATTGGGTGCCAATGCCGTGATTGCTATCGATTTGGATTACGAAACAATTGGCGATAAGGGCAGCATGATGATGGTTTCCGCCTCGGGCACAGCCGTTAGAATAGAGTAATTATCTTCTGTTCTGATTGTTATCTTTATTAAACTTGGGCAGGGTTATCAGGAATGATAATCCACCCTCGTGCCTTTTTTTGGCAATAATGCTGCCTTTGTGCAGCAAAATGGCGTTTTTCACAATTGACAAACCCAAACCCGAACCGCCTGTGTTGCGGGTTCTTCCTTCGTTTACCCGATAAAATCTTTCAAAAATTCGTGTCAAGTGCTTCTCTTCTACACCGTTTCCGGTGTCATAAAACTCAAAATAGTGTGCATCTTCGTTTTCCACGTAACAACGAATACCAATTTCGATATTTTCGCCACCATAAGTTAATGAGTTTTCGGTTAGGTTTCTGAAAATGGAATACAGTAGCGTGCGGTTGCCATAAACCACGATATCATCGGCTACGTCTATCGTGAAAAGGATGTTTTTTTCGTTCAACTTTTCTTCCATATCCGATTGCAAATCGAGCAACAAGCCTCTAATTTCAACTGCCTCTTTTTCAAATCGGTCGCTCGCCTCCTCTATTTTCGTGAGCAAACTAATGTCTTGTATCAATTCGGAAAGACGAATGGATTGAATATAGGCTCTTTCTATAAAATTGTTCCGTCGCTCCACATCGTTTTCGTTCAAATTGAACAATGTTTCCAAATAGCCGCGCATGCTGGTAACCGGTGTGCGTAGTTCGTGGGCAATGTTGTTGGTCATTTCTTGTTTCAGAAGCCGGGTCTTTTCTGCTTTGGTTATATCGCTGATATACAACTCGAAACTGTCATCGTCGAAAAGTATAACTCGAATATTGAATTTTTTTCCACTCTTTTCTACCCGTTTGGTAAACATGTTTTCTTTCGAGTTTTCCCGCTCAATAAATTGCACAAATTCTTCAAATTCGGGATAGGTAAATACCTCTTCTATATCCGGCGTAGGCCTATCCATAATCACATTTAGGAATTGAAGAAAATGCGAATTGGCATAAATTTTTTTTCGCTCTTTCGAGAAAATAGCTATCCCTTCTTCAGAATAGTGAAAATGTTGTAGCAGTTTTTCTTTTTCCATGGCGAGTATTTTTTTGTTTTCTTGCAGAAGTTGGTAGTTATCAACAATATTGGCGCTGATTTCGCCCACTTCGTCATTCGGAAAAATATAATCTAATTTGGTTGGATGGTTGTTTTTTAAACTGTTGGAAAACTCTTTGAGCTCGTTGATTGATTTTGAAAATTTGTTGGCAAAATAGACCATCATCAAAATACAAACGATAAAAAACAGCAATATAAAAAATGCAAAACTATTTTTTGCGCTGATAAATGAACGCAATTGCACATCGTAGAGCAAAGCCAAACGGATGAAGTATCCTTCGGGATATTTTTTTGCAAAATATAGATATTTGAGATGACTGCTTTCGGAAACACGAATATGGGAGCCTTGCCCGTATTTGATAGCTTCTTGAATTTCGGGACGCGTGATGTGATTTTCTAATGATTTACCAATCATTTTGTTGTCGTAATGAACAACACCTTTGTTATCAATAAGCGTCAGACGAATCGTTTCGGGGAAATATTGCATAAAAACACCTAACGTATCTGCATCTTGAACAGAAACGTCGTTGTTTATCATGAAGTTGTGAATTATATCGGCATTGTTGTTCAATAAATTTTCGAGACTTTTTGTTCGTTCGTTTTTCACCTGTTGGTGTTCAAACAAAATAATACCGATTGTAAATACACCTATGATAACCGAAAAGTAGATTATGATTCTTTTCCTATACGTCATGAAGCTGTCTTTTCTTATTCTTTTGTTTCCGGATTGAGGTAATACCCAAATCCTGAGCGATTGACAATGATAGAAGAATATTTGCCCAGTTTTTTTCGTAAACGGGTAATGTGCACATCAACCGTTCGGTCTAATACAAATTCGTTATCTGCCCAAATTTTGTTAAGTATTTCGCTTCTTGTCAGCAAGTTGGGCGAAGTTTGCGCCAATAGCGAAAGTATCTCAAACTCTTTTTTGGTCAATGAAATTTCCACATCGTCCACTGTTACTCGGTTGCTTTGCGTATCGATGACAATGCCTTCGTGTTGCCATTTAGATTGCATCGGAGATTTCGGACTGATATTGGAGCGTGTTATTACAGCTTTTACTCTTGCCAGCAACTCTTTTACCGAAAAGGGTTTAGACATATAATCATCGCCACCCATCGAAAAACCGGTGAGCATATCGCTTTCCGAATTTTTGGCTGTAAGAAAAATAATGGGTACCTGTTTATCTTTTTTACGCAATCGTTCGGCCATTTTATAGCCCGACATGCCTCCCATCATCACATCCAATACAATCAACTGATGCTGGTCGGTAAGAATCCCCAACGCCTCTTCTGCCGAATTGGCGACATCTACCGTGTATCCTTCTTTCTCTAAATTGAATTGAAGAATATCGCAGATGTCTTTTTCATCGTCCACAACTAAAATTTTTTCTCCCATAATTATATTCAAATAACGATTAAAAAGTCTCTTCGTTCAACAGAAAAAACTTCATTTTCATAATCCTCTACAAAATTACAAATCTATTGCACAATGTGGATAGCTTTATTGTTACAAATATGTTAAGATTTTGTTTGATAAAACAAATCAGGCAAAATAAGTGGTTGGTCTATACAATTGGGCTGTTGGTCTATTTGATAATAGTTTGTGAAACAAAAAAGTTAATTTTGTGCAGATTATCGAGATAATCCGTCTGCCATTTCGCAAACTTTATTTACCGTTTTATTGTTTAATGAGCAGTCGGATTTTTGTAATAACAATTCAAATATCAACAATTTATATTATTCTGAAATTTTTTTAAACCAAATGATGAAAAAAAATATTGCCCTTCTGTTGTTGCTTTTCTTTAGCGTGATTTCCGTTTTTTCGCAAAACAACGGACACGTTACCGGTCGGGTTATCGACAAAGAGACAAAAGAAGCTGTAATACAAGCAAATGTGCGTGTATTGCAACAAAAAGACAGTACATACATAAATGGTGTGGCAACCGATACCCAAGGTAAATTTGATTTGCGCATTGCCAACGGCAGCTATATTTTGCAATTTACATACGTGGGATACGAACACGCCTACAAAAATATCACTATCAGCAATTCGGCAAAAAAAATCCAGTTGGGAACAATAGAACTTTCTACCAACGCCATTTTGCTGGATGCGGCAGTGGTAACGGCAAAAGCTCCCGAAATTGTTGTGAAAGGAGACACTTTGGAATTCAATGCCGATTCGTATAAAGTTACCGAAAGTGCGGTTGTGGAAGATATTCTAAAGAAAATGCCGGGCGTGGAGGTCGATTCCGAAGGAAAAATTACTGTCAACGGCAGAGAAGTGAAGAAAATTATGATTGACGGAGAGGAATTTTTTAGTAGCGACCCAAAAGTTGCGTCCAAAAATCTGCCTGCTAAAATGATTGACAAGTTGCAAGTGTTAGACAGAAGAAGCGATATGGCACAAATGACCGGTTTTGACGATGGCGAAGAAGAGACCGTAATCAACCTGACCGTACGACCCGGCATGAAAGAAGGCCTGTTTGGAAATACTTTTGCCGGATACGGAAGTAAACAACGTTATGAGGCAAATGCCATGATTAACTACATGAAAGACAAGAATCAATATACTTTTCTTGGAGGAATCAACAACACAAACAATGCCGGGTTTACCGATTTTTCCTCGTCCATGTTTGCCGGAATGGGTGGAGGCAGAGGTCGCAGATTCATGGACGGACAAAACGGGATTACCACATCGGCAAACGCGGGGCTCAATTTTGCCCAGCAATTGGGTGATAAATTGAAATTTGGAGGAAACATTCGTTATGGCAACACCGATAACCATACTATTTCTAAAATACATACACAAAACATTTTAAACAACGGAAATACGATAGATAACGAAGATAATGTGTCCAACAACCTAAGCCAAAATTTCAATATGGATTTCCGATTTGAATGGAAACCGGATACTTTGACCGAGGTTATCTTTCGCCCTTCAGCCTCATTTTACAACAACCAAAGAGACGAAACGGGCAATTTTTTAACAACCAAAGAGCTTTTGGGCGATACCATAAATTTTGGTAACTCCATCTACCATTCCGAAGGAAAAGGCAAGGAGATGCAAGCCCGATTAGAAGCCAGCCGAAAACTTTCTAAACCGGGAAGAGTTTTGAGCTTCCAGTTGAGAGGCGAGTTGTCCGATTCAGAAAACAATGGTGCCAACCAATCCGGCACGTTTTATTTAGGTACTAATCCCGATGATATTATCGACCAGCGATTTACAAACAAAAACAACGAAAAAAGTTGGCGCGGATATGTCTCTTTTGTTGAGCCAATCGGTAACAGAAATTACTTGCAATTAGCATATATGTATCGGCAAAATATTTCGGAATCAGACAAAGATACACGAACCAAAGATGACCAAAACAACTACACCATCTTAGACAAAGAATACAGCAAACGCTTGGAAAACAATTTTATCCGACAAGAAATTGAACTCAATTTTCAATCGATAAGAGATAAATACGACTACCGATTTGGTTTTTCGGTGCAACCGGCATCCTCCAAAAGCAAAACATTTGTTGGCGACAGTTTGCTCAACCCGTTTGAGCAAAACGTTGTAAACTATGCGCCCATGGCTCAATTTAATTACAGATGGAGCAAACAGCACAATTTGCGAATCCGCTATTCGAGCGAAACCGATCAACCTTCTCTGCAACAGCTTTCGCCCGTGGTAGATGTATCTGATCCACTCAATATTACCTATGGAAATCCCGATTTGAAACCCGCTTTCCAACACAGACTGAATGTTCGATACCAGAACTTCAACCCCGAAAAAAATCGTTCTATGGCTCTATTCAGCAATATCAGCTATATGACAAACGATATTGTTGCTTCCACTCTCATGGATTCGCAAAGCGGCAAACGGGAAACCACATACGAAAACGTAAGTGGAAACTGGTCGGCAAACTTGCGATTCATGCTAAATGTGCCACTTAAAAATATAAAATATTCCGTTTTCTCTATGTCGTTTGTCAATTATAATAACACCAACGGATTTATCAATCAGGAGAAAAATTTAAGTCGCAGAGCCAATCTGTTTCAGGTATTGGGATTGAATTATCGTTCCGATATTTTTGACTTTAGTTTGCGCGGAAATATCAACTACAACAACGTGAACAACTCCATCTTAGCGCAACAAAATCAAGAATATATCAACTATGGCGGATTGGCAAATACTACCATTTATCTGCCTTGGGATATCTCCATCGAGAGCGATATACAGTACAAAGCCAACTCGGGATATGCCGATGGATTTTCGCAACAAGAGTGGCTTTGGAATGCATCTATCCAGAAACAACTTTTCAAACAAAAGAATGGCACTATAAGACTGAAAATATACGATATTTTACAACAACGTAGCAATATAATCCGAAGTGTTACAGCCAATTATATTCGCGATACAACAACCAATGCCCTCACTTCGTACTTCATGTTTCACTTCGTGTACAAGTTTAATATTTTTAAAGGAGGGGCTACACAAGCCGATATGAATTTACAACCGCGCCGATACGGACATCCGGGCGGAGTGAGGCACTAAAGGCACTAAAAGCTTGTTTATTTCGTTTTCTAATGGTGAAATATTAGATATTCAATCTACCTTATTCAAAAAAACAGCAGATGACTTCAGTTATAAAAAATAACAGCAAGAAATACAATACTTTGCTCATTCACATCCTGTTATGGGGAGTAATTTTTGTATTGCCCAATTTTTTTGTCGACAGAGATGTTTTGTTTCGTTGGGACAGATTTTACCGTACCTTGCCCGATATGATGGGCTACATGTTTGTTTTCTATGTCAACTATTTCTTTCTGATAGACAGAATGTTATTCAAAGGAAAAACAAAACAGTTTTTGTTATTCAACGTGTTGATTATTTTGGTTGTAGTCATTTTTATCCATTTCGGTTACGAAGTTTTCAACCATTTTTACTCTGAAATGCAAAGATTTCGTCGGGGAAAAAATCCGCCATCGCCATGGCTCTTCTTCATCCGAAATTCCACCACACTCATGTTGATGACGGCACTGAGCGTGGCTCTGAAAATGAGTCACAGGTGGTTCAAAGTAGAAAACGAGCGCAAAGAATTAGAAAAAGCTATTGCAGAAGCCGAATTGCAGAATTTAAAAAATCAGATTAGTCCCCATTTTTTGCTCAACACGCTCAACAATATCTATGCCCTCATTGAGTTCAACCCGGCAAAAGCGCAATCGGCTCTGCTCGATTTGAGCAAATTGCTTCGACACATGCTTTACGAAAACAACAAACTATTCGTACCTTTACACCATGAGGTAGGATTTATCGAAAACTATTTTCATCTGATGCAAATCCGCTTGTCGGAAAATGTAGCATTGCAAACAGAGATAAACGTACAGGAGAATAGCATGATACCAATTTCGCCACTCATTTTTATCTCTTTGGTAGAAAACGCTTTCAAACATGGCATTAGCGGAAGCAATCCGTCTTTTATTCATATTTCGTTGAATGAGCAACCCGACGGAAAGGTTGTTTTCACATCAAAAAACAGCTATTTTCCTAAAACCCAATCCGATAAAAGTGGAAGCGGTATTGGCTTGGAATTGGTAAAAAAACGACTCAACCTTCTTTATCCCGACAAATATTCGTGGAAAACCCAAATAGAAGACAATGTTTATTCAACAACATTGATAATTGATACAAACAATAAAAAAAATGACACTCAATTGCTGGATAATTGATGATGAGCCACTTGCACTCGACTTGCTGGAGTCGTATGTTGATAAAACGCCGTTTCTTAAACTAACCGGACGTTTTTCGAGTGCATTGCAAGCATTGAAATCGTTGAGTCAGGACAATGCCGTGCAACTCATTTTCTTGGATATCCAGATGCCCGAACTCAACGGCATGGAGTTTGCCCGATTGGTGGACAAACAGACACGAATAATTCTTACAACCGCCTTTAGCGAGTATGCCATAGAGGGTTACAAGATAAATGCGCTGGACTATTTGCTCAAACCGTTTTCTTACAGCGATTTTCTAACCGCGGCAAAAAAAGCAGTAGATTGGTTCGAAATTTCTGCTTCTGCCGAGCAAAATAACGATAAATCGTTGTTGGGTTTTTTCGTTCGTTCCGAGTACAAATTAGTACAGATTTTGTTTGATGAACTTCTGTATGTGGAGGGTTTGAAAGATTACGTGAAAATACATGTCGAAAAAGAGACAAAACCAATTCTCACGCTTATGAGCATGAAAGCAGTGGAAGATTTAATTCCTGCCAAACAATTTATTCGTGTTCATCGTTCGTTTATTGTCAACAGAAACAAAATTACACGTATCGAAAAAAACCGGATAATTATCGGTAAACAGGAGATACCAATTGGAGAAACTTATCGGAAATCTTTCATGGATTTTATTGAAGGAAAGTAGTTTTTTCGCTATTTTTCTACCAAAATTACTACCAATCGATGGCTTTTTTGCCATGTGCCAACAAATAATCGTTTGTTTTGCTAAAGTGCTTATTTCCAAAGAATCCTCTGTAAGCAGATAATGGCGAAGGGTGTGCCGAACGCAGTACAAGATGCCTATTCGTATCAATATTATCCACTTTTCGTTGGGCGTATGCTCCCCACAGTATAAAGACCAAATTATTGCGCTTTTCAGCCAGTTTTTTAATCACAGCATCGGTAAATTCTTCCCATCCTTTGTGTTGGTGTGAGCCGGCTTTGTGTGCTTTTACCGTTAAGGTTGCATTGAGCAATAACACTCCTTGCCTACTCCATCGTTCCAAATTTCCGGTCGCAGGAATGGGTTTTCCCAAATCGTTATGAATTTCTTGGAAAATATTTACCAATGAAGGTGGTTTTGGCGTGTTTTCCATCACGGAAAAGCACAATCCATGTGCCTGATTTGGTTCGTGATAAGGGTCTTGTCCCACAATAATAACTTGTACATTATCAAACGGACATTGATTAAATGCATTAAAAATATCTTTTGCCGGTGGATAAATGGTGTTTGTAGCATATTCGTTACGAACAAAATCTGCTAAATTCTGAAAATATGGCTTTTCAAACTCATCTTGTAATTGCATCTTCCAGCTCGGCTCAATTTTTACATCCATCGCTTTTGCTTTTTCAAATATTTAATCTACCTACCAGTTCTTCTATATTTTGCACATTGTGTTGTTCCAAATAATCTGCAATTCCATCAATTACTTGCATCGATATGGTAGGGTCGATAAAGTTGTAGGTGCCAATCTGTATAGCTCTCGCGCCGGCAAGTATAAATTGGATGGCATCATCGGCATTGGATATGCCCCCCAAACCGATAATTGGAATTTTTACCGCGTTATAAACCTGCCAAACCATGCGCAAAGCAATGGGTTTGATACATGGTCCCGACAAACCACCGGTAACGGTAGAAAGGTACGGTTTTCTTGTTTTGGTATCGATTGACATACCCAAAAATGTGTTTACCAACGATACAGAATCTGCTCCTTCGGCTTCTGCTGCACGTGCTATTTCGGTAATATCGGTAACATTGGGCGATAGCTTCACTATGAGTGTTTTGGGATATACATTTCGCACGGCTTTGGTAACCTTAGCAGCAGAAACACAAGATGTTCCGAAAGCCATTCCACCCTCTTTTACATTGGGACAAGAAATATTCAGTTCTATTGCAGGAATTTTATCCAAATGGGCTATTTTCTCGGTACATTTTACATAATCATCAATAGTTGAACCCGATACATTGATAATGATATTGGTTTTGTAATCTTTGATTTCGGGATAAATATGCTCGATAAAATAGTCGATGCCTTTGTTTTGCAAACCTACGGCATTGAGCATTCCGGATGGTGTTTCTGCCATGCGCGGATAGTTATTTCCTTGTCTTGGCTCTAAAGTCGTCCCTTTTACAAAGATACCGCCTAACCGATTCAAATCGACAAAGTCGGCAAATTCGGTTCCATATCCAAATGTGCCCGAAGCGGTCATTACCGGATTTTGTAATGCCAAATTTCCTATATTAATTTTTAGTTTATCCATTGTAATTGCTCTATATTAAATACCGGTCCTTCGGTGCAAGCACATAAATTTCCTTTATTGGTTTTTTCCACACAACACAAACATGCGCCAAAACCACATGCCATGAGGTTCTCGAGCGATGCCTCGCACCCGATAGATTTCTCCCGGGCATAATTTGCCACTGCCACCATCATTGGTTTGGGACCGCAAGTGTAGATGAAGTCAAATTTCTCTTTTTGCAACAAACTGTGGTGTGTTACAAATCCTTTTTCTCCCTTCGTACCATCTTCGGTGGTGTAAAATGTTTCGCCAATTTTTTCAAATAATTCGGTTTGTAGAATATTTTTGTCTGAGCGTCCACCTAACAAAAACGTAGGCTTGAATCCTTTATCGTGTAGTATTTTTCCTAAAAAATAGAGGGGAGCAGTGCCAACACCTCCGCCAACCAATAATAGCTTGTCCGATTTATTTTGGGGTAGTGTAAACGAATTGCCCAGTGGCAAAATTATATTGAGGATTTCTCCGGCTCTCTTTTCGCAAATTTTTTCGGTCCCTTTTCCCACGTTTTGTACCAAAAGCCAGACTTCATTGGCTGCGTAATCTACAAAATTGATAGAAATGGGTCTCCTCAAAAAAACCGATGGCGAGTTATCAACATATATTTGCACAAATTGCCCGGGCAGCATCTCTTCCAACGGCTCCTTGCTGGCAGGATATGCTTGGATAAGATGATTCTGCTCATTCAGTTTCTGGTTTGTCCGGATAATAAAATCGAGTACTTTTTTCATTTCTAGAAAAAATTGGATGTAAGTTGTAATTATAGCACGAATGGCATAGCAGTAGCAACCCAATCGACAACTATATATCTGCAAAGATACAAAAGATATTTGTACGGAAACCTCTGAATTATTATTTAAACAAAGAAGTTTTTATCTAATAATTACTTTCTGTTTTTGGCAAAAAGTTTTTATTTGTGCTACTAATTGCCTCTGAAAGTTTCGAAAGTACCATTGCTGTAATAAATAATTATTTGGGTAATTTTTTTATCCTCTTTTTTTTCCAAATCAATTTCTTTATATTCAACCTGTTGCATGGTTTTATTAGGTAACTTAACCGGCTCTGCAACCTCTTTTTCTAATTTACTTGTGATTTCGGGTTCATTTATTTCACGCTCATCACGCTGAGTGAACAAATCGGGCTCTATTTTCACATTTTCAATTTCGAAGCCGTCTTTGTACATATTTCCATTTCCGGTGAGCAACCACTCCGGATTGATGTAATTCATCTCCGATAAAATCTTTGTAACCACATCCAGACTGGCATTGTTGCGACCTGTTAAAATATGCGAAATTACAGCTCTGTTCAACTGCAGTTTGTCGGCAAATTTCGCCGAAGTGAGCTGCTCGTTTTCCATTATTTGTCTGATTCTATCTTTCATAAATTTCCGAATTAAAATGTATAAAAATACAGTACAATTATACCTTACAAATGTAGTATATATAATTTACAAATGCAAATATCCTGTGAATAGATTTGTGATTTACAAAATTACATTTGAAATAAACATTTGTTTTCAAGGACTACGTTTGTTGAATTATCCGCTAATTAATAAGTAAAGTAAATATTTATAATTAACTACTTATAATATTGATTTTAAAGTATATGAAACATTTAATAAAGCTATTATTTAACATTTTATTTAACTATATCTGAAATCTTGCAACCTTTTTCTTAATTAGTAATTGATAAAATAATTATATACTACTGATTATTAATTTATAGCTATTTTCATTTGACTGATAAGATTAAAAGTTAAAACGAATATGTTACTTTTGTAGAAAAGAGAATTATTTTGTAATTACAAAAGAGAATTACAAGTTACAAAAGGACAGATTATAAATGTAAATTTAAATTTGTGTTGGATAGTGATAGTGTATTTAATCTTGTATAATCGAATCCGAATAATTATACTCGTCAACTCTTTTGAATTTCGGAAAACAGAATATTATTTATTCAACTCTATTTAAAAATAGTATAAATAGCTACTCTATTCTATTGAATGAAAAATTACAAAAATTTGTTATAAGAAAAGGATTTGGTTCTTTTTGCTAAAATGATGTGTGTGCTTACAACCAAAAAATATTCCCATTAATGGCATTTATTGATTAACCTTGCCACGGTTGGATATTTTGCAGCAAATGCAATCTTACCAAGAAATATTCGATTCTCGCAAGATTAGGTTAATTGGAATACGGAAAGTGAAATTGGAGTAAAAAATCTACAAAATATTTTCGATGGAAAGACCAAAAAGTGCAAAATCGTACTTTACCGGGTCTTTTTTATCTAACAGGTGTAAGTTATCGGTTAGTTCCTCTGCAGTATTCCAATCGGTCTGGGTTCTGGAAATTAGGTTCAATTTTCGGGCAGTTCTGTCCACATGCACGTCAATCGGACAGATGAGAGCGTTCGTTGGAATTCGTTTCCAAAGTCCAAAATCAACGCCATTTGCATCGCAGCGCACCATCCACCGCAGGTACATATTTATTCTCTTACAAGCCGAATTACGTGCCGGTGTGGCTATGTGTTTGCGGGTACGTTGTGGAGCATTTGGGTAATCGAAAAAGTAGTTTTCAAAATGAATGAGCGATTCTTTTACCGAAGTAAAAGTGCCATTTGGCAGAAAAGCATCCTCCAATGTATCAGATTTTGAGTAATGTCGGTGTAAAAAATCGACAAAATAGAGCAAATCAGTATCATTGAATGTGCGATGTTTAAATCCAATCAGTTTTTTTAAGTCATCGTTTTTATGGTATAAAATAAATCGGTAAGGTTCGTTATCAAATCGCTCAATTAATTCTAAGCATTTGTTTATGATTGTTTTGCGTTGACCCCATGCAAGGATTGCAGCAAAAAAAACCATGATTTCGATATCTTGTTTCAACGAAAACCGATGCGGAATAGAGATAGGATCATTTGCAATAAATTGCTTACAATTGTAGTATTCTACTTTTGAATCGAGTAATTTTTTTATTTCTGAAAATTGTAATGGATTCATTTAAAACAAAATATTCTGTTTTTCAGATATTTCGAGAAACGTAAGGAAACAAAAACTAATCTTTAACAGATTCTTTCTCCTCCAACTGACCGCTGATATAATCGGATATGATGCCGGAATGTTCTTTGTTTTCGGAATTGTTTTTCTCCTGCACGGTTTCTTCCGATTTTTCTTTTATTTTTTTGTTCGCTTTTTTTACAATCAACTGTTTTCCGGCGTGTATTTTATTTGATTTCAGTCCGTTCCACGATTTCAATTGCGATACGGTAACACCATTTTTCTTAGCTATTCCCGACAGATTATCGCCTCGTTTCACCCGATAATAAACATTGGCACTACTTCCACTTTGGTCATTAACTTTGTTTGAAGCGTTTGCCAAGTTTTGGTTGGTAGAATTGGTTACCTTGCGTTTTTTTACAATCAATCTTTTTCCTATCGGAATTTTATTTGATTTTAGTCTGTTCCACGATTTCAATTGAGAAACTGACACCCCATTTCGCTTAGCAATTTTCCCCAAACTATCTCCTTTTCTGACCCGATAATAGACATTTTGAGTACTTTTAGTTGAATGATCGGTAGTTGATGTGTTTCTTAAATAGCTATCGGTATTGGTGCGATGTGCTAACAAATCATCCCTCCTATAATCAACAATTTCTTGTTTTTTAGCGATGTAGGTTTGCATTTTATTTGTGGGAAGTGCCAGTGTATAAGGCTTGTAATTGCCGGGAATAATATCGTTTTTGTATTGCGGATTCCATCTTTTGAGCTCACTTACCGGTATATCCAAAACCGATGACAATTGGTCGAAATGCATCGACTCCCGCACGTAAACTGTGTCGATGGCAGTTACGTTGTTGGCATAGCCCGTAGGGCAAATATTGTGTTTCGAATAGTAGTTCATGACGTAGTTGGCAGCAATAAAAGCGGGCACGTAACCTCTTGTTTCTTTGGGCAGATAGTAATAAATTTCCCAATAATCTTTTTTGCCACCGCTTCTGGCAATAGCTTTGTTCACGTTGCCCGGACCGCAATTGTATGCCGCTATTACCAAATTCCAATCGTCATATATTTTATGTAAATCGCGCAAATATCGCACGGCTGCTTGTGTCGATTTGTAGGGGTCGCGTCTTTCATCAACCAAACTGTTCACCTCCAGTCCGTAGCCTTGTCCGGTGCGTAACATAAACTGCCACAATCCGGTAGCTCCTGCACGAGAAACGGCTATGGGATTGAGAGCCGATTCGATAACGGGCAGATATTTCAACTCCAACGGCAATCCTTCTCGGTCTAAAGCCTCTTCAAACATAGGAAAATAGTAGTCGCCAATGGTGAGCATGTAGCTAACCAATTCGCGTCGGCGGGCAGTATATAAATCGATATATGATTTCACCACTTGGTTAAATGATAGTTCCATTTCTGTGGGTAGCGAATGAAGACGGTGTGTGTAAATGCTATCGGAATAGATGATATTTTGACCGCGATTGCAATTTTCATCCGATTTTGTTAAATCAATTTGCCAATCATGCAGCAGATTTGCCAAGTTTTGGTTCATGCTTTCGGGTGCAACGATTGATTTGTCGGAAATATTGTTTTTAGTTTGGGATGGCGATGTTTGTCCCAATACGCATGTAATTGAAAACAAAATGCTTATAATAATCAGAGATATAGTTTTCATTTTCTAAAAATGTTTGTTTCGTTAAAAAAGTACCATTTTTGTTCAATTAAAAATTGAAGCTAAATAAAATTCCGTATGAATCTGCTACCAATGATGACTGTTTTTGGTTCATGATTGTAGGAGCTATTTTCATAGAGAGGTCAGGACTCATATCAAAATCAAATAGTTGAGCATCAACATAAGCATCAACTATTGCAAGTCCGTATAGTGCTACTGCACCTATGATACAGAAATCGCGGTAATATCTGAAATAATCTTTTCTGTCTTTTAGTACGTTGGCAAACCAATTTTCGTCAATGCTGCCTGGATTCTGACCGTAAGGCAGTACATTGTGCCAATCAACGGTGTTTGGGTCGTTATCAATGATAGACCGGTAGGCATCAAAATAGAGTTTGTAAAAGCCTTGATTCCAATTGATGGCGTATGCCAATCCGATGAAACCACCGTATAGTATGGGTAGTTTCCAATAGTTGCGGTTGTATATTTGTCCCATTCCGGGCAGAATTGCCGAATAAAGAATGGCTTTGCGTGGATTGGGTTTGAAGATAGATTTTGGTGCAAAAAAACGATCCGAAGTTAGTGCAACTGTTTCAATGCTATCCTCCAATTGGGGTTCGATTCTGTTGTTTTCGGTCAATTCGGGCGATTCTGTTACAGTTTTTGTAACCATTGAATCTATTTCTACTACCGGTACAGAATCTGTTGTGATAACTTGCAATGAATCATTTGGTAAAACGGAAAGCGAATGAACTTGCCCTTGCATTATCATTGTGCAGAACAATAACAAAACCCAACTTATGTACCACTTCCGTTTCATTGGTTGTTCATTTTGTCAAACATCACAATAATCTTTGCCAATTCTTCTTCCGAATTAAAAGGAATTGTAATTTTTCCTTTTCCTTTTTTGTTGTAACTAAATTGTACTTCGGTATCAAAATAGGACGACAAATGTTGTTTCAATAAATCGTAATCGTTAGAGATATTGGGAGTTGTCGTTTTTTGTTTTATTGTATCCTTTTCTTTTTTTGATTTCGTATCGGTTTCGCCAAAATCTTTTACCAAACTTTCCACTTTTCTAACAGAAAGTCCGTCGTCCAAAATCTGGTTGTAAAGAGCCAATTGAGCCACCGGATCTGCCATTGTAACCAAGGCACGGGCGTGTCCCATATCAATTTTTTTATTTTTCACTCCCATCTGCACTTCTGCCGGCAGTTTGAGCAATCGCAAATAATTGGTAATGGTTGCTCGCTTCTTTCCCACTCTTTCGCTCAATTGCTCTTGCGTTAGCGAAAGCGAATCGATTAGATTTTGGTATGCCAAAGCAATTTCTATGGAATTCAGATCTTCTCTTTGGATATTTTCTATCAGAGCCATTTCCATTACCTCGTCGTCATCCACAGTTTTAATATATGCCGGAATCGATTCCAATCCGGCCATCATAGATGCACGATAACGACGCTCTCCGGCGATGATTTGGTACGTTCCGTCGTCCATTTTTCGCAAGGTAATAGGCTGTACTACACCAATTTGCCTGATGGATGAAGCCAATTCGGACAACGACTCTTCGTCAAACATCCGGCGTGGTTGTTCGGGATTGGTGATTATGCTCGATAAACTGACCTCGTTGATGGACGACGAACCGCTGGTTTCCGTGTCGTCAATCGTGATAAGTGCATCTAATCCTCTTCCAAGTGCATTTTTTTTTGCCATAATTATCTTCTATTTTGTGCCAAAATTACGAGTTCTTTTCAATTATCTCTTGCGCAAGCTGCATGTGATTAATTGCTCCACGGGAGCCGGCATCATACATGAGTGCCGGTTTTGCATAACTTTGCGATTCACTCAACGTTACATTTCTTTGTATTACTGTATTGAAAACCAAATCTTTAAAATGTTGTTTCACCTCTTCGTAAATCTGGTTATGCAGCCTGAGTCTGGAGTCGTACATGGTGAGTACAAATCCTTCTATCTCGAGCGAGGTATTTAGTTTTGATTTGATTATCTTTATCGTATTCAGCAGTTTACTCAATCCTTCTAACGCGAAATATTCGCACTGCACGGGAATAATGACGGAATCGGCTGCCGTGAGCGCATTCACGGTAATAATTCCCAACGAAGGCGAGCAATCTATCAATATAAAATCGTATTTGTCGCGGATGGGTTGCAGCAAATTTCTCAATCGTTTTTCTCTGTTTTCCATCTGCACCATTTCCAATTCGGCTCCAACCAAGTTGATGTGCGAAGGAATAATATCTATGTTTTCAAATGGTGTTTGGTGTACAACATCTGCCGGATTGCATTTACCAATCAATCCCTCGTATATGGTGGTGGTTAGTTGTTTTATATCGATACCCAATCCCGACGATGCGTTTGCTTGGGGGTCTGCATCTACTACCAACACTTTTTTGTCAAAAGCTGTGAGCGATGCCGCTAAATTTATTGTAGTGGTGGTTTTACCCACTCCTCCTTTTTGATTTGCTAAAGCTATTATTCTTGCCATTATTTCATTTCGTTTTCAACATGCGAAATTAGTTAATTAATCGGTTAATAACACATTAATTATTTAAAACAATGTTTATTTGTTGAAAAGTTTTGAGAAAGTGCAATAAAATATTTCTGGTAATTACTTTTGCAGTACTTTTTGCCTCTGTTATTCGAGTTTTTGTCGTTGAAAGAAGAAAAACAGGTAAGTGATTGTGTATAATTACTTTCTACATATTTTTTGCTTCAAAAAGAAAAAATATAACAGAAATTATTGTTAATAATGCATAAATTAAAAGTTTTTTGAAAGAAAAAGTTGCAAATTAATATTGTATCATATAAATTTGCATCGTGTTTTTCATGGTATTAGATTTAAGGTTAACAAATGAAGGATGGTTGTCGTGAGACAACCATTTCTTTTTTATATATCTCTATCTCCCATCATCAAAAAAATAGCGGAACTCATTTTTTTCTTTTCGTTCCGCTATAAATTTTTAGATTTTAAGCTGTTTATGCTTTTGTACTTTTATATTTTTCCCACAAAGCAGATTCTATTATTTTTTTTGTTTCGTCCATAAGCAACGGTATATCTTCTTCATGCATTTCTGATGTAGGGATGGGCGGATGAATGATCAACTCCAATTTTCCCGGATTGATTAAGAAAGTTCCTTTTTTCATCACATCGTAAGGCCCGTTTAGTGTAATTGGAACGATTGGCAATTTGAGGTCATATGCAATATGAAATGCACCTCGTTTAAATCGGGTCATTTTGCCTGTATCGGTTCTTGCACCTTCGGGAAAAAGCATGATAGAAACGCCGTCGGTAATCTCTTTTTTTGCTTCGTTTATGGTTCTTGTTCTGGCTTGTACGTTTGAATTGTCAACAAAAACATGGCCGGCTTTTTCGGAAGCAAAACCCACCAACGGTATTTTACGTAAACTGGCTTTTTGTACCCATTTGATGTTCTGATTCAAAAAACCGTAGGTTAAGAAAATATCAAATGCGCCTTGGTGATTGGCTACAAACACGTAAGATTGTTTGGGATTGAGGTACTCGTGTCCCGAGGTTTTAACACGACAAAGGGCAACATAACATGTAAGTCGCGACCACCATTTGGGTGGATAATACCCCCAAAATCTATTGCCGAAGATTGGGGCGAAAATCATGACAGTTAATGCAGTTAATATTGTAAGTGCCAGAAAAACAGGCATCACAATAATCCATTGGTATAGGAACGAGAGTCCTTTTTTTATCAGTTTCATTTCAGTAGGATTTGGGTAGACAAAAATAGTAAAAATAATTATGGTTTACAGGTTTCGTTCGTTACAATCTGAATACATTCGGTTTTTAGCATTGTTGAATGACATTTTTTGCATTTTTTTTCTTCTTATTGATGCAAATAAAAAATTGATAATCGGTAACACTAAAAGCCATATTTAGGAGGCAAAGTATTGTCTAAACAATAAATTATTGACTGAATTATAAACTTTTCATTGTTTTTATTTTCTTATTTGTAGAATTTTGTGTTTATTTGCGAGATGAAATCAAAAAAAATATAATATAAGACACAGATGAAAGAATTAGCAAAGTATTCAGGGGTAATAGTAATGTTTATTGGCGTTGCTTTTTTGGCCGTTCCTTTTTTGATGGGCACAACTAACAACACCAACCTACTATTGGGATTAATCTTGGTTGTAGAAGGATTCTTGGGACATATTTTCGTGAATAATATGAAAAAGGGAACCACATTAAGCACAATTTTTTGGGCTATCATTCTTTTAATCGTTCCTTTCTTTTTATTTTTCATGGCAAAGAAAGCAGCGTATAGCAAAGAAGAATTTGCACTTTACAACTAACCTGTAAAAAAAGATTTTCGGAAGAAGGTGTGTCAACAAAAGACACACCTTTTTTTATTCTGCAACCACATAAAGTTGAAAGTTTTCGTAGCGTTTCACTAACACAGTTTCTCCTTTTTCTATGAAGTGATTGAGCGAGATGGCATCGTAATAATCGTTTCCAATCAGTACTTTACCCGAAGGACGCAAATCTGTTGCCGCTATACCTTTTTGCCCAACCAATGTACCGGGTTCTAAAGAGACAGAAAAGTAGCCTTCTTGGTCGGAATCTAAAGCAATTTTCTTGAAAACTCCCGGTTTCCCAATTCGGCTTACCATATATACAATGAAAACGATAGCCATGCCCAATCCGGCAAAAACGGTCATTGCTGCACGAAAAAAATAGATGGTTGGCAAATTGAAATTGAATCGGACATTGCCGATGAGTGCCAAAACCAATGAAACCACTACCAACCCGATTCCCGAAATTCCGGCAACGCCAAACCCGGGAATAACAAAAATCTCGAAAACTATCAAAATAAGCCCCAACACAAACAGCAGTACCTCCCAATTTTGTGCATATCCCGTGAGATACAATGGAGTGAAATATAAAAGTGCCGCAGTAATTGCTATCGCAGTAGGAAAACCAATCCCCGGCGACTGAAGCTCCATGTATATTCCCCCGATAATGAACATGATAAGAAATGCCTGAAAAATATTGTTGGTGAGAAATCCTTTCAATTTATCATAAAACGTGGGATTGTATGTTTGCAATTCATAATCGTTGTACTGCAAATATTCAATTGCAATTTGGTTAATATTGTCTGCAATGCCATCGCAATAACCCAATTTCACGGCATCGGATGCCGTTAGGGTCAATATTTTGGTAGAATCCACATAGCCTTCCACAACCACACTCTCGTCCACCATTGCCTCTGCCACAATGGGATTGCGTCTCCATTTATAAACCGTATCTCTTTGATTGATAATTGTATCCATGCCGTGTGATTCGGCTGTAGCACGCATCATGCCACGCATATAAGATTGGTATTTATCGGGTGCTTTTGCACCATCTTGACCATCTACTACCGTTGCCGCACCAATCGAGCCACTATTTTTCATAAAAATACTATCGCAAGCCAACGAGATAAGCGCGCCTGCCGATGCCGCGTTGTTATCGACAAAAACATAGACCGGCAACGGAAATTCTAAAATTGCCGTACGCATAGAGTCTGCTTCTTGCAATCCTCCTCCGTAGGTATTCATGTGCAACAGCAAACAAGTAGCATTTTTTGAAAGTGCTTCGTGCATCCCGTTTTGCAGATACACCCACGTGTTGCTTCCAATATTTTCTTTGATATTAATTCTATATATCAATGGTTTATCGTTTTGAGAGAAAACCGTAACGGCAAATAAAACAAATAACAGCAGTGTTTTTAGCTTTTTCATTTTTGTACTTTTATTTTCACAAAGATAATCGTTTTTCCATATAAAACGTCCAACATATCAAAGTGTGATGTATCTTTGTGCTCATAAACTACGAATTCTTGTTGATAAATCGACACAATTTATGCATCAATATCTCTTTAGTATCGGCTCCAACACGTATGCCGAACGAAATTTGAAAAAAGTCAGGCTTTTGCTTTCCGAAGCGTTCGATGGCATTGTTTTTTCACGAATATATATCAGCAAACCGTATGGATTGAAATATAAACGATTGTTTCACAACGTGATTGCCCAATTTTACTCCGATTTATCAGCCACAGAAATTACCCAAATAACCAAACGAATAGAGGGCGAAATGGGGCGAAAACACGAAGACAAAGAAATGGGTCGGGTTGTGATAGATATTGATTTGATAAGGGAGAACGACCAAATTTTGCGTCCCGATGATTACGGCAGAGATTATGTGCAGGTGCTACTCCCCGATTTTCGATTAACTTAATCGGACAACCGATTTTACCCCTTTCACAGTTTTCAACTTCTTTATCAATTGCTCCAACTTGGATGTATTGGCAAGCATTACAGCAATATTGCCTTGAAAAAGTCCGTCGTTTGAATCAATAGAGATGGAACGCATTTGTACACCTTCTTCTTTTGAAATAATTGACATCAGATTTGCCACAATATTTATCTGGTCATTTCCAATAATTCGCAATACGGATGTATAGTTGGTTGTTCCGGATGTGCTACCCGACCACCGAGCGTGAAGTATCCGGTAGCCGAAACGCGAAAACATATCGTGTGCATTGGGGCAGTTTACCCTGTGGATTTTGATGCCTTGCGATGATACGAATCCAAATATTTCATCGCCAAAAATCGGGTTACAGCATTTTGCCAATCGATAATCTACACCTGTCAAATTTTGATCGATAATAAGCTCGTCTGTGCTCTTTATTTCTTGCGAATAGGGTTTTAGTGTAAACTTGTCGGCGCTCGTCGCAATTTGTAAATCTTTGGTTTCTAATTCTTTATTGCTTTGCTCCAGATATTGGTCAATAACCCAGTTAATTTCTAATTTTTCATTTGCAATATCGATAAAAAAGTCGGTAACTGTTTTATATTTCAATTTTTTTATCAGTTGCATCAACAGCGAATCTTCCAATTCTATCTTCCTATTTTTCATCCGTCGCAAAAGCATCTCTTTGGCAATATCCACTTGTTTGCTGTCTTGTTCTTTGAGCAGTTGGCGAATTTTTGCTTTGGCTCTCGATGTAACTACATAACTCAACCAATCTCGTTTTGGCGATTGGTGCGATGAGGTAATTATCTCAACCTGATCACCACTTTTGAGTTGTTGTTTTATCGGAACGTTTTTGCCGTTTACCTTCCCCGATATGCAAGTTGCGCCAATTTTTGAGTGTATAGCGAAAGCAAAATCGAGTACAGTAGCTTTTTTCGGCAATTTAAAAAGGTCGCCTTGGGGGGTAAAAACAAATATTTCTTCGTCGTATAAGTCCAATTTAAAGTCGACGAGCTTGTCTTTCATGTCCGCCTCGTTGTTTTCGAGTGTTTCACGCAACGATTGGAGCCACGTATCGAGTGTAGATTCACCTTTCACACCCTTGTATTTCCAGTGTGCAGCCAAACCGCGCTCGGCAATTTCGTCCATACGGCGTGTCCGAATCTGCACTTCCACCCATTTAGAATCGGGACCCATCACGGTAATATGTAGCGACTCGTAACCGTTGCTTTTGGGGATAGACAGCCAGTCTTTCAGTCGCTTGGGATTGGGCTGATACATATCTGTGATGATGGAATATACTTGCCAGCAATGCGCTTTCTCCATATCGGCGGGCGAGTCCAATATGATGCGAATAGCAAAAAGGTCGTAGATGTTTTCGAACTCAATTTTTTGTTTTTTAAGTTTGTTGTTGATGGAATGGATGGATTTGGTACGACCTTTGATGTCGTACTTTAGGTCGGTTTTATCGAGTTTTTTCTTTACGGGTTCTATAAATTCGTGGATGTACTTATCGCGCGAACGTTTGGTTTCGTTGAGTTTATGAGCAACAAAATCGTACGTTTCACGGTCGGTATATTTGAGCGAGAGGTCTTCCAACTCCGATTTGATGGAGTACAACCCCAACCGATGTGCCAGTGGCGCATAGAGATATGCCGACTCTACCGAAAACTGAAGTCGTTGTTCGGAAGTGGTGTTTTTTGCATCGCGCATCAGTAACAATTGTTGAGCCAACAAGATGAAAACCACACGTATATCTTGCGCAATAGAGAGCAATAATTTCATGTAGTTCTCGGACTCGATTTTCGATTTTTTCTCGGTCAACTCATTTACCCTTTTTAATCCGGTAAGTATATTGGCAACCTCTTCGCCAAACTCCTTTTTTATCTCCTCCATTGTCAAACAACCATTTAGCAATGGATTGAACAACAAAACGGCACAAACCGCTGCTTGCTTTAGTCCGATTTCATCTATTAAAATTGTAGCGGTTTTCACATCAAATAGGAAGATATTCAGCGCATTATCTTTATCTTTGTTGTTGCTTATTTGCAACGATTTTTTTATCATTGTTTTCAACAAATTGGTTTTTTGTAAGTCCCAACTTTGTCGAAACAAAAAATATAGTTTGCGGTGCAAAACAAAATATTCGCTTCTTTGTATGGAGGTTACTACTTTCATTGTGCTGTTTTTATCCCGTTTATAGTACAAAAATACAATTATTGTTTAAAAGAATGAAATTCCAAATGGTTCTTTGTGTTTTTTGGGAAAGTATTAGTTTTCCCAAAAAAGGGAAACAATTACTATTTCTTATTTTATTGTGTTAACTTTGTGTATCAAATTCGATAAATGAAAATAAATTATGTCAAATAAATACGTAAATTTCATTTCTGACGAGCATCTGTTGAAGTGCATTGAAAACTTGCATTCATCTTATTTGCGGGCAAAAAACAATCTTTCGAAAAAGAGTTTCTACACGAATAAAATAGATACGATAAAGCTCACATTTGATGCTAAATTCAATAATATCAGCGAAGAAGATTTAATTCAATCGGAAATTCTAAGGCAAATTGACAAATCCATCAACAATTCAATCGGCACGTTTCACGAACAAATTTTGGGCGGAATTGATGAATATGAGGTTGGAAATTTGAGCGGATTTGATATAAAAGCAACGGACGATACGCTGTTTGCAGACATTAAAAACAAACACAATACGATGAACAGCAGTTCTGCCGAAGCTTTATTTCAAAAACTGGCTCGATATGCTGATGATTACAAAAAAGCCAATTGCTATTGGGTTCAGATTTTAGCTAAAAGTAGTTTCAATGAGCATTGGAAAGGCGATATTAATGGTAAAGAATATGGGCATTCACGCGTTTTCAAAATTTCGGGCGACAAGTTTTATGCTTTACTCTCGGGACAAGAAGATGCATTGTTTCAACTTTACAAAGCACTTCCATTTGCAATTCATGACTACCTTAGTTCGGTTGGTGCAAGCGATGAAAGAAAAGAAAATTCTGCTTTAGAAGAAATTGCATCCAAAACAGAGATAACAAAACGTACTATTCTTGAGCAAATTACATTCGAAAATTACAGCTACTATTTGGGATTTGATAAATTGTAATAGTCATTTAGAAATTTAACTATCGAATAGCCAACTTCTCTGCCCAAATTAACAGGCACGGCATTTCCTATCTGCTTATATTGTTGAGCCAAAGACCCGGCGAATTTCCAATCATCAGGAAAAGTCTGGATGCGTGCATACTCCCTAACCGTAAATGGACGCGTTTCGTCTGGATGACAACGTTCGGTTTGTTTCTGAGCAGGACTACAAGTGAGAGTAAGGCATGGTTCATCCCAACCAATACGTCTTGCCATTCCGGTTTTTCCTCCGCCAAGGTAGAAGCTTCCGCCCATAAATTCTTTCTGAATATCTATTGGTAAATCACGCCAATAGCCTTTTGGAGGCACCATATCTAAAATTGCTTTTTTTCGTGCCGGATATTTTGCTCCATCAGATTTTGGCACATTGCTGTCATACAAATCTCCTTTCATCAAAGCATCTTTCAGGTGATAAACTTTTTTATAAGGTTTGGGATATTCATATTTAACATCAATATCTTTTCTCACTCCAACCAAAATCAAACGTTCTCTTTTTTGTGGAACTTTGTAATGTATCGCTTTCAAAACTTCTACTGGAACCACATTGTAACCTATTTCGTCAAGTATTGATATCATTCCCTCTAAAGTTTTTCCCTTATCATGGCTAAGCAATCCACGCACATTCTCGCCAATACAAATTGGTGGATTAACCTCCTTTACAACTCGTGCAAATTCATAAAAGAGTGTACCGCGAGCATCCGATAATCCTAATTTTTTTCCGGCATAACTAAATGCTTGACAAGGAAATCCGCCGGTTACAACATCTACTTGTCCGTTATAAGGACTAAAATCAAAATCCTTTATATCACCTTCTAAAACCTTCCAGTTAGGTCTGTTTAGGCGAAGCGTTTCACAAGCAAATTTATCTATTTCGTTCAGTGCTATGCATTTTAAACCAGACTTTTCCATTCCTACAGCCAAACCACCTGCACCGGCAAAAAGTTCCAGCACTTTGTAATCATGATTGGGAACAACAAAATTAGAGACAGTTTCCGTTTTGTCTTTTTCGAAGAAATCAGAAAAAAGAGCTAAAACTTCATTTTTCCGATAAACTCTATAGTTGCTTATTGGCTCACGAACGGCTGTTAATTTACCTTCCTCATCCCATCGACGAAGGGTTTTTGTACTTTTATTTAGTAATTTTGCTGTTTCAGAAATAGATAAATATTCACTCATAACCACATTATACAAGATTGGACATTGGTTACAAAAATAATACTTTTTTCCGGATTATAATATTTTTTTCTATAAATATAAACTTTTTTTGTATTCATTTTAAAGCTTTGAATTTTCGGATATTATTTATCTTACAAATATTTCGTATATTTGTAAACAGATAGTTGAGCTGTTGATATAAACTATTATTAAACTCACTAATTTCAATAACTGTATGCGATTTGTATTTCTCCTATTTTTTCTCTTTCCATTTCTCCTGTTTGCGCAACAACCGCAAACCATTTCATTAAACCACGGCTGGCAATTTTCGCAAGCCGATAAAAACGAGTGGCGCGATGCCCAAGTGCCCGGCTCGGTGCAGCTCGATTTGGTGCGCCACGGCATTTTGCCCGACCCGTTTTACGGCACCAATGAAAAACAGGTGCAATGGCCGGAGGATGAAAACTGGGATTTTCGGAAATCGTTTACCGTTACATCCGGGCAGCTGGCTCACGATGATGCCATTCTGTTTTTTGAAGGATTGGACACGCAGGCCGATGTTTTTCTGAACGGTTCGCGCATATTGCGTTCCGAAAACATGTTTGTGGGGCATAAAATATCGGTAAAAAACCAGTTAAAAGTGGGCGAAAACAACCTGCATATCCGCTTCTATTCGCCCATTCAATCCATGATGCCCACACGCTCCACGGCAGGTTTTGACTACCCCGCCGGAAACGACCATCGCGAAGAAAAGCTGAGCATCTACAACCGCAAAGCGCCCTACCATTTTGGTTGGGACTGGGGCATCCGCCTGGTGCAAATGGGCATTTGGAAGCCGGTTTCGCTCACGTTTTACGATAAGGTGCGCATCGATGATTTTTATGTAAAACAAAAGCGCATCACCAAAGAGAAGGCCGAAACAGAAAACATCGTCGAAGTTACAGCCGCCGAAGATGTTACGGCCACCGTAAAAATTACCGCCTCGCATAAAAAGATAAAATATGCCGAAATTCAGAAAGAAGTTTCATTGAAAAAAGGCATCAATAAAATATCGCTACCCATCGCTATTGAGAATCCCTTGTTGTGGATGCCTGTCAACTGGGGCAAACAACATCTGTATGCTTTCTCGGTAGATATAATATCTAATAATCAATCTATTGATGCGAAAACAGAAAGCATCGGTTTGCGTTCGGTTCGCCTGGTACAAGAGCCCGACGAGCATGGCCGTTCGTTCTATTTCGAGGTAAACGGCATACCGCTTTTCGCCAAAGGCGCCAATTATATTCCGGGCGAAACATTCACTTCGCAACAAGACTCGGCATACTACAACAGGCTTTTCGATAATATAGAGGCGGCCAATATGAACTTTGTTCGCGTTTGGGGCGGCGGCATTTACGAGAACGAGGCGTTTTACCGCCAAGCCGACGAGCGGGGCATTCTGGTATGGCAGGATTTTATTTTCGGCTGCGTGCCCTACCCGTCTGATGACGCGTTTTTGGCAAACGTGAAAGACGAAGCCGTTTACAACATCAAACGGTTGAGAAACCACGCGTCGTTGGCCTTTTGGTGCGGCAACAACGAGGTGGAAGAAGGCCTGAAATTCTGGGGTTGGGACAAGCAATATCCGCCCGAAATCATGCAAATGTGGTTTGATGGATACGAGAAAACATTCCGACAGCTAATCCCCAATCTGGTAACCGAATACGACGGCACACGCAGCTACATCCACGGCTCGCCCTACATCCCCAACTGGGGCAAGCCCGAAACTTTTGCCGTGAGCGACGTGCACGACTGGGGTTTGTGGTACGGACACATGCCTTTTGAGGCGTTGGCAGACCGGTTACCTCGTTTTGCCAGCGAATTCGGATTCCAGTCGTTTCCCGAAATGAAAACCATCCGCTCCTTCGCTCCCGATTCCGCCCAATGGCACTTGGAGAGCGACGTGATGAAAATTCATCAGAAAGCATCCACGGGCAACTCGCTCATCAAAAAATACATGGACATGTACTATCGTGAGCCCAAAAACTTTGAAGATTTCGTGTATATCGGGCTCTTGATGCAGGGCAACGGCATGGAAGAATCGATAGAAGCCATGCGCCGCGGGCGTCCCTACTGCATGGGCGCGCTCTACTGGCAGATAAACGACAGTTGGCCGGTGGTTTCGTGGGCAAGTATCGATTATTACAACAACTGGAAAGCGCAACATTACCGTGCACGCAATGTTTTTGCGCCGTTGGCATTGGGTGTGAAACGGCAAGACAACCAATTGAACTACTTCACCATGAGCGATTATCTGACCGATATCCCCGATTTGCATTTAACAATTCAATGGGTAGATTTCGAGACAGGAGTAATCAAGCAGATAAAAGAAAAAGTGAGTGCCAAAGCCAATTCCAGCCATATTGTAAAAACTGTGAATACCGCAGAGTTTATATCGGAAGAGGCACGTAGCCACACCATGATTAGGGCGTGGCTGAGCGACAGCAAAGGGAAAACGGTTTCTACCAAAGACTATTTTTTCTATTGGCCCAACAAACTCAACTTGCCGCAAACCGAAGTGAAACAATCGGTAAAATATGCCGATGGAAAATATACGGTAACGCTGTTGAGTAAAAAATTGGCAAAGGATATTTTTGTAGAAATTCCCATAATGGGTGCGAAATTCTCAGATAATTTCGTAAATTTGCTACCGGGCGAAAAAAAGGTGATTGAAATAACTTCCCCCCAACTGAAAGCGAGCGAAAAAACACCGATTATGATTAAACACGTGAGAGAAACGTATTAATAAAAGTTTAAGGTTTTTACATTGAACTTTAAACATTGAACTTATAAAAATAATGAAATCATTAAAAGAACTATATCGCATCGGCAATGGTCCATCCAGCAGCCATACCATGGGACCAAAAAAAGCTGCAGAACTGTTTTTGGAACGAAATCCACAAGCCGCAAAATTTGATGTAACGCTTTATGGTAGCTTGGCTGCTACCGGCAAAGGTCACTTAACGGACACGGCCATCTTAAACGTATTGGAACCCGTTGCCCCTACAACCATAGAGTGGATGCCCAAAACATTTTTGCCATTTCACCCCAATGCCATGAAGTTAGAAGCCTTCGACTCCGAAGGTAAAAACATCGACTCGTGGACAGTTTACAGTGTGGGAGGCGGTGCTTTGAGCGATGGTAATAAAATAATTGGCTTACCGGAGGAGGCAAAAAAAGACATCTATCCGCTTACCAATATTACCGATATCCAAACTTGGTGCGAAGAAAATGGCCGCTCATATTGGGAATATGTAAAAATGCACGAAGACCCGGACTTGTGGGACTATTTGCATGAAGTATGGAAAGTGATGAAAGCAGCCGTGAGCAAAGGGTTGGAGAATGAGGGAGTTTTGCCCGGTCCACTCAACTTGCAACGCAAAGCAGCATCTTATTTCATCAAAGCCAAAGGCTACAAATCGTCGCTCCAATCTCGTGGCTTGGTTTTCGCATACGCGTTGGCAGTATCGGAAGAAAATGCTGCCGGAGGAAAAATTGTAACCGCCCCCACTTGCGGTTCGTGCGGCGTTCTGCCGGCAGTATTGTTCCATTTGGAAGAAAGTCGCGATTTTACCCAAACACGTATATTGAGGGCATTGGCAACAGCCGGACTTTTTGGCAATGTAGTGAAACAAAATGCATCCATATCGGGAGCGGAAGTGGGATGTCAGGGCGAAGTGGGTGTGGCTTGTTCCATGGCAGCTGCTGCAGCAAGCCAATTGTTTGGCGGTAGTCCGGCACAAATTGAATATGCTGCCGAAATGGGTTTGGAGCATCACTTGGGTATGACGTGCGACCCGATTTGTGGATTGGTACAAATTCCGTGTATCGAGCGAAATGCTTATGCTGCCGCTCGTGCTATGGATGCCAATTTGTACTCATCGTTTACTGACGGAATACACCGTGTATCGTTTGACCGAGTGGTAGAAGTAATGAAGCAGACCGGACACGACTTGCCGTCGCTCTACAAAGAGACGGGCGAAGGTGGGTTGGCAAGAGGATATAAAACCAGATAGATACAAAAAAGTGAGGTTGTAAATTTGTTTTTACAACCTCACTTTTTTATAATTGATTAGCAACGAGAATAATTCACTTGAATTGCTTTTTGTTAAATTTTTCCGGAACCATGTTTTCTCACGTAATTAAGTACCGGCGTAATATCAAAATACATCTTGTCAATCCCGAATTTATTGGTAGCCAAAGTCAAATAATTGCATTGGCATTTTTTCTCAATTTTATCAACACCTCCAAATTGGAAACCCAAAAATCCCAACAAATCATATTCGTGTGCCACTTTAATAACATAATACGGAGAAGATTTCGACATACCATCGCCGGAATTGACAATTGCCAACTGCACATTTTTTCTTTGTTGCGACACTTTTTTATACGACTCCACATCGTTATTTTGGGCAAAAACCAACAGCTTGGCGTTGAGTGCTCTCAGGTTGAAAGGATCTTCCAAAAGCAGCGCATCGGCATATTGCAAAATGGTTTTGTAATCGTCTGCCACAAACGATTGTTTGCTCAGTAAATCCGCCATTTTTGCATTGTATTGCGATGTATCGGCAGGTTGATAATTGGGTTGAAAAACATATCCATAGTATAGGTGTCTTTGTTCGATAGAAGTGAGTGTAGAATCTCCCGCGAAATAGCGCGCCATCAGTTTGGGATAATGCAGATTGGAAGACTCATTTTGGATGTTTTTCTCAATTTCGCTGTAGTTAGGGGCTTGAAAATCCGAGTCTTGTGCGAAAGTTGCTAAACCTATAAAAACAAATAATAGTAGTATTGAAATCTTTTTCATTTTTTGTATTCAATTTTTGTTTTAAAATATTACAGCAAATGTATTTTCTATATTTGATTTTAACAAATAAACTTTACTAAGAAAACTTAATTGATTGTTGTGTTGGAACTTCTTGCCTCGTGTTTATACGTATTTGGGGTTTTTTAATCGAGATAACGAAGCAATCAGTATCAAATAATTGAATACAAAAATCGACTTATTGGGAGATTTCTCTGCAATTTGATTTATATTTGTAAACAATTTGACTTTGAGGTTGAAATTTCTCGGAGATCAAAATAGTTTTTTTTAAATCAAACATCCATTACAATTATGAGATTAATTTATTTATTTTTAGCCGTTTTTATTTCTATTACAATTGCTTCTCTTCCTATTCAAGCACAGAATAACGTAGAATTGACCGATGAAATTGCATTGCAACTGTCGCAGCTTCCACTACATTGCATCAACCAAGAGTATCCCAACAAAACTGCACACATCATCAACAATGCCGATGAATCTAAGCTGACGCCACAAGAATTGCATCCCGTTTTTTACGGTTGTTTCGATTGGCACAGTAGCGTGCATAGCCACTGGATGTTGGTGCGTTTGCTGAAAACAAAACCCAATATAGCGAACAGAGATAACATAATCGAAATCTTAAACAATTCGTTTGTGAAAGAGAAGATTATTGATGAAAAAGAGTATTTTACCAAATATGAATCGGCGTCCATTTTTGAAAGAACCTATGGTTGGGCTTGGATTTTGAAATTGGACGAAGAGTTAGCAACATGGGACGATGCGCTTGCCAAAAAATGGCACGAAAACTTGCGTCCTCTGACCGAAAAAATAGTCTCTCTCTGGCAAATCTATTTACCCAAACAGACTTATCCCAATCGCACAGGAGTGCATCCAAACGCTGCTTTTGCGCTTGCACTTGCTTTGGATTGGGCAAGAGCAACTAATCAGCAAGAATTTGAGAAGCAATTGGTAGAAAAATCACTTTTGTTTTATCAAAACGATGTGCAAACTCCGGCGCACCTCGAACCCGACGGAGCCGATTTTTTATCGCCCAGTTTGCAAATTGCCGATTTGATGCGCCGAATATTAAATCCTGCACAATTCGAGATTTGGTTGCAAAATTTTTATACACCAAGCGGAATCGAAAGAATTTGTGATATTCCGGAAGTGAGCGATATCAATGATTTTCAGACTGTTCATTTGGTGGGTTTGTCTTTTTCTCGCACATGGTGCATGAAAGGTATTGCCGCTGCATTGCCCGACAGTAATCCGTTGAAACAAACCTTTACTCAAGCATCGCAATCGCTTCTCAACAACGCCCTACCCTTTGTATTTGAAGGAAATTATGGTGGCGACCATTGGCTTGCCTCGTTTGCACTGATGGCTTTGGAGTAATCCGAACAAGACTTTTTAGTTCGCACAAATAGTTTAAAAAACCAATATAAAAAGCCAACCATCTTTAATACAGATAGTTGGCTTTTAAAAAATATAATACTTTTATTTATAATTTCTTACACGGTTTTTGTGTGCATTCTGTTATTACATCATGCCACCCATGCCGCCGCCCATAGGCATTTGCGGAGCCGGATTGTCTTCTTTTTTGTCGGTAATTACGCACTCGGTTGTTAAGAACATGCCGGCAATAGAAGCAGCATTTTCCAACGCAACACGAGTAACTTTTGCCGGGTCAATAACGCCTGTTTCATACAGATTTTCATATTTTTCGGCACGTGCGTTGTAACCAAAATCGGCTTTTCCTTCTCTTACTTTTTGTACAACTACTGCGCCTTCTTTGCCTGCATTGGCTACAATTTGGCGAAGTGGCTCTTCGATAGCACGTTTCACAATTTCGATACCGGTAGTTTCGTCTTCGTTATCGCCTTTTAAGTTTTCTAAAACTTCGCTGGCACGAATGTAAGCTACACCACCTCCGGGAACAGTTCCTTCTTCTACTGCAGCACGAGTTGCAGAAAGCGCATCTTGTACGCGGTCTTTTTTCTCTTTCATTTCCACTTCCGAAGGAGCACCTACGTAAAGTACAGCTACACCACCGGCAAGTTTTGCCAAACGTTCTTGCAATTTTTCGCGGTCGTAATCGGAAGTTGTTCTGTCGATTTGTGTACGAATTTGACCAATGCGAGCTTGGATTGCGTCCTTGTCGCCCACACCGTTTACAATGGTAGTGTTATCTTTGTCGATAGTAATTTTTTCTGCGCTACCGAGCATTTCGAGAGTAGCATTTTCGAGAGTTAATCCTTTTTCGTCCGAAATAACAACTCCTCCTGTCAAAATGGCAATGTCTTCCAACATCTCTTTACGACGGTCGCCAAATCCCGGTGCTTTTACTGCAGCAATTTTCAGTGAACCACGCAAGCGATTTACAACCAGTGTAGTAAGTGCTTCCGAATCGATATCTTCGGCAATAATCAAAAGTGGTTTTCCGGTTTGCACACCTTTTTCGAGGATGGGCAATAGATCTTTGATGGCAGAGATTTTTTTATCGTGAATCAAAATCAACGGATTTTCAAATTCTACCTCCATGCTTTCGGTATCTGTTACGAAGTAGGGCGAAATGTATCCTCTGTCGAATTGCATACCCTCTACCACTTCTACATAAGTATCTGTACCTTTGGATTCTTCAACGGTGATAACGCCTTCTTTGCTCACTTTTTCCATGGCTTCGGCAATCAGTTTACCGATTGTTTCATCGCCATTGGCAGAAATTTTTGCCACGTTTTCAATTTTTTTCAAATCGTCGCCAATTTCTACGGCTTGTTCTTTGAGGTTTTCCACAATTTTGGAAACAGCTTTGTCAATACCACGTTTCAAATCCATTGGATTGGCACCGGCAGTTACGTTTTTCAGACCAACACCAATGATGGATTGTGCCAAAACGGTGGCAGTTGTTGTTCCGTCGCCGGCATCGTCGTTGGTTTTAGAAGCAACTTCTTTTACCAGTTGTGCTCCCATATTTTCGAATGAATCTTCCAATTCAATTTCTTTGGCTACTGTAACACCATCTTTGGTAATTTGTGGTGCGCCATATTTTTTATCTATGATTACGTTA
>CAZVWS010000001.1:0-126581 GCA_964631255.1 uncultured Dysgonomonadaceae bacterium | reverse complement strand
ACCCTCGACCCATTGATTAAGAGTCAATTGCTCTACCAACTGAGCTACGAAGTCTGACGAAGTATCATGAAAAATATTTTTTGGTGTGCAAAGGTATAGATTTTTTGTAGAAATATGGTGCGAACAAAATATTTTTCTTTTAAAAAAGTTATCATCTTTGCAGTTTTTGTGTAAGCCACAATCGATACAAATATATTTATTTACTTTACGCATTTCGGGGTTTTTTATATCTTTGTATTGGCACACTTTAATAAACAGAATCGAGATATTCGGTCGACACATGAATTTTCAAACAATCTACAATAATTTTTTACATTGGCGAAGTGCCAATATCAAAGAGCGACCATTCTTGCTATTTGTCTGTCTGATAGTGGGAGTGCTCACTGCGCTGGCTTCTTTTGCATTGAAACAATCGGTGCACTTCATACAATCTTTCCTGACCGAAAATTTTGTGCAAAAGGGTGCCAATTACCTCTATCTGCTCTATCCTATCGTAGGGATTCTTATTGCCGGACTGTTTGTGAAATATTTTGTAAAAGATGATATCAGCCACGGAGTTACCAAGGTTTTGTACGCCATTTCTAAACGAAAAAGCCGTATCAAACCACACAATACTTACAGTTCGCTCATCGCGAGTTCCATAACCATTGCTTTTGGTGGTTCGGTAGGAGCGGAGGCACCCATCGTGCTAACCGGCTCTGCCATTGGGTCAAATGTAGGTCGTTTTTTCAAATTAGACCAACGCAACCTGATGCTGTTGGTTGGTTGTGGTGCTGCGGGAGCCATTGCCGGCATTTTTAAAGCACCTATTGCCGGCATCTTGTTTGTTATCGAAGTTTTGTTGCTCGACCTTACCATGTCGTCTATTTTGCCACTATTGGTTACATCGGTTACGGCAACTACCATTTCCTACATCCTGACCGGCACCAATGCCATGTTTGCCTATTCACAAGTAGAGGTATTTGCCTTGCATCGAATACCTTACGTGATAATATTGGGCATCTTCTGCGGGTTGATATCGCTGTATGTAACTCGTTCCATGATTTGGGCCGAAAATATTTTCTCTAAAAAACCCTATTGGATTCGTTTTGCCATGGGTGGCACCATTTTAAGTCTCTTGATTTTCTTTTTTCCTCCTTTGTTTGGGGAAGGATATAATTCCATCGAAATCCTGTTGGCGGGCGGCGACCAATTCAAAGAGCTGCTCAACGGGAGTTTCTTTTATTCTCTGCAAAGCCGGTGGGGTATTGTTATTTTTCTGGGTCTGATATTGGTTTTCAAAATTTTTGCAACCAGTGCTACAACCGGTGGTGGCGGTACGGGCGGTGTTTTTGCACCCACGCTTTTCTTGGGATGCGTTTTGGGTTTTGTCTATTCTTACACGCTCAACCAGTTGGGCTTTTCTTCCTATCTGCCGCAAGATAATTTCGCGCTGATGGGGATGGCTGGTGTTATGGCTGGCGTTATGCATGCGCCGCTTACCGGAATTTTTCTTATAGCTGAGCTTACAGGAGGCTACGAAATGTTTCTGCCGCTCATGATTGTTTCTACCAGTTCCTATGCCACCATCATCATTTTTGAGAAACACAATATCTACGCCATTCGTCTGGCAAAAAGTGGCGAGCTGATTACGCACCACAAAGACAAAGCAGTACTCACTTTCTTGAAAGTAGAAGATATGCTCGAAACCAATATCCCGGTGGTGCATCCCGATATGACGTTGGGCAATGTAGTGAAGATAATTTCTACCAACAACCGGAATATTTTTCCCGTAACCAACGAGGAAAATGGAGTATTGGAAGGTCTTGTTTTTGTGAACGATATACGAAATATTATGTTCAGACCCGAGCTGTATGACCGATTTCATGTAGAGCGATTCATGGTTGGGGCAGATGTGAAAATCAATATCAATACGCCCATGGAAAAAGTGATGAACACCTTTGAAGACACCAAAGCGTGGAATTTACCTGTTGTAGATGACAAGGGCGTTTACAAAGGAATATTATCGCAATCGTCCGTATTCAATTCATATAGAGAGGTATTGGTGGATAATTATTCGGATGAACTCGAATAAAACAGAGAAGTAATTCATCAGATGCTCGGTAAACAATTTTAACGCAAAAGTTTGGATTCTTTTGTCTTGACTCTTAAAATTATAAAGATGAAAAAAGAAGATTTACGTATCGTTTTTATGGGAACACCCGATTTTGCGGTAGAAACGCTGCAAATATTGGTAGAAAATAATTACAATGTTGTGGGGGTTGTTACATCGCCCGACAAGCCGGCTGGCAGGGGTTACCAATTTCAGCCCTCGGCAGTAAAAAAATATGCCATTTCTAAAGGACTTCATCTGCTGCAACCGGAAAAACTGAAAGATGCAACCTTCCTCGACCAGCTTAAAGATTTGAAAGCCGATGTGCAGGTGGTTGTCGCTTTTCGGATGCTTCCCGAAGTGGTTTGGAGCATGCCTGCCAAAGGTACATTCAACGTTCATGCATCGCTCTTGCCACAATTCAGAGGAGCTGCACCCATCAATTGGGCTGTCATCAATGGTGAATCCAGAACGGGAGTAACTACATTTTTTCTATCGCACGAAATAGATACCGGCGACATTATTTTTCAAGAAAGCATCCCGATAGAACCTAATGATAACGCGGGAACTATTCACGATAAATTAATGAATCTGGGGGCGCAATTGGCACTCAAAACCGTGCAAGCCATCCAAGAAAACACGATAAAACCGAAAGCCCAATCTGCTTTTTATACAAAGCCGGAAGAGCTAAAACCGGCTCCCAAACTTTTTAAAAACAACACGAAGATTGATTGGAGTAATGACGGATTGTACATCCACAATTTTGTGCGAGGTTTAGCTCCCTATCCGGCTGCTTGGACCGAATTGAACGCAAACGGAACTTTGCAAACATTCAAAATTTATGAAACAAAATTTATTCCAAGCGCACATAATTCGTCAGTTGGGCAGATAGATACAGACAATAAAACGTATTTGCGTGTAGCCGTTCGCGACGGATGGATAGAAATTTTGGATATCCAAATGTCCGGTAAAAAACGCATGAAGACAAAAGATTTTTTGAACGGATTTTCGTTCTAATTTTTTCTTTCCTACAAGTGAAAAAAACGGGTTATCCTGCCCAAGTTTCCCTGTCTAAGTTTCTGTAATTGATGGCTTCGGCCAAATGGGTTGGCAAAATATTTTCTGCTGCATCCAAATCTGCAATGGTGCGGGCAACCTTCAGAATTCTATCGTATGCGCGTGCCGATAGATTGAGCCGTTCCATCGCTGTTTTCAGCAGTTGCAATCCGGCTTCGTCGGGCAAAGCATATTTGTGCAATATTTTGGAAGTCATTTGTGCATTACAGTAGATGCCGGGTGTTTTTGCAAATCGGGCAGCCTGTATTTCTCTTGCTTTTACCACTCGTTTGCTAATTTCTGTGCTGTGTTCTGCCGGCGTTCTGTCAGAAATTTTCTCGAAAGGAACCGGCACAATTTCTACATGCATATCGATGCGATCGAGGAGTGGTCCCGAAATTTTATTCAGGTATTTTTGCACTGTCCCCGGAGGACAAACACACGCTTTTTCGGGATGATTGTAGTAGCCGCACGGGCATGGGTTCATAGCAGAAACCAACATAAAACTTGCCGGATATTCTACCGAAAATTTTGCTCTCGAAATGGTAATTCGCCTATCTTCCAGAGGTTGACGCATTACTTCCAGCACGCTCCTGTTAAATTCGGGAAGTTCGTCGAGAAACAAAACGCCGTTGTGCGCCAAGCTGATTTCGCCTGGCTGCGGGTATGCACCGCCTCCCACCATGGCTACATCTGAAATGGTGTGGTGTGGTGAGCGAAACGGTCGGCGAGACATGAGCGAAACGCTGCCTTCCAATTTCCCCGCCACGCTGTGTATTTTTGTAGTTTCCAGAGCTTCTTCCAGTGTGAAGGGTGGTAAAATGGATGGCATTCTCTTTGCCATCATCGATTTCCCTGCTCCCGGTGGTCCAATCATGATGATGTTGTGTCCCCCTGCCGCCGCCACTTCCAGCGCTCGCTTCACACTTTCTTGTCCTTTTACATCGCTAAAATCAAATTCAAAATTAGATTGTTTGTTCAGAAACTCTTTTTCTATATCTACGTGTATCGGTTCGGGATGCGTTTCATCGTTGGCAAAAGCAACTACTTGACGGATATTTTCTACACCAAAAACATCCAATCCCTCTACCACAGCTGCTTCTTTGGCATTTGCCGTGGGTAGAATAAAGCCTTTGAATCCGGCGGCTTTTGCCATAATGGCTATTGGTAAAGCTCCTTTTATTGGTAATATGTTTCCATCTAACGAGAGTTCGCCCATCAAGATGTAATCTGCCAATTTGTTTGCTGATATAGCTTCCGATGCTGCCAAGATGCCGATAGCCAAAGGTAAATCGTATGCAGAGCCCTCTTTTCTGATGTCGGCAGGCGACATATTGACAACTACTTGACGACGAGGAAATGCAAAACCATTTTCATGCAGAGCAGACACAATACGCTCGTGGCTCTCTTTGACGGAAGCATCGGGCAAACCCACCAAAAAGAATTTGATACCTTTGGTGCAATTCACTTCAATAGTAATCAGCGTTGCATCTATTCCTTGTACTGCAGCTCCAAATACTTTAACTAACATGGTTTTGGTCCTCTTTTCTTTTGCGAATTCTGATTTTTACACTGCCTTCAGTCTTTTTTCGATGTCCGATGGCTGAATATTTCGGTCGGAAATGATTCCATTGGGCGAAATCAGAATATTGTTTGGTATAAATTGGATGTTGTAGGCATCGACTATGTCTGACGCCCAACTGTTTTTTTCGGTGATTATTGTCCAGTTGATGGAGTCGTTCTCGATATAAGAAACGGGGTACACATCGGCATCTATGTATACGGTTACGAATTGGATACTGTCTTTGGGGAGATGGCTGTAAGCCCTTTTAAGCGATTTTACGGCTTCGCGCGATTGTGTGTTTGCCGATGAAACGAACGATAGCAGCAGATATTTCCCAATATAGTGATGCGGCGTAACTACTTTGCCGTTTTTGTCTTTCGTCTCGAAATAGGGTGCGGGAGCTCCTTCAGCCGAACGATTTATTTTTTCGGAAAATGTTTGCAAGTTGAGTCCCAATTGGCTGTTTTTTATTTCACCTTTTATACAGGCAAGTACTCTTGCCAAGGCTTCGGGGTTTTCGGCATTTCCAAAGAAGTTGCTGATGAGCACCAAACTGGATAATTTGGTCGGATTTTCTTTGATAAATTCTTCGGTTTTGAGTAGTAGCTGTTGGTTTAAGGCATTGAGACGAGCCATTTCGTCGTTGTCTGTGATTCTTCTGCCGTTGCTGTTCGAGTCGTTTGGGTTAGTCCAATTCATACCTTGTAGCAGGTACGATCTTTGTTTGAGCAAATCTTGATTCAACTCTTTGAAAGAGGTTAACTCGTTATTTATTTCATTACCGGTTACTTGCATCAAGTCGGGTAGTTCGGCATCGCCGTTTACTTTTATTTTATCGCCTTCGTTCACGAAAAACGAAACAGAACTATTTTGCTCATTGAAGTAGAGCGATAGCATGGTAAGCGTATCCACCTTTACTTTATAAGAAAATCCCCCGTCGTCCTTACATCTGATTGTATCTATTGCTAACGAATCGTTAGACAAGTACGATGCTAAAATGACGGGAGATTTCAACTCTCCGATATGACCTTTAATAAAAACCGATTTATCGGTATTTTTTTTGCACGAAACCAAACACAGCACAAGCAGAGGTACAATTAGTAACCATTTACCCAATCTGTTTCTTAATATGTTCGTAAAAATATTCATCAATTGCAAAAATTACCGATTTAACGATACGTTACTCAATCATAAACGCAGCAAATCTTTAAAAATTACAAAGATAATAAATTATTAATGATAATTAACCGCAAGGCGAATTTATTTGCAAAATTTCATTCCATAAACTGTTAAAGAAAAGCTACACATAGGTTGATATAATGCAATGAATCACCTGCTTATCACAATTTTCTTTCTTATTTGTTGTTTGTCTTGTGTGGTAGCAACAAGCAAATAAATACCGCTTTTCAGGTTGCTCACATCAATTTTGTTGCCATTATTCTCTGCATTTACCAATTGACCAACAGAGTTGTACAGTTTCAAATTAGAAACTTCTTTTCCGCTGATATAGATAAAATCGGTGGCAGGATTCGGGAAAACAAGCAAACCGCCATCCATCTCTTCTATTCCTGTGGAAACGGTAGCACATGTTTCTTCCGAATGACAATCAGTGTACAAGGCAGTTACGCAAGCAATGTAAGGAGTGGTTCCAATGTTGTTGGATTCGAAAAAGTACTCCAACGTATTGGCAGGAACAGTTACGGTTTCAAATAGTCCTTCGCCCGTAATTTTGTAACCGTTAAGGTTGGCCAAATCGCCCTGTGGTTGTTCCCAACGGATGTATCCCGAATTGCCCGATGCTTGTTCAAAAGAAACATTGTTGGGTGGATAACAGAATACGTTATCGCAATTGTTGAACCAAGACAAAAATTCTCCGGCGGGAGGTCCGTTTTGTGTAACGTAAACTGTTTCGCCTTTTGAGTCTGTTATGGTAAACGAAATTTCTTCATCGAAAGCACCGGTTGACCACAAAAATTTTAGTTCTGTAGCAGGACTGGGTAATGTTGATGTGCCGCTCGATCCATTTAACAACGAGATAAGACCAATTGGAATATTGTCTGCAATAATGTGTATTTGACCACCGTTCCAGCCATCGCCAAAACCGTCTTTCATATTGAAAACAACATTACACCAGCTACCCATATCGATAGTTTTGCCAACGTTGGAGCCGATTCCGGTTGTATTTTCGGCATGAACAGAGTAGTAGAAACGTCCGGAAGCAGGGTTGTTGTCCACCCAAGTTTCTTGAGCTCCCGCAGTTGGGTTGGCAATTTCGTGTACAAATTTCCCATTTCTATAAATGAGAATTTTAGCTAAATCGGTAACAGCCAGTCCTTGTAAATCTAACGAAGGATTGGTCCATTGTAACGATACTTTTTTGTCGTTTTCCACTTTTGTCAGTGTCAAGTTTTCTACGTTAGCCGGAGTTGTAGGCGTGTAGTCCGATTGGATTGCAAAACCGGATGATTGGGAAGGGAATGCGCCTACAAAATTCAACGAAAGGGTGTTTAAATCTACAATGTGCAGTTCCGAACGCGAATTATCGTAGTTGTAAGCTGCCCAATAAAGGGTGTTTGTTTCTCTGTCCACAGCCATGTCTTGGCCAAAAGTTGCATTGAATGGTACTCTAAACAAACGAGTTGTGTTACCTGTAGTCGGGTCAATCTCTACGATGTAATCATTGGCAGAATCTGCCCCAATGATGCGACCATTGTTCATCACCTCAAAACAGATAATGGTGCCGTTGATATTGAGTTTGGTAATCAACGTTTCTGTACCTGTTGCCATATCTACTTTGTAGAGATTTTGGCTGGTGTCGTGTAAACTAACGCCATACATAATTTTTGCTTGCGGATTGTAAGAAAGCAGCGAAGTGTTTTCTAACGAAGATGATACGATGCTGATTTCTCCTGTTTCGGGGTCGATAGACAAAAGCGATGGGTTGCCGTAAGCTGCTCCATAATATTTTCCTTCAAAATACTCGGCTCCGTTTACAAATTCAACCGGTGCAATTGTACCGTATGGCTCCAAATTGCTTGGGTCGTTAAGTGTGAAATGGTTGGCTTTGGCTCCTTCTGTAAAAATCAGTGCTTTGCTATTGGAAGCTTTGCCTGTAACTTGCATTTGCGAACCCGTAGCAATGCTTTTTTTTGCATGACCAAACTCTTGCGAATGCACTGTTACACTCGCGAAAAGCAATGCAAATACAAGGGCAAATTTTGCCCCAGAAAACGATAAAAAGGGTAATTGTTTTTTCATTACTTTTGCTTTTTTAATTCTTGTGAAGAATGGTTTTGAAAATTGACTTTCGGCGTAATAATTTAGCTTTTCAAAAAGCAAAATCGCACCGATACAAATTTATAGCATTTTTTGAATATTTGCAAATAAAAACTAAATATTTGTCATTTTTGAGTAAAAAATATTACGAATTATAAGCAAATTAGCCTTGTTAGTGAAAATATTTAATTATATATCCTTTTTTGTTGATATGGCATTTTCTTTCATTATCCCGACTGCTTTGTTTTGGAAGATTAATACAAATAATTTTGAATATCTTTTTTTTATCTGTTTTTTTGTAGTTTATTGCGAAGACATAGTGATAAGAATCTTATTTTAGTTGAATAGTATTTACACTTCACAAAAAAACAAAAATATGAGTACTCCCTTAGCCGAAAGGCTGCGCCCAAACAGTTTAGATGAGTTTATCGGTCAAGAGCATTTGGTAGGTAAAAATGCCATTTTGCGAAAAATGATTGACTCGGGACGAGTTCCCTCCATCTTGCTTTGGGGACCACCGGGAGTGGGCAAAACTACGCTTGCCAATATTTTGGCAAACACCATAAAAGCACCATTTTATAAGCTGAGTGCCATCAATTCGGGAGTGAAAGATGTGCGCGAAGTGATAGACAAAGCAAAAAATGCCCGTTTTTTTGATTCTGCCACGCCCATCTTATTTATTGACGAGATACATCGGTTTAGCAAATCGCAACAAGACTCACTACTACATGCCGTGGAAACCGGTGTCATTACCCTGATTGGCGCTACCACCGAGAACCCATCGTTCGAGGTAATTCGTCCGCTGCTATCTCGCTGTCAAATTTATGTGCTCAAGTCGCTCGATAAATCGCATTTGGAGATACTTCTGCACAGAGCACTTACCGAGGATATTGTTTTGAAAAACCGGAAAGTGCAAGTAGAAGAAACGGATGCTTTGTTCCGATTTTCGGGTGGAGATGCGCGTAAGTTGCTCAATATTTTGGACTTGATGGTATCGGCAGAAACCAACGAAACCATTGTAATCAACGACAAGAACGTAACGGAACGATTGCAAGAAAATCCGGCAGCTTACGACAAAGGGGGGGAGATGCACTACGACATAATTTCCGCTTTCATCAAATCTATTCGCGGCAGCGACCCCAACGCTGCGGTCTATTGGTTGGCACGCATGGTTGCCGGAGGCGAAGACCCCAAGTTTATTGCCCGTCGTTTGGTAATTTCGGCTGCCGAAGATATTGGTCTGGCAAATCCCAACGCCCTTTTGCTGGCGAATGCTTGTTTTGATACGCTACAGAAAATTGGATGGCCCGAAGGGCGAATCGTCTTGGCTCAAACCACCATCTATTTGGCAACTTCGCCTAAAAGCAATTCTGCCTATCTCGCCATAGAAAACGCCTTAGCAAACGTGGAGAAAACCGGTAATTTGCCCGTGCCGCTTCATTTGCGCAACGCGCCAACTTCGTTGATGAAAGAGTTAGATTATGGCAAAAACTACAAATACGCACACGATTTCGAGAACAATTTTGTTGAACAGCAGTATTTGCCAAACGAGTTGAAAAACAGGACATTTTGGGAGTCGCAAAACAATCCTTCGGAGCAGAAAATGCAAGATTGGATGAATAAATTGTGGAAAAAGTAACCGCCATTTTTTTTCTCGCCAACCGGAAAAACTGCAAACAGAACAACCTTAATACCAATCCATTCCTCTGTCGTATGGCGTGCTGCGCTCTTCGTATTTCAGATCTTGCAGTAGCGAAGCATTGGCACGAATAACAAAGTTGTAAGATTTGTAAGGACCGAATGGAATAAAATTTGCCGACATGCTCCAGCAGTGCAGGTTGCGAGTCAGTGAACAGTTGATATTGGTTATTTTCTGCAATTCAAAATTGTAATCCGCATTGAAGGTAAAGTCCCAATTTTTGGTGGGTTGCAAGCTGCCTCTAACGCCCAAATTGTGTATGAGCCTGCCTTTGTAGTCCATTCGGTGGAAATCGAAATCGCCGTAAGCGTATCGTAACGAATAGTTTATCGACAGATTCCATTTTATGGCACTTTTCAAATATCCATCATCGTCAAATTCGCCCATCGACACATCGCCTTGGTCGAACACGCTTTTTCGAGGACCCATTTCGTGCGGATTTCGTCCCATCGTGCCATCATCGGGTATGTCGTTTTCTTGGTCATTCTTGTTCTTGTCGTCCGAATCATCTTTCTTCCCAAACAATTTTCTAAACGTATCCTGGTTGATGGAGTAAGAAAAAGAGGTGCCCGTGGAACTGAGTTTTCCAATCCCTTTCCCATTCATGACCCGAAGTTTATTCACCCTTACGGGTTGGTTATTTGCATTCAGTTTATATAGGTAAGGGTCCCACGTCGCCGAGAGGTTCATTGTATACGATTTGGAAAGTTTGAGTCTTATATTAGTGCCAATATCGCTCCAACGCAACGAGTCTGCCATCATGTTGTAGGAGAAGTTGATACCCAAATCATCTATCAAACTGATTTTGCGAAACCCGGTGGAGTCTGCATCGCTGCGAATTTTCATCTCGATATTGTTTTTCAAACTAAAATTCAAACTTCCACTTTTACCGCTCGATGCAGTACCAAACATCATGCTCGAATAGGGTGAATAGGAGTATTGCATCTCTTCGCCATACTCGTTCATATAGGTGTAGTTTTCGTAAAAACCATATCGGGGGTCTCCAAAATCGGGTCTGTAACTGAATGATATACCGGGCGATAATACGTGTCGAATGGCTTGCACTTTGTCTCCGAAAATTTTCCAAGGTACATACATTCCGTATAGTTTTGTATTGGCGCTGATGGACGCGCTGTAGTCATAAACTCGCTTAAAACCGCGTAGGGTATCGATGGGTACATGGCGTTTTTCAATCGGGTCCCAAACTTGTTTCACGCCTCCGGTGTACCAGCGTTCGTTATAGTTGAACGAAGGTGAAATCTGTATCACATCAAACAGAGAAAAGGTTGCGCTGATGGGGATACGATGCATCACACCGTTTTGCCAATCTCTGATGATGTTTGATTTCAGAAATTTATTCTCTTTGGTTGTTATGGAGTTTCGAAATTCTCCCGAATAGCTCATCGATATTTTTTCGTACCATCTTTCAGAGCCAACAGCTTTTTTGCGTTTGAATGGGAAAATACGACTCATGTTTGCCGAAATATTGGGCAGAGTTGCCGAAATAATGGAATCGCTCGATATCTGGTTGATGTTCATAGTTGCCGAGATGCTCCAAGGTGATTCGGGAAACCGTTGTGTTAGGTTCACGCTCGAACTTTTGGTGTTGTTTACTGCAGCTCTGTCGTAAAGCACAGCCAAGTCGTTGTGATTTGCTCTGCTGCTGGAGTAGTTGACACTTGCCGACAGGGTTCTGAACATGTTTGCTTTCGGGTCTTGCGAGTGTGTCCAGCTTATTCTCAGGTCTTTGGATGAGGAGTAAGCGCCGGGGATATTCAGGTCTTTTAGTTTTTTATCACCCAAAATGGTGTTCAAATAGCTCGCGTTTACACTACCCGAATATTTGTATCTTTTTCTGTAATTGGAACGTGCATTGACACCCCAAGTGCCTTTGGTAAAAATTTCGCCCGTGAGGGCAAGATCCATGTAGTCGCTGATGGCAAAATAGTAGCCGCCATTGCTTAGGTAGAATCCGCGATTCATTTCGTCGCCATACGAAGGCATAATTATTCCGGAAGAATAGGATTTAGTAAAAGGGAAAAAAGCAAAAGGCAATACTATCGGGAAAAGCGGCACATCGGCAACCACCAGCCACGCCGGACCGGTTACTACATCTTTTTCGGGACGTACTTTTGCTTTCGATAGGTTGAGATAGAAGTGCGGATGGTCGTGCAAATCGCAAGTGGTATAGCGTGCATTGGCCATATAGAAAGAGTTATCGGGGTTTTTCTTTGCCTGATTGGCAACAATATAACCATCGCCTTGTTGGGTTACTACATTCGAGATGAATGCTTTGCCGGTTTTAAAATTGTATCGTACTTTCTTCATCTCGTATTCGGTACCTTTGTCCGAAAAAACCGGGTGGCCAAACTCTTTTCCTATCGAGTCTAAACCGAAGGTAGAAGATATCATGTTGCTATCCAGGTCCATCGTGATATATTCGCCGGTAATGGATAGTTCGCCATATTTTACATCGGCATTGCCATAAAGATATCCCATATTGTTTTTGGTAAATACAATGGAGTCTTTGGCATTGTAGTTGACCACCGTTTCAAGTGTCTCTTTTTTGAGTGGGATGGTATCGGTTTTTTCTGTTGTTTCGACTTGTTGTGCACGCATAGAATCTGCTCCCGACATTCTTGTTTGTGCAAAAGAAAATTGGGTGTAGATGCATGCTACAATCAGAAAATATAAAACAGATATGCGTTGTTTCATCGACGAAAGTACGTTTCCTTACCGATTTTAACTACAAAACTAATCAATTTAAGATTAACGGTGTTTATATTTATCTAAAATAAAACTTAATAGTGGCGATAAGGAGAGAATTTTTTCTCTTTCCCTGAATGGCGCAAATAAAAAAAGTGATTGCCCATTTTTTGGACAAGCACTTGATTTTTAAATCTGTAAAAGTGATAATCTTAGAGTGATTTTGGATTATCTTTCATGCTTTTATATTTGGATGATGGGAAATATATTTGGAATCCAACATTGATTGATAATCCGTTTGAGCTTCCCGAACCAAATTTTGCATCGTAAAGCAAAAGTGCTTCAACAGCAACGTGTTCGTTCAAGAAATAAGAGTAACCGGGACCAAAATTCACGTTGAAACCCAGAGGTGCATTGTTGAGACCTGCCAAACCAATACCGGCTTCAGCAAACCAACGTCCATTTTTCAATAAGGTGTCAAACTCTCTGTCGCCAAAGTAGTAGCGTCCAAAGCCGTTTAATCCGTAACCAAAAGTATCGTCGCCGTTTTTCACGCCTGTGTAGCTCAAATTAACTTTTGCACCGATAGCAACATTGTCTTGGATGAAATAACCTACGCGAGGAGTCAAGTTTACGTTGACATTTGCTGCGCTGCCAAAACCAAAACCAATATTTCCGATTCCACCGCCAACTAATGTACTACCTTTTTGAAGTTGTGCAGTAGCTACTCCGAAAGAGCATACTAATACAAATAATGTGCTAAATAAAATTTTTTTCATTTCTAATTGATGTTATTAAATACATTTCCTACTCTGTTCTTTTAGGCTTTTCGGATTTCGCCTTTTGAAGTAAACAAAATACAGTTGCTTTTGTTTAATGCAAACATCTTTTGTTGTCAACTTTTTTTACTTTCGCTTAGAAATTATATAGAAATTTTACGAAAAAACGAAGTTTTTTATACTTTGCTCTCTTCAGAATGAGTTATTCTGTGTAGATGCGGATGATTTTGGCATCTTTTCGGGGGCGCATATTGGCATCAACCGCCAAGGCAGCTATTTTGTCAATCACTTCCAAACCTTCGGTAACCTCGCCAAAAACAGTATATTCTCCGTCCAGGTGGTGCACGCCGCCAATGGTAGAATATGCTTCTCTTATTTCGGGGCTCAGCAAGAATTTTCCGGGTGCTTTCTCGTAAATTGAGTCCACAACGCTCAGTACAGAATCGAGCAAAGCGTTAAAAGCTTCGGGGTCGGTTTTTTTCAGTGCGGCAAGCTTTTCTTTATGAGGCACATAATGTTTGGCGATGATTTTATTTTTTATCGGCACATTTACACGCATCTCCAGGGTGTCCAATTGTCCCGATGTATATACTTGCCCGTGAGCAATATAAAACTGCGATGCATCCGATTTTTTTTGTGGATTTTCTTTTACATCGCGACGAGGTGCAGCCAAAGCTCCTTTTTTGTGAAAATGGTGTGCTCGAAATTCGGGCATGATGTTCATATCGTTGCGTCCCGAACCTATTTGCGCACCGGCAGGAGCATTTTTGGAGTCTTGCGAGCCACCTTGTATCATGAAGTTTTGCACCACCCGGTAAAAAAGCGTACCATTGAAATATCCCTGTTTCACCAATTTCAAATAATGATTGCTATGTTGTGGTGTGTCGTCATAAAGTATGGCTTTCATTGTTCCGTAATTAGTTTCGATAACGATGGTGGGGTATTTTGTTTGCGCGGTGGCAATGCAAGCAACCGTTGCAAGCAGAAAAAGTAAAATTGATTTTTTCATTTGTTTGTAATTTTTAAGAGCCAAGAGCCAAGAATCAAGAGCCAAGACTTTTTTAGTTTGGAGCTTTCTTCATGAGGAAGTAAGCAATAATTGAAAAAACGATATTCGGAATCCAAGCTGCCAAAAACGGACTCATATTTCCTTTAATAGCAAACGAGGAACTGATGGTCATAAACAAAATATATGCCATGCTCAATGCCAACCCGATACCGATATTCAGCCCCATACCGCCTTTCACTTTTCGTGCCGAAATGGATGCGCCGATTAGCGTGAGCACGAAAGCCGAAAAAACGGATGCAAATCGCGAGTGATACTCAATCTGAAAGGCTTGTATATTTCCCATGCCTCGCTCTTTTTGACTTTTCACGTAGCGAGAGAGTTGTGAAGTAGTCATCATTTGTTGGTCGGTTTTGGCAATAACAAAGTCGTTGGGCACAATTTGAATGATGGTATCAATGGATTCGCCATTCGTGATATTCTCTTTAAGCCCATCGAAATCACGAATTTGGTAATTTCTGATAGTCCAATGAAATGCAGAATCATACACGATAGATTGTGCCGTAAGCCTCGATACCAAACGCAAACTATCGAAATGGTCGATAGAAAAATTGTAACCCGTTTTCGATTCGAAATCAAAATTCCCAAAATAAACAATGGTTCCGTCTCCTACTCTGAACTGGATATCTCTATCGCCTATTTTCCGCTGGCGCGGGTCGATATAGGTGTTCTCAAAATTGATGCGGGTTTCGTTTGCCGGTGGAATGATGTAACTGCCCAACACAAAAGTGATGGCTGCTATTACCGCCGCCGAAATCATATAAGGTCTGAGTAAGCGTTTGAAACTGATGCCGTTGGACAAGATGGCAATGATTTCGGAATTGCCTGCCATTTTTGATGTGAAAAAGATAACTGCCAGAAAAATAAAAAGCGGACTGAACAGATTGGCATAAAATGGAACAAAATTGACGTAATAATCAAAAATAATCTCTTTTAGCGTAACGCCACTGCTCATAAACTTGTCAATTTTCTCGTTGATATCGAACACCACGGCAATGCTGAGAATAAGTGTAATCATGAAGATGTACGTACCCAAAAATTTCTTGATGATGTACCAATCCAGCCGTGGCAATTTGTTGAGCAATGGGATTTGTTTTTTCATAACCGTCTTGTTACTTTTTCCAGCATTGCCGGTTTCCAGGTAGAGAAATCGCCGGCGATGATGTGCCTGCGTGCTTCTTCTACAAGCCAAACATAAAACGCCAGGTTGTGGATGGAAGCAATTTGCAAGCCCAAAATCTCGTTCACGTTGATGAGGTGGCGCAAATATGCTTTTGTGTAGAGCGTATCCACAAACGATTCGCCATCTTCCTCAATGGGCGAGAAATCGTTTTTCCACCGCTCGTTGCGCATGTTCAGAATGCCGTTTTTGGTGAAAATCTGTCCGTTGCGCCCGTTGCGTGTGGGCATGATGCAGTCGAACATATCCACACCGCGTTCGATAGCCTCCAGGATATTTTCCGGTTTGCCCACGCCCATCAGGTAGCGCGGTTTGTCGTGTGGCAAAATTTCGTTTACCAACTCCACCATTTCATACATCTTCTCGGTTGGTTCGCCCACGGCAAGTCCGCCGATAGCATTTCCGTCGGCTCCCAAAGCCGCTATGTTTTCTGCCGCACGACGACGCAAATCGGGATACACGCAACCCTGCACGATGGGAAAAAGCGTCTGCTTGTGTCCGTACGGACAAGTTGTTTCGTTGAAGCGATGGATGCAGCGTTTGAGCCACCTTTCGGTGAGTTCGAGCGAGTCTTTGGCATAGTTGTAATCGGCATCGCCGGGCGTGCACTCGTCGAATGCCATCATGATGTCGGCACCGATTATGCGCTGGATATCCACCACTTTTTCGGGTGTGAAAAAATGTTTGGACCCATCTATGTGCGAGCGAAACTCGGCGCCCTGTTCGTTCAGCTTCCGATTGTCGGACAACGAGAAAACTTGAAAGCCTCCGCTATCGGTCAGTATCGGTTTGTCCCATCCGTTGAACTTGTGCAAGCCGCCGGCTTGTTGCAATACCTCCAATCCCGGTCGCAGATACAAGTGATAGGTGTTACCCAAAATTATTTGCGCCCCAATATCTTGTTTCAATTCCGACAGGTGCACCGCTTTCACACTGCCCACTGTGCCCACGGGCATAAAAACGGGTGTTTCTATTTGTCCGTGATCGGTTGTTATCAGTCCCGCTCTCGCGTTCGATTTTGGGTCGGTATGTTGCAGTTGAAAGTCCAAATCAGTCTGTTTTGTTAAATTTTGAACGCAAAGATAAGAAACTGTTTTGAATTTTCCGATAGATGGTTTTGTGTTTATTCTTTTATGCTGTTTTTTATCCTTTCTCGTGTCTTTGTACTTTCTTTTCTTTCAAATAGCCCGCTATTTGATGCAAAACGAAAGTCCAAATCCATCCGGAAATCACTAAAAAAACATCGCATAAAAAAATTCAAAACAGATTCTAAAGTTTTTGTTACAAGAAACAGAAGATATGGCATTTAAAAATAGTTATGTTGCAGTAAAAGTTCATACAGAAAAGGCGAGATTGCGGATGCCGAAATAAAATATTAATTTTGCATTTTGATTCATCGCACGTCAACAGACACAAAATAAATTATCGTTATGCAAATGCAAAGAAAGCCCGATTGGCTCAAGATACAACTTCCGCAAGGGAAGCAATACCTGGATATTAAAGAGGTGATAGCTCGCAACAAATTGCACACCATCTGCGTGAGTGGGAAGTGTCCCAATTTGTCCGAATGTTGGGGACGAGGAACAGCCACGTTCATGATTTTGGGCGAAATTTGTACCCGTTCTTGCAAGTTTTGTGCAACCAAAACCGGCAAACCACTGCCCGTAGATTGGGAAGAGTTGGACAAACTGGCGGATACCATTTCCAAAATGAAATTGAAACACTGCGTATTAACCAGTGTAGATAGGGACGACCTGGAAGATTACGGGGCAGAATTTTGGGCAGAAGCCATCCGCCGCATTAAAAAGAAAAATCCCGATACCACGCTCGAAACACTTATCCCCGATTTCATGGCAGATGCGCACCTGCTTGGTAAAGTGATAGATGCCGCACCCGAAATTGTATCGCACAACATAGAAACCGTGCGCCGACTTACACCGCAAGTGCGCAGTCGCGCCAAATATGACGTTAGTCTGAAGGTAATTGAAATAATTGCAAACAGTCATCGCTGCAAACCCAAATCGGGTATCATGGTGGGATTGGGCGAAAAACCCGAAGAGGTAGAAGAAACCATGCAAGATTTGCGTAACGTGGGCTGTCGGGTGCTGACCATCGGTCAATATCTGCAACCTACAAAAAATCAACTCCCCGTGAGCGAATACATTACACCCCAACAGTTTGACAATTACAAAGAAGCAGGATTAAAAATGGGTTTCGAGTTTGTAGAAAGCGGTCCATTGGTGCGTTCCTCTTACAGAGCCGAAAAGCATGTTTAATCAACTTAGAGAGATGAATACCACGGTCAATTTTCGCGATTTAGGTCGCGTGCGCTACAAACAAGCTTGGGAGTTACAAGAAGAGCTGTTTAACTCGGTTATCGAAGCAAAAAGCAGCAATGCTCTAATCAAACCCCAATATCTGTTGTTTTGTGAGCACGAGCCGGTTTATACATTGGGTAAAAGCGGGAAAGCACAAAATCTACTTATTGCCGAACACGTGTGCAAAAGTAAGCATATCGACTATTATCCCATCGACCGAGGTGGAGATATTACCTATCACGGTCCCGGGCAGTTGGTGGCATATCCCATCATCGATATGGAGGCTTTTGGCATCGGTGTCAAATCATACATCCACAAACTGGAGGATGTAGTAATCGAAACGCTGCGCCACTACGATATTGTGGGCGAAAAAGACGAGAAAGCCATGGGCGTATGGATAGATGCAAACCATCCTGGCAAGACGAGGAAAATATGTGCTATCGGTGTGCGGGCAAGTCGTTTTGTTACCATGCACGGGCTGGCTCTCAATGTGAATACCGATTTGCAATATTTCAACTACATCAATCCGTGTGGCTTTACCGATAGGGGAGTAACCTCCATGCAGAAAGAGTTGGGACGAGAGATAGATTTTGCCGAAGTTTCCGCACGGATGAAACAGGCTTTTAGAGAGCAGTTTCAAATGGAGTTGTAAAGGCACATCATCGCAGTCATTTTTGCCCGCTTTTTCGCACGAAACCAACACAGCCGCTACCGCCTACAGATAAGTAGCACACCAATTTTTACTGCACGCAATCTGGTTGTTTGCATATAGATTAAAATTTTATGTTGTTGAATAACTGTTTGGTAAAAGGAGCTTTTTATAAATTTATTGCTTCAATCTAACATAGCGTGTTGTCAGAGTTTTAATCGGTATATGTGACAAAGTGGAGGTCACACCGCAAAATAGCTTTCCAATTCCTTCAACGTATCTTCTGTTGTGTGGATGTCGCGTACCACGAGACCTTTTTCGAGTACGACGGTGCGTTTGCACACCTCGGTAACGTGGTTGAGGTCGTGGCTCGAAATGAGCATGGTCATGTTTTTGGTGGCTTGCAAATCGTTGAGCAAGCGTTTTAGCCGAATTTGTGAAGTAGGGTCAAGCGCGGTGAATGGCTCGTCGAGGATAAGGATTTGCGGGTCGGGTAGGAGAGCGGCGGCGATGCCCACTTTCTTTTGGTTGCCTTTCGATAAGTCGCGGATCAACTTACGACTACCGATAATCTCACCGTTAAAAAACTCTTGCATCGATGTCAGAAAAGCCGAGATATCTCCTTCCGATTTTCCGTACACTTTTCCCGTGAAATTAAAATACTCTTCCGGAGTGAGGAAATCAATCAGGAAACTTTCATCGAGAAAAGAACCCACTTTCGATTTCCAATCATCGCGACGGGCAACTTTCTCGCCATCAATGCGAACTTCGCCCGTAGTGGCTTCTATCAAATCGAGAATCAAACGGAAGAAAGTGGTTTTCCCTGCACCATTATTGCCCACCAATCCGAAACTTTCGCCATTCCCGATATTCAGCGAAGGAATATTCAATACCGCAACGCCATTATATACTTTTTGTAAATTAAAAACTTCTATCATAATTTTTATATTAAATCGTAAATTAAATCCCCAATCCAAAATCCCAATTCCCCAATCGTTTTATTCTTTTTTCCTAAACCCTTCGCAAAGCGCGTATTTCCGTCTCAGGAATTGTTTTTCGGTAACTTCGAGCAGTTGTTTCCGGAAAACGATTCCGGCTAACCCCAGCAAAGCTAAAATAATCAGCGCGATGTATTGCGCATCGAACAACGAGAAAATACCCATCAATGCCATCGGGACCACCAGCAAAGGAATCATCACGATGAAATTCTTGTACGTTACGCCCTGCATATTCATTGCCGAACCTTTGGCAAGTTCCAGCCGCTTCGTGTTGAACGTGGCTCCGAAAAGGTACACGTGGATATTCACGCCCGCGTTGTACAGAAAAGCCACCAGATGGTTAATCAGAATCTCGCTGCCAAACAAAAAATAAGGCGTGGTAAGAATAAAAGAAATAACGCACAACGCCAGCAGCAGCAAATAATTTGCTTTGATATACGTGTGCGTATCAATATCGCTCGTCATCAGGTAATCAAAATAAGAACCTTCCCAATTGATAATCCATTGCCCAATCATAATCATCCCGATGCCGGTTGTGAAAATGGCGACAAACATCATCATTGCATCGTTTCCCCTGTACACCTCTTGGGGATAAAACAGCAAGCCGTAAAACAGGAAAAGCGCGCTCATATAAACCACGTTTTTGGTGCGTTTGTGGCGCAAGGCAAGCTTCATTTCGAGCGAAATAATCTCTCCGATTTTCCCGAAACGTTCCATAAACGAGAAATTTTGCGTTTGGGTTTGTTTTTTTGCTGCCTTTTTATCGAAGTTCTCGGGATAATAATTTTGCGCGAAAAACCATTTATTCAGCCCGAAAGCCAGCGCGCTCAATGCCAACACAACGAGCAACCCGACGGGATTGGCGATAAGGAAATCGAAAATGCGTTGTGATAAATCGAAAACAGAAAAGATTTTGAAATACTCCAAGACGACTAATCCCGCTATGGTTATTAGAAAAATAACAATGCCGAGGAGATTGGCGCCGAATTTTCGTTTCAGAAACGATGCGAAAAGCGTGTTGAACCAAACCAGAAAGACTACGATAAATATAAACCGAAACGCGCCTCCCGCACCGTACGTCGGGGCAATTCCCGTGATGGCAAACGGAACGGCGAATGTGAGCGTGAGGTAGTTTAACGGGTTCAATAACGGTTTCAGCAGGAGGTAATTCACCAGCTTGCTCCGTTTAATGGGTAGCACCTGATAACTTTGCAGGTTGATGGTGCTTAACTGCTGAAACAAAAACCGTATCAGCAGAATGCCGAGCACGGCGTAAATCATTCCGCCGTTGAACATAAATGCCGGGTCGGTTTGCGGGGCAGCTTCCGCGAGAATTTTGGGCAACATAAAACCCAAGGCAATAAAAATTACCAGAAAATAGAGTACGGTTAGCCCCATAAAGATATTGACCACCAGATTTTTGTAATATCCGGGAGCGCGAACGCTTTTTAGCCAGTGGTGTTGGAAGAATTGGAGATACATATTGTTTTAATTAAGAGCCAAGATGTTAGAATCAAGAGCCAAGACATTAGAGCCAAGACGTTGGACTGATAGATTTTTAGATTGTCGGACTTCTTCCAGACAGTGTCTGACGGATAAGCCGTCTGACGCGTTGGAGAATAACCCCTCCGTTTCGCTCGTCCCTTTTCGTAAAGGGAATAGTTGCAGGTTTCCGGTTCGGGTGATGCCGGTAATTAATCCGTGGCGGTTGGCCATTTTGGGCATCAGGCACACTTCCGCTTCATCGTTAATGGCTATAAAAGCGCGGTTGCTGTTGTCGAACATAGGGTTGTAAGATTTTAATTGGTATATAGGGCAAAGGTAAGAAATTTGTTTAAAATGAGGAGTGAAAATGGAGAAGATTGGTGATTTTTGTGGAAGGAAACCTTTGTCAAAGTTTCAGTCTTTGACAAAGGTTGTAAATATTGACGTATTGATTTGCAAAAGAATCATTCATTTCTTTTTCTTATTATTTTTTCTACTTTCTCAAATATACTTTTTTCATAATTATCAAACTGTGATTTTATATTTTTAGCATTGTCTGAGCTTTCATAATAGTCTACTATTGATGATGGAACACCAAAATCACTTGCAATTCTACCGTTCTCTGTCAACGCATTGTATTCTAGTTTGGTAAGCAGACGATCGATTCCACTGATCTCTTCAAATTTCTGATTGGTCTTTTGAGATTGCGATAGTTTATACATTATATTAAATACTCCTAAATACTTTACAACTTGGTACTTTAAAATATTATACACAAATTCAGAAGTTTCCGAAATTGCATTATCAATACTTTTACCTTGTTTCAATTTATACCTAACTGAACCGGTAAAGCCTTCAGTTAAGTAATAATGTACCAAGTGTGTTAAAGCTGAGTAAATACCATTAATGTCTTTGTATTCGATTAGCAATCTTGTTTTCTGATTTAATACAAAGGGCTCAATAATCTTCAGAATAGTTTGGAAACCATCATAGTCAATATCCATTCTAAAATTAATTTGTCTGATTAGCTTTTTTATCGCAGCTAATTCCGCAGGATTTATATTTTCGATACGGTCGTAGAGTTGAATTTTGTGTAAACGGCTGACCACTTTGTATAGCGAAAAAATGAAATCAGGAATGTTTCTTTCTTTTTGTAATGCACTTATGTCTAATTTTCTCTGTTGGTCTTCGGATTTCAAAAATTCATTTTTAGTAATGAATAAATCTATTTCATCTTTAGGAGCAGTTAAATCATAATTTTTGTGCTTTATTCCTTCTGCTTCAGAATTAATAACTTTCATAAAGTCATTTTTCAAGACGATAACTCGACCGCTGTAGTGGTATAAGAATCTACCAGCTCTACCCGCAATGTTTCTTGCATCAAATTTTTTTAAATCTTTTTTTCCCTTCTTATGATGCATAACAACAAGATTTTTTGCAGATGTATTAACACCTTCTGTAATTGTTGTGGTTGAGATTAATACGCGTAATAAATTCCTATTAAAAAGTGAAACAATTTCTTTTTGCAAATATTTTGGTACGCGTCCATGATGTATACCAATTCCATGTTTTAATGCTTTAATTACAGTCCAATCTTTGTTGAAGTTATCTGTTATATGGTTCAAAAAATCCGAGTACTCAGAACTATTATGATTACTAAGAATATTTGAAGCAATTAGCTTTTTAGCGTATGATTCAACAGAGGCAATTGAGTAGCAATAAACGATTGAATTTTGCCCTATGCTTGTGATTGATTGAATTATTTCAACTAATCTTTGATCTTTGTTATTGTTAGTAAATTCTAAATTTAATTGTTCATCAACAGAATATTGTTTACTACTTCTTACATCAGTAAACGACTTATTAACGATTTCATAATTGTTATAATCAATAAGTTCAATTAAGTTTTCAGAAAGGAATCTATCAAATGAGGCATTGTAATTTGGATTATTGCTTTTTGAAAAATCTATGTATGGACCGGCTAGTAAGATATCAACATCGGGTTTTAATGTTTCAAATACAGCTAAACGATACGCCACATCTCTTTCATTTTCTCTTACTTCTTCGTCAATTATATAATCGTTGTCAATTTTGTAAACTTCATCGATAAATGCAAAGTCAAAGTTTATCTCGTCCGCTCTTTTTTCAATGAATGACAAAAATCTTTCTGGTGTATAAATGAACAAATTCTTTTCTCCTAGATCTCCAACTTCACTAAGTGTATGAATATCGTAAGTATCAATAAAATAACGATAATTTTCCACAGATGTTAATCGTTCAAGATTTTCTGATAGCAATGCAATTGTGGGGAAAATAAGAACAACATTATTGTACTCAATTTTCTTAATGATTTCAAACACGATATGTGTTTTGCCAAATGATGTACTTGCCGAAAGAAAATATCTGTTTAGCTTATCTTTACTGAATAAATTGAGTATTTGCTTTTGATATTTATGTGCCTTGTTTTGTACGTCGAGGTTTAAAGTGCTTTCAAAAATTATAGCAGAAAGTGTATTGAGGTCAAAGTTATTAATTTCTGTATTTTGATTGAATTTCCCTAGCAAATCATAAAAGTGAGGTATGCCAGCAATATTTGATATATATTTTAGGAACTTCTTGTCATGTTCCGTGATTTCTTCATCTTTTATTTTATCAAAATACGAACATACTGATTTAATAAAATCATAATCTTCGATTTTACCATCACGGTAATCATTTAGGCTCACTATGACAGAAGCTGCTTCTTCGATTTTATCCATAATAATACTTTTGTTTTTACTGCTTTAACATTTTCAATTGGCATTAGAATAAAATACAATGTGTAAGGTATAGACAGCCCAAACTCTGGCACAGTGTATTTATCTCTGATGTATTTGGGAATTGCTTTAATACTCTCGTCAAACCCTTTTTTGTTTCCTTCAAAAAGAATGAATATTGGGTATACTAACTCAATGTTATGTTTAATCAGTTCATCAATAATTACAATCTTTGGATTTTTCGCCCATGATTTTAATATAGTTTCGATTGTTGATCCTGCAATATTCAATCTGTCTTTATTTTGTCTTATGGCTAGCAAATTCCGTTGTAGATACGCATCTGATAAAGAGTTCGATATTTTTCCAAGTACATCATTTAATGCTTGAATGTAACTTATATGGAACTTGGTTTCACCGAACCATAATTGAATTTTAGAATTACTATCAACTAAATGATATGAATCATAGCCTTTTGCTTCAGAGTTTTCAATTGGGCTATAAAAATATCCCTTAGTTATTAGAGAATTAACTCCGTAAATTACTTTTAAAATTGCGTATAACAATACTTCGCCAAAGAACCCATACTTCAACTGAACCTCATCTGAATCATTTTCATTGAATCTTATTCTTTCCTGAAATGCAACTGCAAGTAGGTCATTGTAATCATTACCATCTATTTCAAATTCATTAAAAGAATAATCAATAATTAAATTGTAAATAATTTCTGCTAGATCATTTTGATTTGCTGCTTCATAGCATTTATCGTTGCAAGTTGAAAAGATAGTTTTATCAATAGCCAAATTAGTATAAGGTAGATCATACTTATAAATAATTGTATCATTAATCAATTTTAAAAGTTCACTTCTCATATTTTATGTTAAAAATTACAACGTTACTCACCTGTCAAAATTGTTTTTTGGAGAGAAAACCCTTGCCAAAGCCCTTCTAACTTTGGCAAAGGTCATCCCTCCTTACACCACCGGTTCATCGTCCGTAATGATCGCCGGTTCTTTGCCTTGACGAACGGAGAGGCGGGCGGCTTTCATTACCTCATTGAGGTCGGAATAGAGGTCTTGCCAGCCGTCCACGTCGCGCATGGCGGTAACGAAATGGAGGTAGTTGCGCAAGGCTTTCTCCAGTTTGCGGCATCCGCTGCTGGCGCTGTCGGTTTGGCGAATGTCCGATTTTGCATCCAGCCGTTTCCCTGCCACGCTGTCGAACTGAGTTTTTGCCAACCGCAGTTCTTTGGTTTCGTTGGTGAGTCCCAATAATTTGATATGGGCTGCCGGTTCGGTTTTTTGTAGTTCTGTCAACAGGTTTTCTACCGATGAGCTAAAGTCGCCTTTCTTCTGAGCATACAGTTTTCCCGCTCTTTTAAAAATAGATTGCAGGGCAGTGGCTGCCGCTCCTTTTTCGCTATCGGGAAACTCGGCTTGGGCATCCACCATTTTCTTCAACCGTTTGTAGTTTTTTTGCACCAGCTGCATGGCTGTTTTTTCGTCTTTGCCCATGCCCGTGGTGGTTGGTTTGAGCACCAGGGGCGAGTAGGCACTCAGTTCGCTCTGCACGCTCAAGAACAACACGTGTGTTTTGGCGGCTTCCTGCGCGTTTTGTCGGGTCGCGTATACCACGTTTCTGCCAATGGTGTCGAGCCCTTTTGTCGAATAGATACTAAGATTTGTTTTCATACTTTTCTCCTTTTTTTAAATGGGTTAAACATGATGAATTTGAATCGCTATTGTGCTTATCCGTAAGTGGTGGCGAGGCACGATGCAAGTGTGCAATGCCTCCCCAACCTCTTTTTTATCTATTTTGTAAGCGCGAAATGCTTCCCCTTGCAACGGATTGGCTTTTCCGTTTGTTTGAAAGCCTTCCCGTTGCAGCGAAATTGCTTTCCTGCTTGTGCGAAATGCTTCCCGCTGTAGCGATTTGTATATTTTGTTTGTCGGAAAGCCTTCCCCGAGTCGGGATTTTGCTTTTTCGTTTGTGTGAAGGCGTTCCCCTCGTTCGGTTTTTAATATTTTGTTTGTGTGAAGGCGTTCCCCTCGTTCGGTTTTTGATATTTTGTTTGTGTGAAGGTGTTCCCCTCGTTCGGTTTTTGATATTTTGTTTGTCGGAAGGTGTTCCCCTCGTTCAGGTTTCGTCATTTCACTTGTCGGAAAGCATTTCTGTTGCGCGGGTTTGTATTTTATACTTGTGAGAAGGGGATTCCGTTGCAACGATTTTGCTTTTTTGCTTGTTTTTTGGCTAAATGTTAAATAAATGTGCATAAAAAACAGTTTCGCTTTATCTGCAAAAGCAAATGTGTGGCATGGATATGGCGTAGCAGCATACATTTTTATGGAAGAGATTATTTAACGGTTTCCAAAGGTAATGTTTATTTTAAATAAAAACAAGATTTATAATTGTTTTTTTAGAAAAAGGGTCTTGTTTTTGTCCGGGAGGGGAGGGAGTTGCTACATTTGCAAGATGTATGGGTGCAATTCTTCTAAATTTCTGATTCTATATTTTGCCTTTTCGGACGGGATAATGCCTTCTCTTAAAATCTGTATCGTTTCTATTCCGATATTATTTCCCGCTTTTATTTCAGATTCCGGGTTGTCGCCAACAACCAATAAGTCGGAACTCTTGTAATGGTGTTTTTTCATTATCAGTCTCATTATTTCTTCCTTATTGTACCATTTGGGCTCTATGGGGTCGTCAATATATATTTCCGCAAACCAATTTCTTATTTTTAAAGAGTCAATTTTTTGATTCTGAAATTCTCTTAACCCGGACGTAATCAGGTAATTTTTTGTATCGAATTTCGTAACAAGAAAACTATCGTTGTAGGTCTTCAATTCCGGAAAAGGACCTATATTTCTAAGGCTTGCGATAAATTTTTGTTTTATGTGTTTACCAATATACTTTTTAATAAACGCGTTCAACGAAATAGAAAAGAACTCTTTTTTCAATTCAAGAAAATCATACGGGGCACATTTCTCATCATTTTTTAAAATATCGAATGCCGGCTCAAAAATACCTTTATCTAAAGTTTTCGGGTCAAATAACGTGTGGTCTAAGTCATATATTACAGCTTTTTTCATTGTTTGTGACTGCGTTTGAAGATGAATGGGAATTGTTTCTGTTTCTGTTGTGAAGATGTTTTGCTTCGCAATGCACAAATATACGCAACTTTTTTCATGAATAAGGCAATAAGGTAGTAAATAGTAGAACATCAGCTACTACTAAGGTTTAGAAAAACGAGGAAATAAGGATTAAATACAAAAAGAACCTTATTTATTTCAATAGTACCTTAGTAGAAATTTGCGGTGGAATGAAAATGACCTTATTGCCTTATTCGGATAGCTCATCTTATCCGTTATTCGAGCCCCGGGTAGTTTAGTATATAAAAAAACCTTTGCCAAAGCCTTCCGACTTCGACAAAGGTTTACATCATTCAATCCAATGCTTACAACAAGTACGGGTCCGTTTTCCAATCAATCAACGATTTCGGATCTACGTTGGTATCTCTACCGCATTCGCCCAGGCCTTCGGCACTTTTGGGCGAAGCGGGTTTGGTTGGAGTATCCAAAGTTTCCTTGCCACGTGCGTTTTCTTGTTCCCAATCGTGGCGGTTGCCCATTCCGTTGGTTGAAGTATCCACACTCGCGATATCAATACCCAGCGCTTCGGCTACCATTTCGCCATAGCGGTTGTCGGCCTGATAGCAGTTTTTGATGTGGCGGTGTTTGATTTGCAGCGTAGAGTCGCCCATGTTGCGGGCGGTGTTTTCTGCCAAAACCAGTTGTTGCTCGGGCGTCATTGCTCTGAACAACTCTCCGGGTTGGGTGAAGTAATCGTTATCGTCTGCTCGGTAATCGTAGGTGCCCACGGCTCCGCCGTCCTGATGCGGTTCAATGGCGTGTGCAGAATCTTTCCAGTTGTCGTAACTGTTGGGCGAATAGTGGTTCTGGCTGCCGGCATTGCCATCCACGCGCATTTGTCCGTCGCGGTGGAAAGGGTGGTGGCTCTTCACTCCCAGCGGAGAGTTCACGGGAATCTGGTGGTGGTTCACACCCAGTCGGTAGCGTTGCGCGTCGCCGTAAGAGAAGAGACGTGCCTGCAACATTTTGTCGGGCGAGTAGCTGATGCCCGGCACAATATTGGCGGGCGTGAAGGCTGCTTGTTCCACATCCTGGAAATAGTTGTCGGCATTGCGGTTCAATTCAAATTCGCCCACTTCCATGAGCGGATATTCGTTTTTGTGCCACATTTTGGTGAGGTCAAACGGATTGGTTTTGCTGGCACGTGCTTGCTCTTCGGTCATCACTTGTATGTACATTTTCCATTTTGGGAACATCCCTTTTTCAATGGCTTCGTACAAATCGCGCTGGCTGCTTTCCCTGTCCTTACCCACAATCATTTCCGCTTCCTGGTCGGTGAAGTTTTGGATGCCTTGCTGGCTGCGGAAGTGGAATTTAACCCACACGCGTTCGTTTTGCGCGTTGATGAGGCTGTAGGCGTGGCTGCTGAAGCCGTGCATGAAACGGAAACCGGAAGGGATGCCGCGGTCGCTCATGGTAATGGTAACCTGCAAGAGCGATTCGGGCAGCGATGTCCAGAAGTCCCAGTTTGTATTCGGACTGCGCATGTTGGTGCGCGGGTCTCTTTTCACGGCGTGGTTGAGGTCGATGAATTTCTTGGGGTCTCTGAAGAAGAACACGGGCGTGTTGTTGCCCACCATGTCCCAGTTGCCTTCGTCGGTGTAGAATTTCAGGGCGAAGCCGCGGATATCGCGTTCTGCATCTGCCGCACCACGTTCACCGGCAACGGTAGAGAATCGGGCAAACATCTGCGTCTCTTTGCCGATTTCGGCGAAAACGGATGCTTTGGTGTATTGGCTGATGTCGTGCGTAACACGGAAAACGCCCCACGCGCCACTGCCTTTGGCGTGCATTCTGCGTTCGGGGATTACTTCGCGGTTGAAGTGGGCGTGTTTCTCCATGAGCCAAGCATCTTGCATGGCTACCGGACCGCGTGCACCTGCGGTAATGGTGTCTTCGTTGGATGGCACGGGCGCGCCCGCGGCGTGTGTCATCGGGTTCGGATTAGAAACGTTGTTTCTGCTGGGAAGCGGTTCGCCCAGTCCGTTTTTTTTCATTGGATCTTTCATTGTTGAACTTTTTTTTAAAATGTTGATAAATTATAGTGTCTGTTTTCTGTGTCGATAACTTCTTGTTACTCTCGCTTTTGGTAATAGTCGGTTGGGTGTTTATCAAAAACACTCCACGAAGTTACGGAAAAATATTCAAACAAAAGCTTTCCTTTACATTGAATTTTTATATTGGCGATAAATGGATTTTATTGGTTATCCCAATCGTAAGTTAGTATCTAAAACCGATGGATATAGGTATCAGAAAAGATTGTTGAGTATATAATAACCCGGATTTCAAGTAGAGTGCGAATCTGTCCGTCAGTTTGTAATTGAGTCCAACGCCAAATTCCGTGTGCATGGTTCCCGTGCCTCCTGTATATTGATTCCAAATGTGGTCATAACCCAATTTTATATTCAATAGTGGAGTTAGTTTTGTTTGTAGAGGTAGGTATTCCAAATCGGCGAAAACCGAAATGCCATCTATTCCTCCAAAATTTAGGTAGCCCACTCCCAGTCCGGTAAAAACTTTATTGTTCCAAAAAGTAATCCCGTTAATCCAGTTAACGTTAAATCCGCTTTTGTTCAGATAATCGCCTTGCCAGCCTAATCCCGGGTCAACCTGCACTGTCTTTCTCTGAAAGCCCATATATCCGCCTTCAATTTTTCCGGAGTAGTTGATTTGTGCTATTGCTGCCATAGACAGTGTAAGTAGCAGGATGGTGGTTGTTAGTAATTTTTTCATGTTTGCGTTTTTTGTAATGTTTATAAGTAAGACTTGGTGTGTTTGTCGAATACATGTTGCAAAGATAGGAAAAATGCCGATAAGTAATTCTAATTGCCTGCATCTTCTACATATATCTCTGCATGAAATCAGTGCCTTAATTATTTTTAACTGGCAAATCGGTCAAATCGTTTTAACATTTCCTATTTTTGTATTTCATAAAGAAGAAATTCGTTTTTAACAATCAAATTATTATGAGCCAAACCATTGATATTAAAGAATTAAACGAGAGAATTGAACGGAAAAGCGCGTTCGTACAAACCATTTTCACGGGAATGGATAAAGTGATAGTGGGACAAAAACACTTGGTAGAGTCGTTGCTTATCGGGTTATTATCGGACGGGCATATCCTGCTGGAAGGTGTTCCCGGATTGGCAAAAACACTTGCCATTAAAACATTGGCTCAGTTGATCGATGCAAAATATAGCCGGGTACAATTCACGCCCGATTTGCTGCCCGCCGACGTAATCGGAACCATGATTTATAGCCAACGCAACGAGGAGTTTCTGGTAAAACACGGTCCTATTTTTGCCAATTTTGTTTTGGCCGACGAGATAAACCGTGCTCCTGCCAAAGTGCAAAGTGCGTTGTTGGAAGCCATGCAAGAGCGACAAGTAACCATCAGCGAGCAGACTTACAAGTTGCCGACACCTTTTTTGGTAATGGCCACGCAAAACCCCATCGAGCAAGAAGGTACTTACCCGCTACCCGAAGCGCAAGTAGATAGGTTTATGCTCAAAGTGGTGATAACTTATCCCACCAAGGAGGAAGAAAAAAGAATCATCCAACAAAATATATTTGAGCCGGTAACCATAGACCGCCCCATCATTACCACCGAAGAGATTTTGGAATCGCGAAACGTGGTTCGGGAAGTTTATTTGGACGAAAAAATCAATCGATACATTGTGGATATTGTGTTTGCAACACGTTTCCCCGAACAGTTTGGCATGTCCAATCTGAAAGAGATGATTGGGTTTGGAGCATCGCCGCGTGCATCCATCAACCTGGCTTTGGCGGCGCGCGCCTACGCGTTTATCAAACGTCGCGGCTACGTAATCCCCGAAGATATTCGTGCCGTTTGCCACGATGTTTTGCGCCACCGCATCGGGCTAACCTACGAAGCGGAAGCCAACAATATGACCTCGGAAGAGATTATAAGCGAAATCCTCAACAAAGTAGAAGTACCTTAATTAGCAGTTAGCTTTTAGCCATTAGCCATTAGCCTTTAGCTAACAGCCAACCGCCAACCGCTAAAAGCCAATAGCCAAACGCCAACAGCCAACAGCCGGCATCCAACCAAACAGAATATGGAAACAAACGAACTGCTGAAAAAAGTACGACAAATCGAGATAAAAGCACGTGGATTGTCGCGAAATATATTCGCCGGACAGTACCATTCTGCTTTTAAAGGTCGTGGTATGGCTTTTTCCGAAGTTCGTGAATACCAATACGGAGACGATATTCGCGATGTGGATTGGAATGTTACGGCCCGATACAATCGTCCGTACGTGAAAATTTTTGAAGAGGAGCGCGAACTCACCGTGATGCTGCTTATCGATGTGTCGCAAAGTCTCGGTTTTGGCTCGGCAGAAAAGATAAAAAGGGATGTGGTTGCCGAAATTGCCGCTACTTTGGCGTTCTCGGCAATCCAAAACAACGATAAAATTGGGGTAATCTTTTTTAGCGACAAGGTAGAAAAATTTATCCCGCCCAAAAAAGGACGGAAACATATTCTTTTTATTATAAGAGAAATTTTGGGATTCGAGCCCGAAAGCAACGGTACAGACATAAACATGGTGTTGCGATACATGACCAACGCCATCAAGAAAAGATGTACCACGTTCCTTATTTCCGATTTTATCGACCAAACCGATTACAAAAAATCGTTACAAATAGCCAATCGCAAACACGATATGGTGGCAATCCAGGTGTACGATAAGTTGAGTACCGAGTTGCAACCCATCGGTTTGATGAAAATAAAAGACCCCGAAACAGGTGCCGAAACATGGATTGATACATCTGCCAAACGGGTGCGAAACCAATACCATACGTGGTGGAAAAACCGACAAACGGTAATGATGAACGCGTTTCGGCAAAGTGGAGTAGATAGCGCGACCGTTTCTACGGAAGATGATTACGTGAAATCACTTTTGCAACTTTTTCAACAACGCAGATAAAGTTTGTGTTTGTTTCAAAATGGAATATTTAAAACTGAAAAATTGAACAAGAAAGTTCTACATATATTATTGCTGATATTTGTGCTAACGGCAGTTTCTCATCGGGCTTTGGCACAAAAAGCCTCGGTGCAGGCTACCGTGCAGCCAACCGAAATAAGCATTGGCGAGCAGGCACTTATCAATTTGAAAGTATTGGCTCCGAAGGATATGCAAATTCAGTTTCCGGTATATGAATCGCATATCGTGGATGGAGTAGAGGTACTAACCATGTTGCCACCCGATACAACCATCGAAAACAACGTGATGACACTCCAGTTCAAGTATATCGTTACGTCGTTCGACTCCACGTTGTACCACATACTCGGCATGCCCATTTTCGACGGAAAAGATACCATTATGTCCAACTCTTTCGGGCTCAAAGTTATTTCGCCGCAATTGTCCGATTCTACATTACAGTATCTACAAAAACTAAACCAAGCGGAAGTCGATTCCATCGATTTCCGGCAGTTGCAACTCAACGATATCAAACCAATCCAAAAACCACCATTTGTTTGGACAGATTACCTGTGGATATTGTGGATTTTGTTGGGCATCGTGCTGCTTGTTTTGTTGATTGGAGTTATCATTTTCTTGGTGTTGAGGAAAAAGAAAAAAGGATATTTCTTCCAGCCACCCGTTGTACAACCGCCACACGTGCGAGCCATCGAGGCTCTCGACCGAATAAAATCCGAAAAATTGTGGCAACAGCCGGGTCGCGAAAAAGAGTTTTATACCAAACTTACCGATGTGTTGCGGGTTTATCTGGAAGAGCGATTTGGTGTTAATGCATTGGAAATGACTTCGGGCGAAATTTTAGACAAAATAAGCCAACTGCCCGAAACCGATTCGGTACACGAAAATCTGAAACAGATACTTGCAACTTCCGATTTGGTGAAGTTTGCCAAATACAAACCATTCATGGACGAAAGCGATTTGAGCATCGCCAACTCTTATCTGTTTATCAACCAAACCCGAGAAGCGGAAACCACCGAAAACGACCGACAAACGGGGAAGGAAAACCAAAACAGCAATCGTGCCGATGAAAACGGGAATAATTTATAAACAAGGAACAAAGTAACAACAAACAATATGCAATTTGCGCATCCAACATATCTATACTTACTACTTCTGCTCATTCCGCTGATTGTGTGGTATGTGCTGCGGTTGCAAAAAGCGCAAGCATCATTCAAGCTGGCTTCTACCGATGCTTTTAAAGGAATGAAGCGTGGCATAAGGGTATATATGCGGCATTTGCCTTTTGTTTTGCGATTGATTTCACTCGCGTTACTGATTGTGGTAGTTGCCCGTCCGCAGGCAGTGAATAGTTGGGAAGAGACCGAAACACAAGGGATTGATATTGTAATGGCTCTGGACGTGTCGGGCTCTATGTTGTCGCAAGATTTGCAGCCAAATAGGTTGGAGGCAGCTAAAAAAGTTGCCGCCGAATTTATTACCGACCGACAAAACGACAATATCGGATTGGTTATCTTCGCCGGCGAAAGTTTTACGCAATGTCCGCTCACAACCGACCACAGCATTTTGTTGAATCTGCTCAGCGATATACAGTTCGGGCTCATCGAAGATGGAACAGCCATTGGCTTGGGTTTGGCAAATTCGGTTAATAGACTGAAAGCGAGTAAATCGCAATCGAGAGTAGTCATCTTGCTTACCGATGGAACCAACAACAGAGGACAGATAGCTCCGCTCACGGCAGCCGATTTGGCACGTTCGCACGGCATTCGAGTTTATACTATTGGTGTGGGAACCAAAGGAATGGCACCTACTCCGGTGCAAACACCATTTGGAATACGGTTGCAAAATATGCCGGTAGATATCGATGAGAAGACCCTCACAGAGATAGCCTCCATGACCGGAGGGCAATATTATCGTGCCGAAGATACCAATGGGTTGCGCCAAGTGTATGACGAGATTGACGCGATGGAGAAATACCTGATAAGCGTGCAAAATGTAACCCGACGACAAGAGTTGTTCCTGTGGTTTGCTATTGGAGCTTTGGCGTTGGTAGTAATTGAGTTGCTGCTGCGTAGAACGTGGTTGCGAAATATACCGTAATGTAAAGACGTTGTATGTAGCGTCTGCAAAATAAAAAAATATGTTTAGATTCGGAAATCCGGAATATCTGTGGTTGTTTGCGGCGATGCCTCTGTTGCTCGCTATATACATCCTGTTGAACATCAAAAAGCGCAAAGATGTGCAAAAACTCGGCACACTCGATACGCTCAAAAAAATGATGCCCGAATTGTCGCTCAAACGTTCGTATCTGAAATTTTGGCTCATTTTTTCGGTATTGTGTGTCGGCATCATCCTCATTGCGCGACCGCAATTTGGCACAAAAGTAGAAACGGTAGAGAAAAACGGAATAGAGTTGGTAGTCGCTATCGATGTGTCTAACTCCATGTTGGCAAAAGATGTGTCGCCACACCGCTTGGCACGAGCAAAACAGATATTGTCGCGCCTCATCGATGTGCGAAAAAACGACAAAGTAGCACTTATCGTTTTCGCCGGAGAAGCGTATGTGCAAATGCCGCTGACCTCCGATACCCAATCGGCAAAGATTTTCTTAAACTCTATCGACCCAAGTCTGGTGCCCGTGCAAGGAACTGCTATTGCGCAAGCCATAAGTATGGGGACAAATTCGTTTTCGACCGATAAAAAAGTGGGCAAATCTATCATTATCATTACCGACGGCGAAGACCACGAAGGCAACGTGATGGAAGCTGCCAAACAGGCTGCCGATGCCGGCATCATGGTCAATGTGATGGGAATCGGTTCGGTAAACGGAACGCCGGTGCCTGCGGCAGAGAATAGCAATAATTTCATGACCGACAACGATGGCAAAGTGGTGGTATCGAGTCTCAACGAGAAAATGTGTATCGAGATAGCGCAAGCCGGCAATGGCTTTTACGTGCAAGCAGACAATACCAATGGAGCCATTCGGGCATTGGAGTCTAAACTCGATGAACTGGAAACGGCAAATTCCGTGGGGCTTACTTATTCGGAATACGACGAAAAATTTACCATTTTTGCTTGGTTGATGCTACTCATTCTTGTTTTGGAGATATTGATTTACGACAAAAAAAATCGGTTATACAAAAACATCACGCTTTTCAAATGAAAATATTCCAATCCAAATACTGTCTATTGATTCTGCTGCTCGCGTTGCCGCTAACTATTTCGGCACAAAAAGAGGTGCGCAAAAATGTACGCAAAGGCAATAGAGCATACAATCAGCAGCAATATGATGACGCTTTCTCCTCCTACGACAAAGCGGTCAAAGCCAATCCCAACTCCAAAGAGGCGGTTTATAATTTGGCAAATGCTCTCTATCGACAAAAAGAGTGGGCAAAATCGGCCGAACATTTTAAGCAATATTTGGCTTTGGAACAAGAAGACCCGATGAAAATGTCGGCAGCGTGGCACAATCTGGGTAATGCTTTGTTGCAACAAAAAGATTTGCAAAACTCGATGGAAGCATACAAAATGGCACTTCGACTCAACCCCAATGACAACGAAACGCGGTATAACTTGGCGGTGGTGCAAAAAATAATTCAAGACCAACAAGACCAACCCGATAAGGGCGAACAAGACCAACAAAACCAGCAACAACAGCAAGACCAACAACAGGAACAACAGCAAAATCAACAAGACCAGCAACAACGTCCCGAAGAGCCCGAAGAACCCGAACAGATGTCTCGCTCCAATGCGCAGCAAATTTTGCAAGCAATAGAGCAAGATGAGCGCGAAACCCAAGAGAAAGTGCAAAAAATGCAAGCTGAAGAACGCCAAAAAAAGGCGGAAGATAATCGCAAAAACAACAAGAACTGGTAACAAATGATGAAACCAAAACAATATATATATGTCTTTCTTTTTGTCCTTTTACCGTGGATAACGGCAACTACTGCTTGGGCACAGGTAAACTTCAAAGCAACAGCACCCGGCACGGTAGAAAAAGGACAGCAATTCAGACTGAGCTATGTGCTCAACAAGGAGGGAAAAGACTTGCGTTTACCCGACACAAACGGATTTGAAGTCTTGTTTGGTCCCACCACATCGCGTAGTTTCAAGCAGAGTACTATCAATGGGAAAACCACGTCTGAGAGTAGCGTAACCTATACCTATATCCTTGTAGCGCAAGAGGAAGGCGATTTCACCATTGCGCCGGCAAACATTCAGGTGGATGGAACGAACTACAAATCGAATTCTCTTAAAATAAAAGTATTGCCTCCCGACAAATCGGCTTCCAATCCAAAAGCTGCAGGCGATAATTCGGGCAAAGGAAATGCACAGGCGGCATCGCCCAACGTGTCGGCAAACGACGCCTTTATACGTGCCATCGTATCCAAAAACAGCGTTTACGAACAAGAAGGATTTACCGTTACCTTCAAGTTATATACCACACTCAACATCGTGGATATTGGCAAAATAACTTTCCCCGAGTTTGAAGGATTCATGGTGGAAGAGGTAGAATTGCCTACCAACCAGGCACAAGTGGAACGCTACAACGGACGCAATTATTCTACCGCCGATTTGCGAAAATCGATACTTTTCCCGCAGCGGTCGGGCAAAATAACCATTCCGAGCGGACGATTAGAAATGGTGTTTTCTGTGCCTTCGGGCAAAAAAGTTTCCACTTTCTTTGGTGCACAAGAAGTGATGGCAGAAGTGAAAAAAACACTGGTAACTAACCCGATAACCATAGACGTGCGGGAACTGCCAGCAAACAAACCTGCCGGATTTTCAAATGCCGTAGGCACATTTACCCTCAAGCCAACTATCAGCACAAAACAGACAAGAGCCAACGAGCCAATCACGCTGACGTTAGAAATTTCGGGAACCGGCAATATGAAACTTATACAGAATCCCGAAGTGAAATTCCCTTCCAATTTCGAAGTGTACGACCCGGTTATCGATAACAGTTTGCGTGTTACAACCAACGGACTCACCGGCATGCGAAAAATTGAATACCTGGCCATTCCCCGATACGAAGGTTCTTACGATATTCCCCCTGTAGAATTTAGTTATTTCGACCTCAATAGCCGTACATACAAGACGTTGCACTCGCCGGCATATAATCTGCAAATTGCCAAAGGCGACCCCGCCAAAGCCAATACAAGCAGTTTTGTCAACAAACAAAATGTGCAAGTTGAACAAGATATTCGTTTCTTGAAATTGAACAAACCGCATTTTTATGCCAAAAACAAATTTCTTGCCGGTTCGCTCACTTTTTGGCTTTTCTACATTATTCCGTTTGTTTTGCTGATTTTGTTGTATCTGTTCAATAGAAAAAGAGCGAAAGAAAATGCCGATTTGGTTTTGACTCGCACCAAAAAAGCAAACAAAGTGGCAATAAAAAGATTGAAGATAGCCGAAAAACACCTTCAAGCGCAAAGCAAAGCTCCGTTTTACGAAGAAACATTGCGCGCATTGTGGGGATATTTTAGCGACAGATTAGCCATTCCTGTAGCCAATCTGACCAAAGACAACATCGAAGCGGAATTGTCTGCCAAAGACATAGACAATGAACTGATTAGTCGTTTTATGCAGATATTAAACACTTGCGAATTTGCGCGTTACGCGCCAGTGGAAAGTGATACAGCAATGGAAAAAGTGTATAACGATGCCGTTGCAGCCATTGGCGAGATGGAAAACAAATTAAAGAAAAAGTAAATAGATGAAAACCGTAAAATATATAATTTCTACCTTTGTTTTATGCTGTTTGTTCTTGCCGTTGGCTGCGCAAAACAACGAAGAAGCGGCGTTAGAAGCGTATCGAGCCGAAGATTATAAAAAAAGTATCGAGTTATATGAACAAATAGTCGGGCAAGCCTTGTCGTCAAACCAAGAATCGGCAGAAATATACTACAATCTTGCCAATGCCTTTTTCCGAAACGGGCAAACAGCCAAAGCTATTCTCAATTACGAGCGAGCTTTGCTTATAAAACCCGCCGACAAAGATATTCGGCACAATTTGCGATTTGCCCGCACACGTATCGAAGATAAAATAGACTCGGTAGATAGTTTCTTTTTGACCAACTGGATAAATGGCTTGCAAAATGCGTTCACTTCCAATGCTTGGACGTGGATAGGTATCGTGTTGTTTATCTGTATGCTATGTTGTGTGGCTGCATTTCTTTTCGGGAGAATTTTATGGGTCAAGAAAACTGCTTTTTATGCAGGAATTGTATTGATAGTTTTGGTTTTTACAGCCAATGTATTTGCTTTCAGACAAAAAAACAAATTGGTTGAGCGCGATTACGCCATAGTGATGGCAGCTGCTGCATCGGTGCATGCCGAACCCAAAACAAGCAGCAACGAGCTGTTTCAACTGCACGAAGGCACCAAAGTAAAAGTGCGCAGAACAGACAGCAACTGGTGCGAAATAGAAATTGCAAACGGAAGCGTGGGTTGGACTACAAAAGATAATATAGAGGTAATTTGAAAAACCAAATTTAGTTAGATAAAAAAACGATGAAAGAAGCAGTAGAAGGTCTATTACCTTGGGAGAGGAGTCTGTTTTTTGCCCTCAACGGGAGCGATTCACTCTTTCTGGACAACGTGATGTGGACTATTAGCGGTCGGTTTGTCTGGATTCCGCTGCTGCTGTTTATCTTGTTTCTGTTTTTCTACAAAACGCCCCAAAAAGAAGCCTATTTGGTAACCCTGTTTTTTATTTTGCTTTTCGTGGCGTGCGACCAAGTGTCGTCCGGTTTGTTCAAACCCATTTTTGAACGTTTGCGCCCCACGCACCACCCCGATTTCAAAAATGCCGTGGATGTGGTAAACAATTATCGCGGCGGCATGTATGGATTTATTTCGGGTCATGCTACCAATAGTTTTGGTTTGGCTGTTTTTCTGTCGTTGCTTTTTAAAAACCGATGGCTCACCTTTACGGCTCTGTTGTGGGCTACTATTAACAGTTTTTCTCGCATATATTTGGGCGTGCATTTTGTATCGGATATTGTGGGTGGAATTATCGTGGGAACGCTCATTGCGCTGGTAATATACTATTTGTATGCCCAATTTCGATACAAGATTTTCCAAATACCCAATCGCTTGCGTGGCAAATCGATTTTTCCTCCCCGCAAGGGTGTTTTGCTATCGCTTTTCATCGCAATTTGTTTGGTAATTATTGTAATTTTCAACCAAACACTTGCACAAATACCGCACTGACATACTTTTTGATGCCAACTCCATTTCCTTCATCATTTTGTCCATCGATTTTTCATCCCGTTAGCAGATTTATTGCACCTTTTGAAGTGTGAGGTAATAAAAATGTAACATATTTTGAAAAAAACAATCCAAATTATTGGTTTTTCTTAAAAAATTGCGTATGTTTATGCCATCAAATTGAAAGCTGAAATTATTAATTATTTTAAAAGTTAATTAACCATGGCAATAACAATAACATTTAACGAATTAAGGGCACTGAAAGACCAACTCCCCGACGGTAGTATCCATCAGATAGCCGAAGAGTTAGGCATGAAACCCGAAACAGTAAGAAACTATTTTGGTGGATACAATTTCAAAGAAGGCAAAAGTATGGGAGTCCATATTGAGCAAGGACCCGATGGGGGAATAGTGGTGCTGGACGATACAACTATTTTTGACAAGGCATTAAAAATTTTAGGATTGGAAAGTTATCCCGAAATTGCCGGAGCAGATATAGAAGATGAAGCCACTTCGGTAGAAGAATAAAAAGACAATGAAACCCGATATGGCTTCTCGTTGAGTGCTCCATGTCGGGGTTCATTATCCAATTTTTCTAATGAAAAAAAACCGGAAAAATGATTTTTTTCGGAACGAACGAAACAGTGAAACATCCGCGTTTTTCTGCAGATGAAGTCAGATAAAATTTCAACGGCTCGCCACGCAGAGTGTACAAGTTTTATTGATGCGGTTATCGCAATAGGAGTATGACAACAGATTTTGTTGCAACTACCAAACAACAGGTAAAAGAAGAAATACACAGATTCTTGGTTTGGATTTTGTTGCAGAATGAATCTAATTTTTTTGGAACAAAGCAATTCTAATTACTTAAAATTATTACCACAATGGATAAAGACGAAAAAAAAACCAGTAACGAATCGGCAGATAAACTTGTAACCGTAGCCATTCACTCTTACGAAAAGGCAGTAATATTAAAAACTATCTTAGACGATGAAGGTATACCCGCCGTAATTCAAGGTATCAACCTGATACAACCCAGTATCCCCGGCAATGTGCGAGTTAGAATAAACGAATCCGATTTGCCAAGAGCACTCGGTATTATAGAGAAAATTGATTTCACCTCGCAAGTAGATAATTTAGATGATTTGGGAAATCAGGACGAGAACAAAGAGATACTCGTGCCGGTAGATTTCTCCAATTACACACTCAAAACATGCGAATTTGGGTTCAATTTGGCAAACGATACCAATTCGAGTGTGAAGCTATTCCACGCATTTTTCACACCGTTCTATCCCATGGCAATACCTTTTGGAGACTCTTTTGCCGTGCAAAATACCGACAAAGATTTGTATCGGGAACTGAAGGAGAAAATTGAAAAAGAGATGGCAGAACTCGAAACCCAACTAAAAGAAAAAATCGCTAACAACGAACTTCCCGATGTGCCATTTACCTCTGTTATTCTCGAAGGACTTCCCGAGGAAGAAATTATTTCCTACTCCAAAAAAAAGCGTCCGTACGCCATTGTGATGGGTACAAGAGGCAGCAATGCCAAATCGCTCGATTTGATTGGTAGCGTTACAGCAGAGGTAATTGATGGCAGCAGAACACCAATTTTTGCTATACCCGAAGACTCGAAAGACCAAGATATTTCTCAAATCAAAAAGATTGTATTTCTTACCAATTTCCGCGAAAGAGAATTCAAAGCTTTCGATATGGTAATGAAATTCATCAAACATACACCGGTAAAAGTTTATCTGACACACTTTGGCGACAAAGACGACGTGTGGAATAAAATTAAACTAACGGGTGTTGAAAAATATCTGAAAGAAAAATATCCACACTTAGAAATCCGGTATAAACTACTGGATAAAGATGAAAGTATCGAAGCCGATCTCGACAATTTTGTAAAAGAAAAACAGATAGACCTCATCACCATGTCCAGTTCTCGACGGGGCATTTTTGCACGTATCTTCAATCCGGGAATTGCACGACGCATGCTTTTCCACTCCGACACTCCGCTGTTGGTGATAAAAGGATTGTAAAGAAACGAAGCAGCATATTCGTAAGAAAGTAATTCGTTTTTTTAATAGATAAAAATTACTTCAACGTTTTTTGTTTTGATAATGTTTTTTAGTTGTTGAAGGCAGAATCGATTAAGTCGGTTCTGCCTTTTTCCTATCCCATTCGTGCAAAGTGGATGGTTTCTCGCAGTCTCTATTTGTAAAATTTTTTCTCGAAAGCCTTGAATTCTCCTTTTTTTAAAACCAAGCGTTTCCAGGCAGCCGAAATAAATCCCGTGCCATAACCAAATAGTTGCGTCCATGCCGCGCCAATGCTATAAAATGCGACCTGTGGCGACCGATTTTTAATCCACGAATCGATGAAAATGAGCAAGCTATACACGATGGGAATCCACAAAAAACGACTGTCGATAACAGAAAGTAACACTGCAAGCGACATTCCCACAACAAATAGAGCGGGCAGGGCGTGAACCGCTTTCATCGAGCCCGGGTGGCTCAGATGCAGATTTATCCGTGCGATTCCCGAATTGTGTACCTGTTTAAAAAACTGTCTGAAATTTGTTCTGCGTTTGTGATATACAAAAGAATCCGCGAGGAGCGCGGTGGTATATCCTTTCTCTATAAGTCGTAAACTGAAATCGATATCTTCGCCAAATCTCATCCTGCCATACCCTCCCAAATCTTGGAATGCTGCCCGGGAAACTCCCAAATTGAAACTACGAGGATGAAACTTGTCCATCGATTTTTTCCCGCCTCGTATGCCACCCGTCGTGAAAAATGAGGTCATGCTGTAGTTTATTGCCTTTTGCACGGTGGTAAATGTGGGCATGGCTCTATCGGGACCGCCGTACGCATCTGTGTAATTGGTTTGCAGCACCCGATAGGTATTGTGGATGTAATTTGGCGGAATGATACAGTCTGAGTCGAAAAAAATAAAATAATCTCCGCGTGCTTTTTTTGCTCCCTCGTTTCTTGTTAACCCGGGACCCGAATTGCTTTTTTCATAATACGTCAGTTCCAATTTCGTACCAAATTTATCCACGATGAAGTCGCTCTTCTGGCTCGAACCATCCTCTACCACAATCACTTCAAATCGGTTGTCGGTTTGTTGGGTAAGGCTTTCTAACAATTCGTCTATCTCTTGCGGACGATTATAAAGGGGAATAATAATGGAGAAAAACATATCCGGATTTTTTACTTTACAAATCTAAAGAATAAATACCAAATCGAGAAAGCTTTTTGTTTTTCTTTTCAATTAAATTATCTTTGTTGTTGCATTTTTTGGCAAAGATTATTTAGCCACACTCAAGTTTAATCCGATAAAAATAGGAAATATGATTTTTCATTACGATTTCAGATACACGTTGGCAAAAATTCCGGTAGGAACGGCTTTGCGACTCCATTTCAGAAAGTTTGTGATAACCGGGAGAAAAGATATTCCAAAAAATGAACCGGTGGTTTTCACACCCAACCATCGCAATGCCCTCATCGATGCGCTCTTGCTGGTGTATATCAGCCGACTAACCAAGCAGATAGTTTTCCTTGCCAGAGCAGATATTTTCAAGAAAAAATTTATTGCTTGGATTTTGCGAGGGTTGCGCATTGTGCCGATTTTCAGAATACGCGATGGCAAAGACAATTTGAACAAAAACAGCGAAATTTTTGATATTTGCGGCAAAATTCTTCAGAAAAACAATCCCATTGCCCTTTTCCCCGAGGCGCGCCACAATCCCAAGCAATCTCTGCTGCCCATACAAAAAGCCACTCCTCGCATTGTGCTCCCCACCGAGGCGCAGTTCGATTTCAATTTAGGTGTAAAAATTGTGCCTGTTGCCATCTATTATACCGATATGTTTGGCTTTTTGTCCGATTGTTATCTCAACTTTGGCGACCCTATTCATATTGCCGATTACAAAGAGTTGTATGCGCAAAATTCCAATCTGGCAGTTAATAAGTTGCGCAACGATTTGGAAAATAGGATGAAAGAAATAGTTGTGAATATTCAGAACAACGATTTTTATGACGAATACCAATATTGTATCGATTGGAATCGGGATAAGATTGCCCGGGAGCAGTTTCCCAAGTGCAAAGATGCCATTCCCAAAGCGGCAATAAGTATTGTGGACCAATTAGATAATTGGTTTGACAACAATCGGGAGAAATTTGACAGCAAAATAGACCAATTTCGCCAAGCGTACCGATTGCTTGCTTCGCACGGGCTCACTACAAAAGACAATATTCGCAAGCCGGCATCGCTCGTGGCTATTTTATTGAAAACTTTATTGCTCGTGCTTTCGTTTCCCATTGCCCTTTTTGGTTTTGTGAACAACCTATTTCCAATTCTGATTTATCGGAGATTGAGAGGGCTTTTTGCCGATAAACAGTTTATTCCTTCCGTACGATATGTGTGTGGGTTGGTATTTGTGCCCATTTTCACGCTCATACAGTCGCTCGTATTGCTTTTCTGCACAAACAGCATGGTTGCTATCAGTTATTTCTTTCTGATGCCCGTTAGTTTTCTATTTGCCATTTATTGGCGCAAATGGGCTAAGAGCACGCATCGCCAATTTTTGGTAAATAAATTTGTACGCTCAAACCAAGAATCGTGGCGAAATATTTTAACGTGGATTAGTTTGTAAATTACGGCAATACAATACTACAACTTGTTGCTCCAGTGAAAATAAAAAAAACCGAAGATTCAAGTCTTCGGTTTTTTTATTTATTGATTTGTTATCTTTTTATTTCGCTACTTTTTCCAGCCATTTTAGCATTACCAACATGGTAATCATGGAGATGAGACAAGCAACAACAAATATCATCCAGGTTGCCCAAAGTGGAATACTATTGTAGAAAATAACACCGATAAATAGCAATTGGTTACCCAAAGCTGTGGCGCTCAACCATCCGCCTTGCATAATACCTTGGTATTTTGGAGGTGCAACTTTCGATACGAAAGCAATACCAAGTGGCGAGATAAATAGCTCGGCAACTGTCAAAATCAGATAAGTTATAATCAGCAAGAATGGTGAAACACGCATTGCATCGGGCAAACCACCCATTGCTTTTCTGGTTTCGGCATCGGGCAATCCTATTGAGCCGAGAGCCATAACTCCAAATGCCAGAGCAGCAATTCCCATACCGATGGCAATTTTCTTGGGTGTAGAAATCTCCCATCCTTTGTTGCGCATCCAGCCAAACAATCCGATAATGATTGGGGTAAGTGTTACAACAAAAATCGGGTTAAATGCTTGGAATACTTCAGCGCCTTCCAGCGAGGTGAAACCAAGGTTTATTTTTATCATGCGAGTATATTCATCGGCAAATTTGGTCAATGTAACACCGTTTTGGTGGAACGAGAACCAGAAGAAAATAACAACACCAAATACGGCAAACAAAGCATACATACGTTGTTTGATTTCTTTGATATCCATTTCTACCACATTGGCATCTTGTTTCACATTGAGCGATTTAGCTCCGGGGTCGGGCAATTTACTTTTGTTTATCAAGAAGATTGTCAAAGAGATTAGCATCGCGAAAATAGCAATACCAAATGAGTAGTGGTAACCTTCCATGAAGACATTCAGATACTGATTGGCGAAAGCTGTCAAATCGCCGGTTGAGCCGCCAACTTGTACTGCCAATTCCGATAAGCGAGTTTGCGCTTCGGGCGTAATGGTACCTTTCAGGTATTGGTTACAGAGCGCGGGAAGGTCGGCATTGAATTGGAATCCGTTGCTTTGTACCCACCAGTTTCTTAAACCTACAGCCAAAATTGGAGCAAACATAGCACCAATATTGATAAACATGTAGAAAATTTGGAAGCCCGTTTCACGTTTGTCCGAATATTCGGGATTGTCGTAAAGCTGACCAACTACTGCTTGCAAGTTTCCTTTGAACAACCCATTACCAAAGGCGATGGCAAACAGTCCAAGACAAGTGTATGCAAGAATTAACGGGAAGTTTCTTACCGGTGTTTCGGTAGGAATGGCAATAAGGACATATCCTATTGTCATCAAAACCAAACCGGCGATAATGGTGGTTTTGTACTTTTTGGTTTTGTCGGCAATTAATCCGCCTACTAATGCCAAGACATAAATCAGAGCATAGAAAACCGAGTAGATAACAGCTCCTTCCGAGCCGGCAAATCCGAACTTGTTGTTCAGAAACAGGAGCAAAATAGCCATCATCACGTAGAAGCCAAAGCGTTCTCCCATGTTGGCAAGTGCTGCAGGAATTAATCCCTTGGGTTGATTTTTAAGCATAAATTAATATTTTAAGATATTAGTAAAATTTCAATTCGCAAATATACGTAATAAATTGACAAATCCAACACTTTAACTATTTGTAATATCACTTTTTACGCAAATTTATTTCATTTTTTTATCCTTTTATCGATTTTTTATGGCTGTTGAAAACCCGAAAAATAGAGAGATGTAAATAAAAAAATTCATTCATTACGTTACTGTTTCAAATTGTTAATCAGTAATATACCGATTGTTGCAGAAAGCAATTAGTGAAAAAGAGTCCACTTTTATTGTCAGATACAATTATTTATCTTAAATTTACTCGATTATAATAAAATGAATTACTTTACATGCAGTTTGAATCAATCTTATTATCCGGAATAGAGGACAAACGCCCACTCGTTATTGCCGGACCGTGTAGTGCCGAAACCGAGGAGCAGCTCTTAACCACAGCTCGCCAATTGGCAGACAATGGAATAAAAATATTCAGAGCAGGTATTTGGAAACCCAGAACAAAACCCGGCGGTTTTGAAGGCGTGGGTAGCAAAGCTTTCCAATGGATGACCCGGGTAAAAGAGGAAACCAACATGTATTTGGCAACCGAAGTGGCAACTCCAAAACATGTGGAAGAGGCACTCGAAAACAACATAGATATGCTTTGGATTGGCACACGAACAACTGCCAACCCGTTTGCCGTGCAAGAAATTGCCGATGCGTTAAAAAATGTGGATATTCCGGTTTTGATAAAAAATCCCATTAATCCCGATGTAGAACTGTGGATTGGAGCCATACAACGATTGTATAACGCCGGAGTGAAAAAAATTGGCGCCATTCACCGGGGATTTAGCACAACCGACAAAAAAAATTATCGCAATCCGCCCCAGTGGCAGATTCCCATCGAGCTGAAACGCCGCTTGCCATCCATGCCCATCATTTGCGACCCAAGCCATATCGGGGGAAAACGAGACCTGATTTTCAACCTGAGCCAACAGGCAATGGATATGAACTATTTTGGTTTGATAGTAGAAACACATTGCAACCCCGACCAGGCTTGGAGCGATAAACAACAACAAATAACACCCGAAACCCTGAAGCAAATACTTCACTCCATCATCATTCGCGATACGGTGCAAACTACCGAAAGTCTGTTTGTTTTGCGTTCGCAAATAGATGAATTGGACAACGAACTGCTGCAACTGCTCTCGCAACGCATGCGTATTTCTCGCGAAATAGGGCAATACAAACTGGAAAACCGAATGCCCATTTTGCAAACACAACGATATAGCCATATCTTGAGCGAGAAGACAAAACAGGGCGAGGGCTTGAACATCTCGGATGAGTTTATTCAGCAAATTTGGAGCACAATTCATGCCGAGTCGGTACGTCAGCAAATGGCAGTGATGGAAAAATCGAAAACAGAAAAATAATTTCGGTTATAATTTTTTCATCTCCTTGTTTAGCGCGTTGAGTTTGTACAAATCTAATAGCATCAAATTGCTACTTCCTGCCATCAACTGCCTATTAACAAACGGTGCGATGCATCCGTAAAACAGTTTGAAAACGGGAAGAAGTCGGTATTTACGCAATTGGAAATGGGTAGAAAGCAGTTTGCTATAAGACACAATTTCGTCCTTATCGCCATTCATCCGATAGATAAAAACCAAGTTTTCGGCGGCTTTTTTAGTCTTTTCCATAAACTCCCGATTGGACTCGTTCGAGATGTGGTAAACCGCGTTTTGGATATGAACTACCAACTTATTGTGTTTCTCCAATTCGATGGCAAACAGTGTATCTTCGTGTCCGTAGCCAACGATATTCTCGTTAAATTTTATTTCATCTAAAGTTTGTTTTCGGATAACAAAATTGCAGGTTTTAAAAAAACGGTACGGATGCGCGGAACGGATGGCAACACTTGCATTTTCGCGTTTGTTGGCATAAATCCATCGCAACCGGTGCGAGGCGGGAGGCACCCGCAGGTCGTCTTGCAAGCCGCCAAAAATCACATCAAACTTGTTGTTGGCAATAAAGTGCAGATAAGTTTCCAAAAAATTATCATCCACCTGCACATCGCAATCCAAAAAGAGCAAATTATCATACCGAGCATACCGAAGAAACAGATTTCTTATGCGCGATCGCCCTATATTTTCTTCCAATTCCACATATAAATGCTTGCTGCATGCCGACTTGTTTATCTGTCGAAAGGCATCTGTCGATTTGTCGTCAATCAAAATAAGTTGGCACGGTTCTTTGGCTTGCGCCATCTGATTGGACAAATCGCCCACGAGTTTTCGCATATCAAAGTTGTAAACAGGAATACAAATAGAAAGCATAATCTGGGTTTTTTATATGGACTGCTCGAACGATTAATAGGACGAAAGTACAACAAAAGTTTTTTTCGTGCAAATTGTAATCAGAAGAAACATACTGAACTTTTATTATTCGGTTTTTGTTCTGTTTTCATGAAAACAAAAGAATTTAATATCCGATTTGTTCGTCTTCCCAAAAATATACAATCGTTGACCCACCATATCGGCACAATACAAGGTATTGCCTCCATTCAAATGAATGATGCCACAAAATCGATGAAAATAATTTTGAATAACAAGGCAGATGGCAAATTACCCGAAATCTGGAAAAATGTGGTCGATATATTACGCGACAGCGATACCGAGATGCAAACCAAAAAATCCATCTTCCCCATTCTACACTTGAACTGTGCTGCATGTGCAGCAAGCGCGCAACGCATTTTGTTGTCGCTTCCCGGTGTGGTAGATGCTTCGGTAAATATTGCCAACAACAAAGGAAATGTTGAGTATATTGCCGACATCGTTTCTCCGCAAACCATGAAATCGGCACTACAAGCGGTAGGTTACGATTTGATGATTGAGGAGCAAGAGGCATCGCCCAAGCAGGTGGAGCAATTGCAAAAAGAGGAGTACCAAAAATTGCGAAAACATACCATTAGCGCGGTTTTGCTTGCCATTCCCTTGCTAATAATAGGTATGTTTTTTATGCACATGCCTTATGCCAATTTGCTCATGTTCCTGTTGGCGACTCCCATCCTATTTATCTTTGGCAACAGGTTCTTTGTCGGAGCGTGGAAGCAAGCAAAACATGGCACAGCCAACATGGATACGCTGGTAGCGTTGAGTACGGGCATTGCCTATCTTTTTAGCCTATTCAATATGCTTTACCCGCAGTTTTGGGAACAGCGAGGATTAGAGGCGCATGTCTATTTTGAAGCGGCGGGCGTGGTTATCGCCTTTATTTTGTTAGGTAAGTTGTTGGAGTCACGGGCAAAATCGAACGCTTCCGATGCTATAAAAAAACTCATGGGATTGCAACCCACTACAATAACCATATTCAAAAACAATGCGCCCGTAGAAATTGGCATGGACGAAGTTGCTGTGGACGATATTGTTTTGGTAAAACCCGGCGAGCGAATTGCCGTAGATGGCGAAATTACCGAGGGCAGCACTTTTATCGACGAAAGTATGCTGAGTGGCGAGCCCATTCCGGTAGAGAAAAAGTTAAACGATAAAGTATTTGCCGGAACCATCAACCAGAGTGGAAATATCCGGTTCAGGGCACTCAAAATTGGTAAAGATACGCTGTTGGCACACATTATAAAAACGGTGGACGAGGCGCAAAGCAGCAAAGCTCCGGTACAAAAACTGGTAGACAAAATTGCGGCTATCTTCGTTCCGGTGGTAATAGCGATAGCACTGCTCACTTTTGTGTTGTGGTTTGTTTTTGGTGGCGAAAATGGGTTTGTACACGGTTTGTTATCCATGGTAACTGTTTTGGTTATTGCCTGCCCGTGTGCACTTGGTTTGGCAACGCCCACTGCCATTATGGTTGGCATCGGCAAAGGAGCCGAAGAAGGTATTCTGATAAAAGATGCCGAAAGTTTGGAGCTGACCAAAGAGGTAGATTTAGTTGTTTTGGACAAAACGGGCACCATTACCGAAGGAAAACCACAAGTGAAATCCATCATTTGGGCAACCGACATCGAAAACAACCAATCGATGTACAAAAATATTCTTTACAGTATAGAATATTATTCGGAACATCCGTTGGCTGAGGCAATAACAAGAGAAATGGAAGCCGATAGCACGCTTCTGCCCCATGTCCTGGTGGAGCAAGTGGGCGGAAAAGGAATAGAGGGGCAATACAATGGCAAGCGGTATTTTGTGGGTAGCCCATCTTATATTCTCTCCAAAAACATAGAAATATCCACCCAATTGCAACGGCAAATAGATAAAGAGCAGGAACTTGCACATACTTTGGCTGTTTTTGCCGATGAAAAACAAGCATTTGCCGTGATAGGAATTACCGACAAGTTGAAACCAACTTCGGCGCAAGCCATCGCACAATTGCAAAAAATGGGTCTGCAGCCAATTATATATACCGGCGACAACGAAAGGGTGGCAGCCGTTGTAGCCAAAGAGCTACATATTTCCCAATTCAAAGGTGGTGTTTTGCCCGAAGAAAAAGCCGGTTTGGTAAAAGAGTTGCAGCAAAAAGGTCATCGGGTGATGATGGTTGGTGACGGCATCAACGATAGTGGTGCATTGGCTCAAGCCGATGTGGGTATTGCCATGGGCAAAGGCAGCGATATTGCCATGGATGTAGCAAAAATGACAATTATCTCCTCCGATTTGCTCAAGCTGCCCAAAGCCATTCGCTTGTCGCATGAAACGGTGAAAACCATCCGTCAAAATCTGTTTTGGGCGTTTATTTACAATGTTATCGCCATTCCGCTTGCTGCAGGAGCTCTCTATCTGATTGCCGGCGTGCATCTCAATCCCATGATTGCCGGTGCCGCCATGGCGCTAAGTTCTGTGAGCGTAGTTACCAATAGTTTACGATTGAAACGACGAAAAATTTGAATTGCTTTTACGCTCAAGCCAATTTCACAATCGACGCATTGCGTAGCAAAATTTTTCCCCAATTTTTTGCAAACAAAAAGAATTGTAGTACCTTGCACGAAAATATTGTACTGCTTCTTTTCGTAATAAGGCTGTGGGGAAAATAATATTGTGCGCATTTTTTATCATAAAAAAAGGATGGGATTTAAAGAAATTTTAATTATTTCTTTTTGAAGTAGCAGAAACGGGATATGTAATTTAAGCATTCACAAAAAAAGTTTATTTGATTAATAGTTGGAAAAAGTGAGATGCTTTATACTAAATAAAAATTTTCACTTTATAATTGGTATTTAATATGTTTACTACAAACTCAAAACAAATGATTAGTGGTAAAGCTTTTGAATATGCTTTGCTTACTCAGTTTCAAGAAAAACTACAAGATAAAACCAATGTTGAAGTTGTAGAAAACTCATCATTTCATATTGCCAAAAGATGTTTTCAGACTACAAACAAGGCTGAACAAAGTGATTATCTACTTACTGCAAGTTTCTCCGTAAATTTCTTAATGGATATAGAGCCAAGGCTTTCAAATGATTTCGGAAAAGAAGATATTCTTCAACTTGAAATACTATCAGATGATCATGGCAAAGCTGGAGATGTTAGAGATGTCTTAGCAATTAGATTGTTGCAAAAATGGGAAATCGGCGTTTCTGCAAAAAACAATCATCATGCTGTAAAGCATTCTCGACTATCACATTTAATAGATTTTGGTGAAAAATGGTTGGGAGTAAAAGTTTCTAAAGAATATTTTGAAGCAATAACTCCAATTTTTAAAAACCTCGAGAATTTAAGAAAAGAGAGTAAAGCAACAAAGAAATGGAGTGAACTCGGTGATTATCACACTACAGTATATTTGCCAATTTTGGAGGCATTTGTTAGAGAACTAAAAAAATTGAATAATGAAAACAAAGATATTCCTTCAAAATTAGTTTCGTATTTGGTAGGAAACAAAGACTTTTACAAAGTTATTAAAAGTAAAAATACTGTAGAAATTCAAGCATACAATATTAATGGAACATTAAATTTGGCTTTTAAGAATGTTGAACCAAAATACAAAACTCCTCAAGTACCACTACCAAATGAGATACTGGATATAAGTTTCAAAGAAAATAGTAAAACAACAATTATTGTAACAATGAACAATGATTGGGCTCTTTCTTTTAGGATACATAATGCAAGTTCAAGAATAGAATCATCTTTGAAATTTGATGTTAATCTTCTAAAATCGCCAAAAAAATTATTCATAAACACTTTAAATATTAGCATAGACTAACTATGAAAATAATCTCACTATTTACCGGTGCCGGTGGTCTTGACCTTGGTTTTCATAAAGCCGGATTTGAGACTATTTGGGCAAACGAATTTGATCCAACTATTTGGGCAACTTTCGAACATAATTTTCCCAATACTTTTTTAGATAAAAGAAGCATTGTTGTCATTCCAAGTTCAGATGTACCAGACTGCATAGGAATAATTGGCGGTCCTCCTTGTCAAAGCTGGAGTGAGGCCGGAGCGGGTAGAGGGATTAACGACAAAAGAGGACAACTTTTTTTTGAGTACATTCGTATACTGAAAGAAAAAGAACCGTTATTTTTTCTTGCTGAAAATGTTTCTGGAATACTTTTACCAAGACACAAAGAGGCGTTTGAATCTATTTTACAGGAATTTAAATCGCTCAATTATAATGTTTCATATCATCTCTTAAATGCGAATGATTTTGGAGTGCCACAAGATAGAAAAAGAGTTATTATCGTAGGTTATCACAAGAAAATGGACAAACAGTTTGTACCACCAAAAGAAATATTGCCAAAACCTGTTTTAAAAGATGCAATTTGGGATTTAAGACTCGCGAAACCAGCAAAAGAGAAAAATTATGCAAATGATACTTGCAATTTGTATTGTCAAAATCATGAATATATGAATGGTGGTTTTTCAACTATTTATATGTCAAGAAATCGTGTGAGAAGCTGGGACGAACCAAGTTTTACCATACAAGCAGGAGGTCGTCATGCTCCACTTCATCCTCAAGCACCGAAAATGAAATTTATTGAACAAAATAAAAGAATTTTTGAACCCGGGAAAGAAGATTTATACAGAAGACTTTCAGTTCGTGAATGTGCAAGAATACAAACTTTTCCAGATGAGTTTTTGTTTAAATACAAGAATGTAACTGACGGATACAAAATGATTGGAAATGCCGTTCCTGTAGAGTTTGCTAAAAATCTTGCAGATGTAATTTATAAAGATATTTCAGACTATTTAGTTAGAAAGAAAACAAATGAATAATTGATTATTGATCTGCCTCCTTCTCCTCCTCAAAAACAGATTTAAAATCGATACAACTCACAAACTCACGCTAAAACAGGAAGTATCTATCCTACTTCCTGCAAACTTTTACCTAAAAACAGAGTTTTCATCCAACCTTCCGCAAACTTTTACCTATAAAACACGCTTTCGAGGCATTTTCCCAGAAAAGTTTGCCTAAAAACAGAGTTTCGGCTCTTGCCGTTATAAAGGTTTGCTTGGCAATTATGTTGCGACACAGAGCGATTGGGGCGGGGCGATAAAAAAACCGCTTATTGTGTCAATTATCAATAAAAATTATTACTTTTGTTGTATTAGAAACAAAAAAAACAGTAGTTGATCATGGTTAATTTAAAAACATCTTTCGCCGGATTGGCATTAAAAAATCCGCTTATCGCAGCAAGTAGCGGATTAACAAACTCTTTGAGCAAGATTAAAGAACTCGAAAATGCAGGAGTAGGAGCCGTTGTACTCAAATCGCTTTTTGAAGAGCAGATTGAGAATCATTCGGAAAAACTATCGCAAATTTCCGATTACCCCGAAGCCAACGACTACATAAACGCCTACATCGAAATGAATCATGTAGAGAAATACCTCGACCTGATTCGTAGTGCAAAAAGCGAGTGCAATATTCCCATCATTGCAAGCATCAACTGCTACAAACAAGCACGTTGGACCGAGTTTGCCAAAAACATAGAACAAGCCGGAGCCGATGCCATCGAGCTTAACCTGTTTATCCTGAACACGGGCGAGCTGGGCGACAACTATTTGGAGGAAACGTATATCAATATTGTTCGCGATATGAAAAAAACGGTAAATATCCCCATCATCATCAAAATGGCAAAAAATATCAGTAATTTGCCCGGTTTGGTGGGTAAATTGAAGTCGTTGGGAGCCGATGGCGTGGTGCTGTTTAACCGGTTTTATCAACTCGATATCGATATCAATACCATGGAACTGACGGCAGGACATACATTTAGCAACGCGTCCGATTTTAGCGACACCATGCGTTGGACGGCAATAGTGAGCGGCAGAGTTCCCAATTTTGACATCGCCTGCTCTTACGGCATCCACAACTGGGAAGACATTGTGAAAGGAATTTTGTCGGGAGCAGCCGGCATCCAGCTTTGTAGCGTGTTGTATGAGCAAGGAGCCGATGTAATTGGCAATTTCCTTACTTGCATAGAGGAGTGGATGGAGCAAAATAACTATACGCAAATATCCGATATCAAAGGCAAACTCAATTACGCCAACACCAAAAATCCGTCGATTTACGAGCGCGTGCAGTTTATCAAATACTTCTCAAACTATACAAATAGTTAGAAATTGTTCGTGTGTTTTTTATACGGATTTGGAATCTTGGCTTGCATCTAAACCGGGATATATAAAATTCAAAAAAATGAATATCCAGCAACTCGAATACATTATTGCGGTAGATAACTATCGGCACTTTTCTAAAGCAGCCGAGGCTTCGTTTGTAACGCAACCCACTTTGAGCATGATGATTCAAAAACTCGAAGAGGAGTTGGATGTGAAAATATTTGACAGAACACAACTGCCGGTGCAACCAACCGAAATAGGTAAACGCATCATCAACCAGGCGCGAATGGCGGTTGCTCATGTGGGACAAATCAAAGAGATAATCAACGAAGAGAGGGGCACGATAACCGGGGTTTTCCGGCTGGGAATTATCCCTACCGTGGCACCCTATTTGCTGCCCAAAATCATGGAAATTCATTCGTACAACAAATACGATATCCGAATTATCATTCATGAACTCACCACCGACCAAATCATCAAATCTTTGGCAAACAACGCCATAGACGGAGCCATTTTGGCAACGCCTCTCAAAGAGAACAACATAAAAGAGTATCCGTTGTATTACGAACGCTTTTTTGCCTACGTGTCGCCACTCGAAAAATCGCTCTATGCACAAACTTCGTTAGACGAAACCGATCTCACCAAAGCCAAGCTGTGGATGTTGGACGAAGTACACTGTTTTCGGACACAAATATTGCATCTGTGCAATCTGAAAAAGAAACGTCCGGTTTCTTCGCCATTCACTTTCGAGGCGGGAAGCATAGATACGCTCATCAATATTGTGGATAAAAACGAGGGGCTTACCGTTATCCCCGAAATGGCAATTTCGAGTTTGAGCGAGAAGCAGATGAAAAACGTGCGTCCTTTTAAGAATACAACTCCCGTGCGCGAAATCAGTTTAATTACACGAAAAGATTATCTTCGAGAGCGGCTTATCGATATTTTAAGGGATGAAATACTGTCGGTTGTGCCGGATACGCTCCAAGATGAAGCGATGAAGAAATATATAGTTCCGCTATAAATCTGCCGGAACAGAAAAAATAAAAAAACTGCCCGAGAAGTTTGATTTCAATTGCAAGTGGAATCTCTTTCTCGGGCAGTTTTTATTTTAAAAATTAAAACATCAGTTTCACGCTGCCATAGATGTTTCGCGGGGTAGATGGTCCGTATATGTAGGAAGAGGCACGTCCGGCACCGGTGTCAAAATCATTTTGGTAGGCGTTGAATATATTTTGTATTCCGGCACTAAACTGAATTTTAGATGTATTGAAAACAGGTACAAGGTATGATGTTTTGGCATGTAGCTCAAAGAAGGATGGTGCGTCTTCTATTTTGTTTTCCAACACGTATCTGTCGCCCGGTTTAGCCAATTCGCTATTGCCCGCTTCGTGAGGAACCAACATTTTTCCTGTGTAGTTACCCGAAAGGGTAGTGGAGAGTCGTTCGTTTGGACTCCAAGTCGCAACAAAATAGCCGTAACTGTTTGGTGTGCGCATAAATTCGCGGTATTCGGCCACGTCATCAATCGGTTGACGAGCCTCATCAAACAAGCTTTTCTGGATAGTAACACCCATTTGCAAATCCAATTTTTTGCTGTAAGCCATGCGCCCTTCCAAATTGACTCCATACACTTTCGCTCCCGATGAGTTATATACTATCCGGTGCAGAACCCCATTGATGGTTTCGCCGTCTTTGGTATCAAAAGCATGGTTCAATTTCGTGTAAAAACCTTCTACCAACGCGTTGAATTGGAGTGAACCTATCGTATGATAGAAATCGACCGAACCGCTGATGCTTCTGGAGCGTTCTTCTTTCAATTTCTCGTCCAAATGGCGCACAATTCTGTTTCCTCCGGCAATATCCACATGCAAATCTTCGTCAAAATATTGGGGTGCTCTAAAGCCCTCGCTATAAGAGATGCGCATATTTATTTTTCCCGTGGGATTGAATCGGAGGTTTGCTCGCGGACTAAATATTGGCGATTTCACCAGCGAGTGTTTGTCCAAACGTCCGCCTACAAGAAAACTCCATTGCTCGTTTTTCCACTCGTTTTGAAGAAAAGCACTTGCTGTTTGTGTCTGTTGCTTGATGTTTTCTATTCTGTATCCGCTGATATCCGAAAGCGTGTTGTTTAGATATTCAATTCCTGTTGTGAGTTCGGCAGACATAAACAAAAATTGGTCGATAGAACGAGTATATTGTCCGCCAAGTTGATACACCAATTCAGTTGAGCGACCAAACGAGCTCAGTCTTGAGTTGGCATAATCTATCTGTTGGTTGGTATGGTTTATCTCTTCTGCTGTGGCATTGCTTGTAGCAACGGTGTCAATCAGTGAAACGGGCAATCCGCCTCCATAATAGCTTTTGCGAAGCGTATGCTGTGCCGATGCGTATATATTGAATTTATTTTTCAAATCGATGGTGTTTGCCGTATAGTTGATACCTCCGCCATTTATGTAATGCTCTAATTGTTCTGCAATATATGTTTGAAATGGTTGCAGAGTCAGGTTGTCTCCACCTCTTCTGAACTCGTGCATGTTGTGATATTCCAATGTGAGTTTTGAGTACAACCCTGTTTTTAGAAACGAACGAAATCCGAACGACCTGTTTTTCAACAAAGGGATTTCGGTAAAACCATCGTTATCGTGGTCGTAACCTTGTTTATCTCTGTTTTGTCCGTATAGCATGATTCCGGCTTTTCTGTTGTCGGAGATAATGGAAGAGTTGAACATGGTGTTGTTTTCGAGCGATTTGCCGTTGATAACCGAAAGTGTGTGCGAAACTTCGCCGCTATTGCGAGCCGGTTCTTTGGTTATCACATTTACCACGCCGCCAATAGCCGATGAGCCAAACAGGGCAGAACCGCCACCGCGGATTACTTCTACCCGTTCAATCATGTTGGTTGGTATTTGTTCCAATCCATACACGCCCGAAAGTGCTCCATAAATTGCCCTCGAGTCTATCAGTATTTGCGAATAAGCTCCGTCTAATCCATTGATGCGTACCTGCGTGAAACCGCAGTTTTGGCAATTGTCTTCTACCCGTAATCCGGGTTGAAAGTTAAGTGCTTGCGACAAATCTTTCGAGTTGGTTGTTTCCAGTAGTTTCATATCCAGTACACTTACCAAAGAAGATGCTTGCATGCGATTGGTCTCATTTCTATTGGCGGAAACTACTACCGTATTGAGAGCGATACTCTCTTCCTCGAGTTCAAAATCAATTTCTTGCGAAAAATTTGGACGAATATCTATCTCTTGGAGTATGGTTTTGTAACCAAGCATGTGTACTTGCAGGGTAAATTTCCCTTCGGGTAAGTTGGAGAGAAAATAGTGCCCCGAAACATCAGTCGTCGTCCCAATAGTAGTCCCTTTCAACTGAACGGTAACGTATGGCAAGTGTTCTTTTGTGGTTTTATCGAGTACGTGTCCAAAAATATTGGCATCGGAGTTTTGTGCAGTTAATGCATTGGCAGACAGCAATAATATAGCAGTCAGTATATAAATTAATTTTTTCATTTTTTTATGTTGTTGTTTTGTATTTGTCTGATTATGGACGATGAATATTTTTATTCTACCACAAAATAATAACAGGTTTGTGGCAACATCGTTATCAAACAAATGTTATGTTGATATGGATAGAAGAAAAAGACGAAAGTAAATGGCTATTTGCATATTGTGTATAGCCAAAACTTTTGTAATCCCTTCGGTTTGTTGGTCTACAATAAAAATACCCGCTTTCTAAATTGGAAGCGATTTCATTGTAATAAAAATAAAAAGAAGAAGTTATGCGGCAGGCGGTGCTCGCAAAGATTTGTATCGGTGTGTTCCGGAAAGATAGGTGTTTTCGAGAAAACGAATATCTATTTCACGAGAAACGGCAGTTTTGTCAGTCAAATCAAACTCCGGAATTATATCCGAGGTCAGTTGTGTATGAAAAAGTGTATCGAGATATAGCAACTGGCTAACCGAGTGTGTATGTTGTGTCTCTTCCCCCACCTTGAATGGGTGCGAATGCACGTAAGTTACCTTATCAACAACGTGTGTATGTGTAAAAAGCGAAATGGCACTTACATAGCTTGTAAACAAAACAAGCAAGAACCACTTCATCTTGATATGTCTGTTGCCTTCCTTCATACAAAGTGCAAAGTTAAACAATTTAGAGAAAATAGAATCAAAAAATTTTCACATCATTCTTACATTTATCAATCTTGTAAGAAAAGGATTTGCATTTTACATCCAATTTCATAACTTTGCAAAAGCTAAGTGAAAATATATGCAATTTCTCGATATTATCCATAAATATTACAAGCCCGGCACCAAACTTTATAACATCTATCTATCTCATGCCAATGATGTAACCAACAAGGCATTATGGGTAGCACAAAAGCATCCTGAGCTGGCTGTTGATGTCAAGTTTTTGCAAGAAGCAAGCATGCTGCACGATATTGGTATTTTTAAAACATACGCGCCCAATATCGGATGCAAAGGAGATATGGATTATATCTGCCACGGATATTTGGGTCGCGAAATTCTCACCCACGAAGGCTATCCAAAACATGGTTTGGTATGCGAGCGACATACCGGAACGGGACTTAGTTTAGAAGCCATTCTCAAGAAAAATCTGCCAATTCCGCATCGCGATATGCGCCCCAAAAGTCTCGAGGAAAAAATTATTTGCTTTGCCGATAAGTTTTTCTCCAAATCGCAATTGGGAAAAGAAAAGCCTTTGAAAAAAATTCGCGAAGGGCTGCGCCGTCATAGCACCCACCAAGAAGAGGTTTTTGATGAATGGTGCGAATTTTTTCTCTGAAAAACAGATATTCCCCTCCTTCAGAAAACAAAAATCACGAAGAATAGACTGAATTTAGTTCAAAATCCATTTTTTGGCAAGCTATTTGCAAGTAACAGATAAATAGTGAATTTAGTTGCCACAAATGGTAACTTTTTTGATGATAGAAGAATATGAAAAAGAAAAAAAATTATACCAATTCCGAAGATTTATATGAGAATAATATCTCCCAAGAATCTATAGACGAGCAGATGGATGCCATCGGTAACGATGCCGGCGACAATTTGTCAGATGATGAAAATCAGTTGGATGAGCTGCAAGAAAAGTACAACGATTTAAACAATAGTTACTTGCGCCTTCATGCCGAGTTCGATAATTTCCGTAAAAGAACCATAAAAGAAAAAGCCGACATCATCAAAAGCGGAGGCGAGCGGGTTTTGACAGATTTGCTTCCATTGGCCGACGATTTTGAACGTGCCATGCAAGCCCTCCATTTGGCAGAAGACAAAGATGCCGTTGTGGAAGGAATGGATTTGATACACGCAAAATTTGTTCAGTTTTTGCAAGTGCATGGTATCAAGGAGATTGAAGCATTGGGTCAACCTTTTGATGCCGACAAATTCGAGGCAATTACCACCGTTCCGGTACCGGACGAATCTAAAAAAGGGATAATTATTGATTGTGTTCAAAAAGGTTACGCGCTTAACGATAAAATTATCCGCTACCCGAAAGTAATTGTTGGAGAATAAATGGCTACAAAAAGAGATTATTACGAGGTACTGGAAGTTGCCAAAAGTGCTACTGCCGAAGAGATAAAAAAAGCATATCGCAAGAAAGCCATCCAGTTTCATCCCGATAAAAATCCGGGAGATGCATCGGCCGAAGAAAAATTTAAAGAAGCTGCCGAAGCCTACGAAGTGTTGAGCGATGAAAACAAACGTTCTCGTTACGACCAGTTTGGACACGCCGGAGTAGGCGGAGCTGCCGGTGGCGGATTTGGCGGCGGCATGTCGATGGAAGATATTTTCTCGCAATTTGGCGATATATTTGGCGGACATTTTGGCGGATTTGGCGGTTTCGGTGGATTTGGCGGTCAGCGTGGCAAACGAACCAATCGCGGATCGGATTTGCGAGTGAAAGTAAAAGTCAATTTAAAAGAGGTTCTCAACGGAGTTGAGAAAAAAATAAAAGTAAAAAAACATGTGGCTTGTACCCATTGTAGTGGCAATGGTTCAGAAAATGGCACATCTACCAATACTTGCGATAATTGTCGTGGCTCGGGTGTAGTAACACGAGTTGCCAACACCATTTTGGGTCAAATGCAAACCACCACAACCTGTCCATCGTGCAATGGCGATGGCAAAACCATCACAAAAAAATGTGCGCATTGCAACGGCGAAGGCATTACCCGCGAAGACGAAATCATCACGATTCGCATTCCTGCCGGAGTTGCCGAAGGCATGCAACTTTCTATGCAAGGACGCGGCAATGCGGCACGTCGGGGTGGTATCAATGGCGATTTGCTAATCGTGATTGAAGAAGAGCACGACAAAGAATTGATACGCGACGAAAACGACGTAATCTACAATCTGTTCCTGAGTTTCCCAACTGCCGCTCTTGGTGGCACGGTAGAGGTGCCAACCATAGATGGCGTAGCCAAAGTAAAAATAGAACCCGGCACACAACCCGGCAAGGTTTTGCGATTGCGGAACAAAGGTTTGCCATCTGTCAACGGATTTGGAACGGGTGATGAGCTAATTAATGTAAATGTTTATGTGCCGGAAAATTTATCGACAGCCGAAAAGAAAAAAATAGAAGAATTGGATAAATCGCCCAATTTTGCTCCATCCAAATCGGCAAAAGATAGCATTTTTAGCAAATTCAAAAGAATGTTTGATTAAAATGTCAGTTGTTTGCAAGCAGAAAATCGTTTGCCGCTTGCAACGAATCTATTTTCCCGACATCTATCATGGAAAAATCATTTGGTTCAAAACCGATGATATTTACTTTATTGCAAATAGATAAGTAGAAATCGATAATCGAAAATTTTTCTGCGAAATCGGACATGTAATAGCAAACAGTTGGCTCCAAAACGTGTATTCCGTTGAAAGCCAATTTGCGATAATGATTGGGATTGAAATGTGAAACGGGGGATTTTACTTCTCCCGTTTTTTCGTTTATCCAACCTTTTAACCGATTTTTTTCATCAAAAAGCAGATAGCGTGATGTGTTTCTGTTGCTCACGCAAAGAGTGGCAATGGCTTCATTCTCTTTGTGATAACCCAATAGTTTGTTTAAATCCAAATTAGAAAGTATATCTACATTATGCACCAAAAAAGGCTTCCCGTCATCAAAAAACGAAAATGCTTTTTTTATCCCGCCGCCCGTGTCCAAAAGTTGCTCACTTTCGTCAGAAAATGCAATACGGATACCCAAACTTTCATTTTCACGGATGTAATCCACAATTTGGTCGGCAAAATGATGCACGTTAATGATTATTTCGTCCACCCCTGCCGTTTTTAGTTTCTCAATCGTGTGCCACAAAAGTGGCTTCCCATTTACCGGAACCATTGCCTTAGGTATGGTGTCCGTTATGGGTTTGAGGCGAGTACCAAGCCCGGCAGCGAAAATCATTGCTTTCATTTTGCAAGAAATAGTTTCAAAAATCGTATTTTGTTATTTTTTATGGTGTTTTAGGCTTAAACTCTTGTTCCACATTTTGTTCCCTATGCACCAGCGATACTTTTATACCGAACTTTTTCGAGATATGTTCTGCCATTTTTTGTGCGGCATATACCGAGCGATGTTGCCCGCCGGTGCAGCCAAAGGAGATCATCAAGTCGGTGAAACTGCGCTCCATGTATCGTTTCACGTGTCTGTCCACCAAGGGGAAAATGTTTTCCAGAAACAGTTTCATCTCCCCATCGTCTTCAATAAATTGAATGACCGATTCGTCCATTCCGTTCACGTTTTTGTATCGTTCGTATTTACCGGGATTGTTGACGGCACGACAATCGAAAACATACCCGCCGCCGTTGCCCGAAATATCGTTTGGAATGCCTTTTTTATAGGCAAAACTAAATACACGAACGCTGAGTTCTTGCTTCTTTGTGTCGGAAAATTGTTTGAGTTGCACCATTTGTTGCAAAATTTGGGAAAGATACGGGTATTCGTCGAACCCGTCTTTCAGCAACTCACGCAAATTGTTGAGCGCAAACGGAATGCTTTGGATGAAATGCGGTTTTTTTTCAAAATATCCTCTGAATCCGTAAGCTCCAAGTACTTGCAATGTGCGAAACAGTACAAATAAACGAAGTTTTTTCAGAAATTTTACTTCGTCCACATTTCTGTATTTTTGGAGGGAAGCGATGTATGTTTGGATTAGTTCCTCGCGCAAATCGTTTGGGAAGTTGGCTTTGGCTTGCCACAGAAACGATGCCACATCGTAATAAACGGGTCCTTTTCGTCCACCCTGAAAATCGATAAAATAGGGTTCGTTGTTTAATAGCATCACGTTTCTCGATTGAAAATCGCGGTACATAAACGAGTTCCATTCATCGCTGAGCAAATCCTGCGCAAGGATTTCAAAATCGTTTTCCAATAAGTCTTCTTGAAATTCCATACCGGTTGTTTTCAGGAAATTGTATTTGAAATAGTTCAAATCCCAATAAACCGATCGGCTGTTGAATTCGGGTTGCGGGTAGCAAACGGCGAAATCGAAATCTTGTGCGCCCTTCACCTGCATATCTGCCAGTAAGGCAATGGTTTTGTGCAGTAACTTTTTCTCTTCTATACTGAAAACACCCGTGAGTCGTCCGCTTTTTAGGGCGTCAAACAAAATTCGGTCGCCCAAATCTTGCTGAATATAAAACATTTCGTCGTCTGAGGCCGCCAAAACTTGGGGAACAGGGAGATTTTGTGCGTGAAAGTGTCTTGCCAAGGCAATAAACGCTCGGTTTTCGTCACGCGACTGTCCCGCTACACCTATGAGCGAAATATCATCTTTGGTTAGTCGGTAATATCTTCTGTTGGAACCCGATGAGGGTAGAGGTTCTATTTCCGGATTGGATTTACCGGTGTGTTCTTTAAAAAGGGTGGCGAGTTGTTTCATTGTTTTGTTTAGTGGGTGTTTTATTGTACGGCTCCTATTTCTTCCTTTAGCTCATCCAATTCTTTCAACCAAACATCGGCTACGGCATCGCTTGGCATTCTCCAGTCGCCACGCGGCGAAAGACTTACGGAACCTACTTTTGGCCCGTCGGGCATGCAAGAGCGTTTGAATTGTTGCGAGAAGAATCGTTTATAAAATACTTTTAACCATTTTTGAATATCTTCGGGCAAATAAACTCCTTCAAACGCTTGCTTGGCCATGAAAAAAATTCGTTTGGGATTGTCGCCGTAGCGGAGCATCCGATGCAGAAAAAAATCGTGCAATTCGTATGGACCGACAAAATTTTCGGTTTTTTGAGCGATTTTTCCTTCGTTATCTGCCGGCAGAAGTTCGGGACTGAAAGGTGTATCCAAAATATCGTGCAATATTTTTTGTGCCACCTCGTCCATCTGCGTGTCGGCAATCCAACGGGTGAGCGATGCCACCAACGTTTTTGGAACACCTGTATTTACGGCATACATCGACATGTGATCGCCGTTGTATGTAGCCCATCCGAGCGCAAGTTCAGAGAGGTTGCCGGTTCCAACCACCAACCCGTTTGTTTTATTGGCGTAATCCATCAATATTTGTGTGCGCTCGCGCGCTTGGGCGTTTTCGTAGGTTACATCGTGTTGGTTTATATCGTGGTCTATATCTTTCAAATGCTGGGTTACGGCGGGTACAATCGAAATTTCTTTTATCGTAACGCCAACAGATTTCATCAATTCTATCGCGTTGGTGTACGTCCGATTGGTGGTGCCGAATCCGGGCATGGTAATGCCGAAAATATTTTCGCGCGGTATTTTCAGCAAATCAAATGCTTTGATAACAACCAATAGCGCGAGTGTAGAATCCAATCCGCCGGAAATACCCATCGTTGCGGATTTAATTCCCGTGTGTGCCAATCGTTTTGCCAAACCGATTGTTTGGATGTTGAAAACTTCGGCGAGGTATTCGTCGCGACAGTTTTCGGACGGAATAAATGGATGCGGATTGAATTTCCGGTACATTTTTGACGGTGAGACGGGTGGAATAAAGCATTCTATTTCCGCAACCACATCGATTCCTAGAAAATTGGTGTTTACAACCCGTTCGTGAGTCAAAGTTTGCAAATCGATGTCGGCAATAATCAGTTCGTTATCCAACGAAAAGCGTTTGGATTCTTCCAAGATAGTGCCGTTTTCGGCAATGAAACACGCGCCAGAGAAAACCAAATCGGTGGTAGATTCGCCACAACCCGCCGAAGCATAAACATAAGCTGCATTGCATCTGCCCGATTGCTGCGCGATAAGCGATTTTCGGTAGTCGTTTTTTCCTACCAATTCGTTGCTTGCCGAGAGGTTGAAAATAACATTGGCACCGAGTACCGCCAAATCGGACGAGGGTGGAGCAGGCATCCACAAATCTTCGCAAATTTCTACACCAAAATTGCCGTAAGGTGTTTTGAAAATCATTCCTTCGGAAGAAACAGGAATCTCGTGGTCTCCAAGTTCCAGGGTGAAAATTTGTAAATCGTCTCCCGATGCAAACCATCGTTTTTCGTAAAACTCGCGGCTGTTGGGTATGTTTTTCTTTGGAACGAAACCCAAAATACCTTCGTGCGACAAGACGGCTGCCACGTTGTACAAACTATTTTTTATTCGCAAAGGCAGACCCACGATGGCAATAATTGACGGTATATTTTGCAAAAAATCGGTCAGTTCCAAGAGCGAAGTTATCGCTTTTTTTTGCAGCGCCTCTTGAAAAAACAGATCGCCACAACTGTATGCCGTGATGCAAAGTTCGGGGAAGCAGACAATTTGTACATCGTTTTTTACCGCTTGGTTGATAACCGATTTTATCTCGGTAACGTTATAATCGCAATCTGCCACACGAAGTTTTGGCGATGCGGCAGCTACACGTAGAAATCCGAAGTCGTTGATATTCATTTTCATTGGTCTGTTTTTTTAAGAGTGATTTGCAGAAAAACCTCACAATTGTTTTCCCACGATGTTAAGTATATCGTTCCACTTATCGAGCAGCGCGCGCATGGATGGAAAAACCAAGTCTGCACCCGCATTCAGCAATATTTTGTCAGATAATGGACCTGTATTTACGGCAATGGTAAAAATGCCCGCTTGGTGAGCCGCTTCCACACCCATGGGTGCGTTTTCTATTACCAGAGCCTGGTTTGGCGACAGATTACCCCCTTTTTTGAGTCCCATTAAAAAAGGTTCGGGGTGCGGTTTGCCATATTTCACATCGAAAGCCGTAACCATGGTTGCCGGCGTGAAAATGTTGGGGAATGTTTTGTTAAGCCTTTCTGACAACTTTTTTTGACCCGAACCGGTTACCAAAACAGGTTTCAATCCCTGTGAACGAACCAGATTGAGCAACTCTGTTGCTCCTTCTATGGTTTGGTTGTTGTTGTATTGCGAAAAATATTCCGTTTTTTTTTCGTAAATCTGCAAAACTTCCTCGTCTGTTGCATCGCGATGAAAAGTTCTGTTGAAAAGCAGGTTGATGGTAGATTTTCCGGTTCTGCCCTCATGCAGAAAAAACTCATTTGGTTCGGATTGCAAACCCCAATCGGATGCTACTTGTTGCCACGATTTTTCGTGCGCCGGCATAGAATTGTACAACACACCGTCCATATCAAAAAGTACGGCTTGCAGGTCGAATTGTGTCAATCCGTGTTTGTGAAGATATTGTTGAAACGATTTCTCCATTTTTTGTCAATTGAATTTATCTCTCGCCAAAAATAAGTGAACCTACCCTAATGATGGTGCTTCCTTCTTCTATGGCGATGGGGTAATCGCCCGACATGCCCATCGAAATCTCTTTGAACCGGTCGTCCCCCGAAAAATAATCGGACTTGATTTCGTCAAAAAACGATTTCAATTGACGAAACTCTTTCCGTACCTGATTCATATCTTCGGTAAAAGTAGCCATACCCATTACGCCGGCAAGTTGCACGTGCGAGCAGTCACGCCATTTGCCGGCAGCAAGAAATTGGCGGCATTCTTCCATGGAGAAACCCGATTTGGTATCTTCTTCGGCGATATGTATTTGCAGCAAACACGCAATTTGGCGATTGTTGGCAGCACCTTGTTTCTCTATTTCTAACATCAGTCGTTCGCTGTCCATGCTGTGGATGAGGTTCACGAAAGGCGCGATAAATTTCACTTTATTTCGTTGCAACCCACCAATAAAATGCCATTCGATATCTTGCGGTAGTTCCTCAAATTTTTGCGTGAGCTCCTGCACCCTACTTTCTCCAAAAACGTGTTGTCCGTCGGCATATGCTTCACGTATCATTTCCGAAGGATGAAACTTGGAAACGGCAACTATTTTTACCCTTTCGGGTACCGATTTTCTGAGTTCATCCAAATTCTGTTTTACGCTCATTTTTTTTGCTATTGTTGCTCTGTTTCGGTTGAAGAATATCTGTAAACATCCATAATCGCGGTTTCGGTAACGGCAGCCATGGTGTAGTCAATCATTGTTTTTTTCATTTCCGTTTCTACTGTTTCCACCGCCTCTTTCAGTTCTTCGGCTTGCACAAGCATATTGACGGCAGTTTTTTTCTCGGAACCACTTTTTTCGTCGAGGGTGATGAAATATAATTTTACCTTGTAGTATTTGTCGCCCGTTTCGTTGAAAAAAGAATCGGCAAATTTTACTCGTTTGATGTCTGATACCGAAAATTCTCCCGAAATAAATGGAGTCATCTCTTTGATAATACGCGCCTCTGCTTCGGTAAACGACAGTGCATCTACCAGATAAGGCTCGGTTACGGATTTTATCATTCCCGTGTCAAGGGTTTTGTCGTAACGTACTTTGCATTCGAACCAATTGTACATAAAATGTTTGTATTTTTAATTATTTTGAAAAACAAAGGTACAAAAAACCTGAATTAATCCGCCCTTAAAACCCCATTGTTCTAAAATTTTGATACTTTTGCAGATTGTAGCCCATTTTTGCTACAGCCTATTATCTCAAAAATAAGAATATGATTGGAACAATTGTGAATACCGCCGCGGTTTTGGGCGGCGGCGTTATCGGGCTTTTGTTGAAAAAACGGATGCCACAGCGCGTTACTACCATCTATTTTCAGGCTGTTGGGCTTTTTACGCTCGCCATCGGTATCTCTATGGCGGTGCAGATGAATGAGATTCTGATTGTAGTTAGTAGCTTGGCAATCGGTTCATTAATTGGAGAATGGGTAAATATTGAGTCGAGTGCCGAACGCATGAGCGCTTACCTGAAAAAGAAATTTCGCATTGGCAGCGAACGGTTTTCTGAAGGATTGATTACCGCTTTTCTCCTGTTTTGTGTTGGCTCTATGACTATTGTGGGCACAATACAAGAAGGTACGGGTGGTTCGCCCGATTTACTTTTCACCAAATCGTTGATGGATTTTTTCTCCTCCATCTTGTTGGCATCCGCCTTTGGTATTGGTGTAGCCATGTCGGCAATCCCGTTGTTTGTTTTTCAGACATCGCTAACAATTATCGCCATGTACGCCGCATCGTTTTTTACCGATGATATCATTTTGGGACTGACAAGCGTGGGCGGCATTTTGCTAATTGGATTGGGAATAAATATTCTGGAAATAAAAAATATTCGGGTAATGAATATGCTCCCCTCATTGATTGTTGTGGTACTTTTACTTTGGATTTTCTAAAAAAGATGAATGGACAGGATAAAAAGTTGGGATTGTGGTTGTTGGTATTCGTTTCAATCGGCTCGATGGTTGGTGCGGGTATTTTCAATTCGCCCAAAGACCTCATTCACGTTGCCAACCCCAAAGGGACATTGCTCACTTGGCTTTTGGGCGGATTGGGAGCATTGATTCTCGCTTTGGTTTTTGTGTATTTATCCAATAAAAAACCACACCTGAAAAGTGGCGTTTTTTCGTATGCCAAAGAGGGTTTTGGCGATTATATGGGGTTCAACTCGGCTTGGGGTTATTGGTCTATTGGCTGGTTGGGAAATATCAGCTATCTGGCTCTTTTTTTCAAAACATTGAACGACTTGCTGGGTGCAAAATACGCACTGTCGCCACTGACCGGTTTTTTGATTGGTTCTGCCATTCTGTGGACGCTGCATATTGTCTTGCTGAAAGGTGTGCGGGAAGGCGCAATTTTGAATTTCGTGGTAACCTTGGCAAAATTAGTACCCATTGTTTTGGTTGTCTTACTTGGCTTTTCGTTGGTTGATATGGAACTGTTTCATCTGCCCGATTGGCAATATACAATTGCTGCAACGGGCGAACCCACCACACCATTGCTACAAATAAAAAATGCCATGGCGGTTGTTTTGTGGTGTTTTGTTGGGATTGAAGCATCGTCTGTTTTGTCGGGAAGAGCAAAAAGTCAACAAACGGTGCGAAAAGCCACCATTATCTCCATCCTTACGGTGTTGGCAATCTATATGTTGGTTACATTTATTGCCATGACAAGCGTTTCTGCTTCCGAATTGGCTACAGCCGAAACTCCCATTGCTTTGGTTTTGCAGAAAACCGGAATTGGTGCGGCAGGTGCGGCTATTGTACAGATTGGAATCATGATTTCTGTTTTGGGTGCCAGTTTGTCGTGGATGCTTCTTTCGGTAGAAACGCTTTATGCTGCCGCCAAAGATGGCGTATTGCCGCGTTATTTTGCTAAAATCAATAAAAAGGACACGCCGATTAACGCCCTGCTGCTCACGCAAATATTTACCCAGATATTTCTATTTGCCATTCTTTTTTCCGCACTCAACGATTTGTATTTGGCTGCTATCACGGTTGGCACAACACTGGTTTTGATACCTTATTTGTTGTCGTCGCTCTACGCGGTAAAAATATCTTTTTCCGAAAAAGACGAAAACATATTTGGAAAAATTATCGCCATTCTCGGCACTTTGTATGCCTCTTACGTGATTTACACTGTCGGGTTGAAATATCTTTATCTTTCCATCATTTTTTATGCCATCGGCGCATTTCTGTTTCTGAAAGCCAAGCACGAAAAAAACGAAAAGCCCAAACCTTGGGAGTGGGCTTTTATCGTGGCGCTCGTTGTTGGAGCGGCAACTATCATTTATCTTATTTTGCGTGGAACAATCCAATTGTGATTGTTCCATTTTACAACTATCTGTCGAAAGTATAGCGTAGCGTTGCCCCAAATCGGATTGGGTAACCTCTTTGCACAATCGGGTTGGTAATGCCTGCCATATCAGATACATTGATATAGAACGTGTTGTATTTGGTGTTGAGCATGTTTTTTACCCAAAACGAAACTCCAAATGCACTTTTATCTACACCGATACTTGCATTGACAAGTCCGTAAAACGACTGATATACATCGTTTGCTTCCGTCCAATATATTTTTCCGGCTCCCGTATATTGCATATTTAGGTTCAGACGATCCAAAAATGCACCTCGTGAGAAATGATGCACGTATCCTGCACCCAAGCTTAGGGTGTGTTGCGGAGCAAAAGGTATGTGTTTTCCGGAGTAATCGACGTTCCCCGATTCATATTTTTTGAATGTAGCATTGGCATAACCATATTCGCCATAGAGAGTGAAGTTGGAAGTAGGATTGTATCGCAAACTGATTTCGGCACCTTTGCTTTCCGATTTTCCGGCATTGGTAACGATACGACCTGCCGTGCCTTGCTCCAATAGTTTTATAATTTGTATGTTGTTTACATGCGTGTAAAACAGCGCAAAAGTGGCAGACAGTCGGCGGTCGAACATTTCGCAACGACCTCCCAGCTCATAAGTCCAGCTTTTTTCGGGTGCGTAATACAATTGTTCTTCCAATGTGAGTTCGCTGCCCGATTGCATGTTGGGCATAGTGCCGTCCGGAATCACTCCTTCGGGTATTTTGCTCATCAACGATTTTTGCATGGCGTTGCGCAAAATTTGCGAGAAAGCTTGTTCGTTATATCCGCCCGTTTTGTATGCTTTTGAAGCCGATAGGTAGATGAATGCTTGGTCGGTTGGCTGGTATTTAAAAGCCAATTTTGGCAATAGTTCTACAAAATTTTTGTTGAATTTACCCACCAATGCCGTGTCGGCAGGAATGTCGAAAGAAACCGGGGGCAAATGTGGGGGTAAATTGGGTTTCACTTTCATAACTACGCCTTTCGTTTCGGTGTTATAATCTATGTGAGCATGTTCATAATCAAGCCTTAACCCAAAGGTGGTGGAGAGACCTTTCACACCGAACAAATCATTTATCGACGATTGTTGAAACAGTGCCAATCCGTAAGTCGGCTTTTTGTAGTAACCCGGCATTTCTATCTCTTCGTTTAGAAGGGTGATGGCAGGCATATTGGGAAACTGCTCTTGCATTGCTGCCAATCGGTGCAAGATGAAAGGAGTTCCATCTTTCTTTATGGTTACCGGTGTGTTGATATGTCTGTTGTCGTAAAAACCAAATGCACCAATTACCCATCTGTATCTCGATTTGTTTTCCGATTTAAATGTAATTTCTTGACTGACAGAGTGCTGTTTCTGCTCTTGGCGAATGGAGAAAATAGATAACGGCGTGTAATCTTGGTCCATTTTCATATCGTCTTTCAAAAACTGATAACCGGTTGTGGCGTTAAAACTAAAGCTTTTTGCTTTGTATTGTAGCGACAATCCGCTTGTTGCGAGGTGGCGTTTGTACGACGATGGTTCGTTAAAATTGACTTGCGAAGAGTCGGCATGCATGTATGGGAAAGCTCCCTGCGAAATATAGTCGTAGTTTCCGAAAAGCATTGCTTTGAATTTTGGCGAAATCTGCCATTCCATTTTCACTCTTGCACCCATATTTTCGGAGTTGTCGGTTAGTTTCCCTGTGTACTTATTGATGAAATAACCGTCTTCCTTTTTGTAATATGCCGCGGTAGATAAGCCAAAATTGTTGCCCAATTTGCTGTAATTGGATGCTTTCAATTGCATTTGTCCGTGATTTCCACCACCCAATATCAGTGATGTGCCTTGGTAGGAGAGTGGCGAAAGCGTATAAATATTGACAATTCCGCCAATGGCATTTCTTCCATATAAAGTGCCTTGCGCACCGCGCAAAACCTCGATACGTTGTATATCTTGAAATTCAAAATCGAATCCCGAAGGGTTAAAACTCGGCACATTGTCCACATACAGACTAACGGTTTGCGAACCCAGTCGGGTACCAATTCCCCGGATATAAATTGGGGTGGAAACCTTGGAGCCGTATGAGGGGATAAAAAAGTTTGGAATAACACCACTCATTGCCGGCAACGATTCTATCTGGCTGTCAGATAATTGTTTGGGCGATAATACAGAAACTGCCGTGGGCAAGTTTTTCAATTCGTTGGTCTCTTTTACCGACGAGCTTATTACCACTTCATTTAGGTAATAAACCTTTAATGAATCTTGCAAATTGTCTTTTTTCGAGACTTGCTTTTGTGTAGAAAATAAGCTGAAACAGCTGCCCAACAAAAGCAACAAAGTAAATATTTTTTTCATAAATTGTGTTATAAAAAAGTTGGTTCAAATTATTTTGCAAAGGAAAATAATTCTGCAATTCGAGTCAATCACTACAAATAGTGATTTTTTACTAAATATCAGCTCAAATTGTATATGATTGTAATTTTCTCTTTCCGTTTTTTGCAATAAATAAGTACAATATTCGTTTTTGATTACAAGGAAGAGACAATATGAACGGAATAGGAATAAAACTTTTTTTTATCCTACCGGATAAAGTAAAAATAGATATTTATTCAATTTTTAGAAAATTTCACATCCGTACGTGCAGCTTTTGTTCTCTTTTTCCGTCTAAGTAGTATATGTTGTGTCTGTAAGAGCGACGAGCGTGAATGAGAAATATCCTGAAACGCTGATTCGCAGAGGTGATGAAAATGGGATGCGGTTTCCGGGTTTTTATCTGAGAAAATGGAGAGAAATATATGAAAAGAAGATTACTTTTATACTATGATAAATTGATAATTGCCACCATTTTGGCAATTTTATCTCTGTTTGGTTGTTCTCGCAAAAACTATATTCAAAAAGAGACGAAACAAGCAGAATCGATAAAAGGAGAAGAAAATTCGTCGCACTTTTCGGATACCATCCCAGTTCCGCGAAAACAATTTGATGACAAGGTAATAGCGATGTATGGTGTACAACCAACTCGCGATGTTGAATAAAATAGAGCCGGTTACGATGAATTTCTCCAAAAAATCCATACTCCATTTATACCGCAAACATATTCGTTTGCAAACGCGGATGCACGAACTTACCTATCTGTTTTGGGAATGCACGTTGCGTTGCAATTTCGATTGTCTTCATTGTGGCAGCGATTGTGGTGCTGTTTCTGCAGTAGCCGATATGCCCAAAGAAGATTTCTTGCAGGTGCTGGGGAAACTCACAGCCCATGTCAATCCCCGAAAAGTAATGGTTGTTTTGTCGGGCGGAGAACCACTGGTGCGTACCGATTTAGAAGCGTGTGGCATTGCTATGTACAACATGGGTTTTCCGTGGGGATTGGTTACCAATGGTTGGGGGCTATCGCAAGAGCGACTCGATTCGCTGATGCAATCGGGGCTGCGTTCCTTATCTGTCAGTTTTGATGGATACAATGAGGAGACGCACGATTGGTTTCGCGGTAAAAAAGGCTCGTGGTTGCGAGCACTGAATGCCATTTCGAGAGCAACCGGTACGGCGGGACTCATCTTCGATGTTGTTACTTGCGTCAATCAAAAAAACATAGGCGAATTGCATCAACTCAAAAGTCTGTTGTTGGATTTGGAAGTCAAAAAATGGCGACTATTCACCATTTTCCCAAAAGGACGCGCCAAAAATAATCCGTCACTGACACTATCTGACCAACAATTTGTGGAGCTGATGGAGTTTATCAAAGAGGTACGCGAAGAAAATAAAATAGATATATCTTACGGTTGCGAAGGCTATTTGGGCAAATATGAAATGGAAGTGCGCGACACGCCGTTCTTTTGCCGTGCCGGCATAAATATTGGTTCGGTGTTGGCAAACGGCGACATTGGAGCTTGCCCCACATTGCGTGGCGACTATATACAAGGGAATATTTATACAGATGATTTTTGGACAGTTTGGAACAACAAATACCAAATTATGCGCGATAAGAGTTGGACAAAAACCGGAAAGTGCGCCAATTGTAAGTCATACAAATATTGCCAAGGCAACGCTTTGCATTTACGCGACCAGGAGTCGGGCGAACTGCTGCTTTGCCATTTAGACAAGATAGAAGAAAACAAACCGAAAATAAAAATAAAACCAAGAAGTTTTTTATCGAAAGCTGCGAGTTTATTTACTTGATTTCTTGCCATTGATACCGGTTTCTAATTTGTGGCTAAAACACTTGCCATATTTCTTAACCGCATTAAGAAATTTTCCTCCACCCGAACCCAATCGCCTTTTTCTTGTTATAGATTTGTATATCCCAATCAAAAAGGGAATTTAGAAACGATTCTTAAAAAAAACAGCTTAGCAACAATGAAAAAAGCATTATTAATAGTGGATGTTCAAAACGATTTTTGTCCCGGTGGTGCACTGGGAGTAAAAGATGGCGATAAAATAGTGCCCATCATCAATGGCTTGATAGACAAATTTGATTTTGTGATTTCGTCGCAAGATTGGCATCCCGAAGATTCGGTACATTTCAAAAACTGGCCCCCACATTGCATAGCCGGCACACGTGGTGCCGATTTTCATCCCGATTTGCAACAAGAAAAAATAGATTTAAAACTTTTGAAAGGCACAGCCAACCAAGACGATGGCTACTCGGCATTTGAGGCGACCAATGCTTCATTGACCGATTTCCTGCGCGAAAATAATATTGTCAATCTTTATATCTGCGGATTAACTACCGATTATTGTGTAAAAGCATCGGCTCTGGATGCGCTCCATGCAGGTTTGCATGTGTATGTGATTTCGGATGCTATCCAGGCGGTTAATGCCCATACCGATGACGACAAAAAAGCGTTAAAAGAGATGTATCTTGCCGGATGCCACTTAATTACATCGGATGAGGTGTAAATGGCTGATTGGTAACGGACTCGTTATTGACCCGATAAAATCTCCTCCAAAATACCACAAGCCGTTTCTACCGTTGTTACGTTTTGGATGGTTACGGAACGTTTTTTGCCCGATTCTTTTAGCTGACAGATGCGTGCGTGCGATTGTACAAACTGCAATAGTTTTTCAAACTGTTTCGATTGGTAATAATACGACTCGGCATCCGAAAGCAGAAACAAGGTCATCTTGCCGGTTTTGAGCATAATTTTCTCAAATCCGAGAAATTTTGCCAAACGGCGCAACCGCACAATACGAATAAGCTCCTTGCCTTGTTTGGGAATTTTCCCGAAACGGTCTTCCAAGCGTTTGGTAAAATCTAAAATCTCTGTTTCCGTTTCCATGTTGTCCAACTCCCTGTAAATGGCAACCCGCTCGGCATCGTTCGGAATGTAATCGACGGGAAACATCAACTCCATATCGCTCTCTACCGGCACATCTTCTACAAAGGCTTCTTCTCGCTCCGCTTTTTGCGACTGTTGTTCCCGGTACATGTCGGTAAACTCTTCTTTGCGAAGTTCTTGCACTGCCTCTTGCAGAATTTTCTGATACGTTTCGTATCCCAAATCGGCAATAAAACCGCTCTGCTCTGCTCCCAACAGATTGCCCGCTCCGCGTATGTCTAAGTCTTGCATGGCAATGTGTATTCCACTCCCCAAATCGGCAAAGTTTTCTATGGCTTGCAGCCTGCGGCGCGAGTCTGTGCTCAAAGTGTAGAGTGGGGGTGCAAGGAGATAACAAAACGCTTTTCGGTTGCTTCGCCCCACGCGTCCGCGCAATTGGTGCAAATCGCTCAATCCAAAATTTTGCGCGTTTACCACGATAATGGTATTCACGTTGGGCATATCTATTCCCGATTCTATGATGGTGGTGGCGATGAGCACATCTTGTTCGTGATTGACAAAATCGGAAATAACCGTTTCTAATTTTTTCGGATCCATTTGTCCGTGTCCTACTGCAACGCGTATGCCGGGAATTTCTCGTTTTATCAGCTCCTCCATTTCGTAGATATTTTGGATACGATTGTTCACGATAAAAATCTGCCCATTGCGGCTAGTTTCAAACTGTATGGCTTCTCGTATCAGTTCGATATCAAAAGTATGTACTTCTGTCTGAACCGGATATCTGTTTGGTGGCGGAGTGTTGATGGACGACAAATCGCGCGAACCCATCAACGAAAACTGCAATGTACGCGGAATGGGTGTAGCGGTCATGGTTAGCGTATCTACATTTGTTTTTAGCTGTTTGAGTTTCTCTTTGGTTGATACGCCAAATTTTTGTTCCTCGTCGATAATAAGCAACCCCAAATCCTTGAAAGCTACATCTTTCCCCACCAAGCGGTGTGTGCCGATAAGAATATCTATTTTGCCCTCTTGCAGATTGCTCAGAATTTGCTTTTGCTCTTTGGATGTGCGGGCACGACTCAAATAATCGACCTTTACCGGGAAATTTGCCAATCGCTCTCTGAACGAGTGAAAATGCTGGGTTGCCAGCACGGTGGTTGGCACCAAAACTGCCGTCTGTTTGCCATCGGTAGCAGCTTTGAAAGCTGCGCGTATTGCCACCTCGGTTTTCCCGAATCCCACATCGCCGCACACCAGCCTGTCCATGGGTTTGCTGCTCTCCATATCTTGTTTGATGTCTTGCGTGGCTTTTAGTTGGTCGGGTGTGTCCTCGTATTTGAACGACGCCTCCAATTCCGTTTGCAGATAGGTGTCTTTTGTAAAGGCAAATCCCTTCTCGTTTTGACGTTCGGCATATAGTTTTATCAAATCGCGGGCAATATCTTTTATTTTCGATTTGGTCTTCTCTTTGGTCCTTTCCCAAGCACCGGAGCCCAACTTGTTTAGTTGGGGCATTTGTCCCTCTTTGCCTTTGTATTTCGAAATTTTATGTAGGGAGTGGATGGAGACAAATACGGCGTCGTTGTTCAGATACGTCAGTTTGATAACTTCTTGTATGGTGTTGCCAATACGCAGGCGAACCAAACCGGCAAACCTGCCGATGCCGTGGTCTAAATGCACCACGTAATCGCCTTGTTGCAGTTGATTTATCTCTTTGAGAGTAAGTGCAATTTTGCCCGATCTGGCACGTTCTGAGCGCAGACTGTATTTGTGAAAACGGTCAAATATCTGGTGGTCGGTAAAGCAACAAATTTTCAGCGTCTGGTCAGAAAACCCTTCGTGCAGCGTTTTGTTGATTGACGTGAATGGAATATTGCTGGAGCGGTCTTCGAAGATATCATGCAGTCGCTGTTGTTGTTTCTCGCTATCGCTCAATATGTAAATGGTGTAATTTTGCTCCAGATACATTTGTAGTGATTCGGTCAGTAGGTCAAAGTTTTTGTGAAACAACGGTTGTGGCAAAGTGTCGAAACGCAAAGTGGCATCCACTTCATCCGGCAGTTTGGTATCGAACCGAAGTTGTTTGAATGGCTGCAATGCGGTTATAAATTCTTCTTTCGACATCAAGTTGGCTTTCACCGTCTCCACTTCGTCCAGATTGATGATGGTTTGGTCATTAAAAACACTCTCTATACGGCTTTCAATCCAGCTAATGTCTTCTATTCCGATAACCGTATCGGCAGAAAGCGACTCCAAAACAGAAACCTCATCTTCCTTTCGAGACCTGAATTCGGGAATAATAGAAATGGTTGAATAGTTGCTTTTGGAAAGCTGATTCTCTACCTCGAAACTACGAATTGATTCCACTTCATCGCCAAAAAAATCGACCCGATACGGATACTCGTTCGAGTAAGAAAAAACGTCCAAAATACTGCCTCGCGTGGCATATTGTCCGGGTTCATATACGTAGTCCACGTATTGAAACCCGTACGAATCGAGCACTTCCGAAACAAAATTGGAATCAATCTGTTCGCCAACCGAAATCTGCAACGTGTTCTCTTTCAACGTCTGTTGCGAAACGGTTTTTTCCGCTAACGCGTCGGGATAAGTTACGGCAATGAACGGAGCTTGGTCGTTTTGCAATCGGGTAAGCGTTTCTGTACGCAAAATCTCGTTTGCCGAGTCAATTTGCCCATATTTTGCCGCCCGTTTGTATGCAGATGGGAAAAACAGCACGTCGCTCGTCCCCAAAATTTGGGTCAAATCGTGGTAAAAATAGCCTGCTTGGTCGGCTTCATTGAGGATGAAAAGATAGTTGCGAGGATGTTTTCTGAATAGCGAAGAGACAAAAAGAGCACGCGACGACCCATGCAATCCCTTTGCCGAAATTATTTTTACCTCATTCAGCAACTTATTGGTGGCCGCTACATTGGGATGTTTCTCCGCAATCTGTAGTAATTGTGTGATATTTAATGCCATTGTATTTCCAAATGCAAAGATATGTTTTTTTGCGTTTGCAATTAGCTATATTTTAGAAATTTTGAGGAAAAAGTTCGCTTCAAATTCTTATCTTTGTTTCCTGTTACACAAACTTGTTTGTTTATGAACATAGATAAAAATCACACACCAAACTATATATTTGAAACAAGTTGGGAGGTATGCAATAAGGTGGGCGGCATTTACACCGTTTTGTCCACCAAAGCAAAATCACTACAAAAACTATACAAAGACAACGTTTTTTTTATTGGTCCCGATATTTCTAAAGGCAAAGAAAATATCTATTTCGAAGAAGATGTGCAGCTTCACGCTTCGTGGCGAGAATATGCCTCTCGCGTGCAAAATCTGCAAATTCGTATTGGCCGATGGAATGTTCCCGGCACTCCTACGGTTTTTCTTGTGGATTATCAGCCTTTTTTTGACAGGAAAAATGAAATTTATGCACAAATGTGGAGCGATTTCAAAGTGGATTCCATGCAAGCGTATGGCGATTACCACGATTCGTGCCTGTTTGCATACGCATCGGGTGTAGTGATAGAAAGTTTTTATCGGTTTCATCATTTAGAATCCCAAAATGTGGTTGCCCACTTCAACGAATGGCAAATGGGCATGGGCGTGCTGTATCTGAAGAAAAACGTGCCAAAAATAGCGACAATATTCACCACGCACGCTACTTGTATGGGACGCTCCATCGCGGGCAACAATCTTCCGCTTTACAACAATTTGACTCATTACAACGGCGACCAAATGGCGCGCGAGCTAAACATGGTTTCCAAACATTCGGTAGAAAAACAAGCAGCCCAACATACCGATTGTTTCACTACCGTGAGCGATATTACCGCACAAGAGTGCAGGCAATTTCTGTTGCGACAGCCAGATGTAATTACCCCCAACGGATTTGAAAAAGGGTTTATTCCCAAAGGGCTCGCCTATCGCAGAGCGAGAATGAAAGCACGCGAAAAAATAATGGCAGTGAGTGAAAAATTGTTGGGTACTCCCGTTCATCCCGATGCTTTACTGGTGGGCATTAGCGGCAGATACGAATATAAAAACAAAGGTATCGATGTGTTTATTAATGCAATGGCGCAACTCAACAACATGCCGCAACTATCGAAAGATATTATCGCGCTCATCATGATTCCGGCATGGATAAAAGGACCAAAAAAAGAGTTACAAGACCGTCTGAGTTGCAAACATGCATCAACCAAAAACGCCTGTCCTTTCACAACCCACGAGCTGCACGAACCGGAACACGATAAGATAATGCAACAAATAAAGCAAGTAGGTTTTTGCAACAGCGAACACAAACGGGTGAAAATAATTTTTGTACCCTCCTATCTGAACGAGGACGACGGCATTTTCAATATGAGCTATTACGATTTGCTCATCGGGCTCGATGTGTCGGTATTTCCATCTTATTACGAACCGTGGGGCTATACTCCACACGAAAGTGTCGCCTTTGCCATACCCACCATTACTACCACTTTGGCAGGATTTGGCGTTTGGGCAAAGAAAAATGGCGATGATGAGTTGGGATTGGACGATGGCATTCAGGTAATTTTTCGAGACGACTCCAACAGCAAAGATGTTGTCGAAGAGATTGCCAATACCATCTGCGATTTCTCATTCAAAAGTACCGACCAGATAAATATACTGAAAAAGAAAGCAGCCCAACTGTCGGACAAGGCAGACTGGAAGCATTTCATCACGCACTATCAAGAGGCATATTCTGTCGCTTTGCAAAACTCGTTTGTTCGGCTCTCCAAACCATATTCATTATAAAAAAAACAGATTAATAACTAAATACTTTAACAAGATGATTATCCAATCCAGTCATTCCAATTTACCTGTTTGGCGTGATGTACACATACATCCCCAGTTACCCGACAGATTGAAACCGTTAGAAGAAATTGCCCACAACCTTTGGTGGGTGTGGAACGATGAAGCGAAAGATATATTTGAACTATTAGATAAAAAAGAATTCGATAGATGTGGAAAAAATCCGGTTCTTTTTCTTCAAAATTTGAGAACAGAAAAAACCGAAGAAATTCTGAACAACCCCGAGTGGCTTGACAGAATAGACTTGGCATACAGTTCATTTAAAAACTACATGCAAGTTCCTTACAACAAAGAGCGTCCGAGCATTGCCTATTTTAGTATGGAATACGGGCTATCTGCCGTACTCAAAATATATTCGGGCGGATTGGGTGTATTGGCTGGCGATTACCTGAAAGAGGCAAGCGACAGCAGGGTAGATATGACCGCCGTTGGACTCCTTTACAGATATGGCTATTTTACGCAAACACTCTCCAGAGATGCCCATCAAATTGCCAATTACGAAGCACAAAATTTTGGAAGTTTGCCTATCCGGCAAGTGCTGAACGAAAAAAACGAGCCCCTCATCTTAGAAATTCCGTTTCACGACCGCATCGTCTATTCCAACATCTGGTGCGTATCGGTAGGTAGAATAAAACTTTATCTTCTGGATACCGATTTGGAATTGAATAGTGAGTTCGACCGCTCCATCACCCACCAACTTTACGGTGGCGATTGGGAAAACAGGATGAGACAAGAATATCTGTTGGGGATAGGAGGAATGCTTTTGCTGAAAAAACTGAATATTCAAAAAGATGTGTATCACATGAACGAAGGGCACGCCGCTTTCATCAATGCTTATAGATTGAAAGAATATGTTGCCGACCAAAATCTCGCCTTCCATGTCGCACTCGAAATAGTGAGAGCCTCGTCTTTATACACCGTGCATACGCCCGTTCCGGCAGGGCACGACTATTTTGACGAAGATATGATGAAAAAATATCTGGAACCGCTCGTTTCTCAAATCGGCATCACCTGGCAACGATTTATGGACATGGGAAGAGCCAATCCCGGCACAAACGAACGTTTCTCGATGAGTGTTTTCGCACTCAATACCGCGCAAGAAGCCAACGGAGTGAGCAAGTTGCACGGCGACGTATCTAAAGTGATGTTTCAACCCGTATGGAAAGGATATTTCCCCGAAGAGTTGCACGTGAGCTACGTTACAAACGGAGTACACTTGCCAACGTGGGCTTCCTCGTCGTCCAAAAGAATGTTTGAGAATAATTTCGACAAAAATTTCTACAACGACCAATCGAATCCCGAAATATGGAAGACTTTACTCGATATGAGCGATGACGATATTTGGGCATGGCGTATGTTCTTGAAAGAGAAATTGATAAAATATATACGCAAAGAATTCACCGACGGATGGCTAAAAAATCAAGCAAACCCATCCAGAATTATCTCCATGCTCGACGAGATTAATCCAAACGCGCTACTCATCGGTTTCTCGCGTCGTTTTGCAACTTACAAACGTGCCCATTTGTTGTTCTCAGACTTAGACCGCTTGGCACGTATATTGAACAATCCGGAGCAACCCGTGCAATTTATTTTTGCCGGGAAAGCGCATCCCGCCGATGGTGGAGGACAAGCTTTGATAAAAACCATTGTCGAAATTTCTCGTCGCCCCGAGTTCTTAGGCAAAATAATTTTCCTCGAAAACTACGATATGCACTTGGCAAAAAGATTGATTTCGGGTGTAGATATTTGGCTGAATACTCCTACCCGAAAGCAAGAAGCATCGGGCACATCGGGCGAGAAAGCTTTGATGAACGGAGTCCTGAACTTTTCGGTACTCGATGGCTGGTGGTACGAAGGGTATGTAGAAGGCGGCGGTTGGGCTCTGACTGACAAGCGAACCTACGAAGACCAAAATTTCCAAGACGAGTTGGATGCTTCTACCATTTATGCAATGTTAGAGCAAGATATTGTTCCACTGTACTTTGCCCGCAACAGCAACGGCTATTCGCATCAGTGGGTGCAATATATAAAAAAATCGATGACCGAAATTGCTCCCCACTACACAACCAAAAGAATGATGGACGACTATTTTGCCCGTTTTTATAACAAATTGGCACAACGCTCCCAACAACTCGCGTCCAACGATTTTGCCAAAGCAAAAGAAATTGTGGCTTGGAAAGAGGATACGGCTGCCAAATGGGACAACATGGAAATTCTGAAAGTGTGTTTTGCTCCTGTGCAGGATGTAGATATCAACAACGGGGAACATACCGTTTATGGTGAAGTAGTTATTGACAAAAAAGATATGGTTGCCGATTTGGGTGTGGAGTGCGTTTTGGTTGACCACGATGCGGTGGATAACAAAACCACATTCATCGAGTCTTATGAGTTTGATTTGGTGAAGACCGATGGCTCAAAACTCTATTTTCAAACCAAAGAGGCTCTCAACGATCCGGGCACACACCAATATGCTTTGCGTGTTTTCCCAAAGAATGCCGATTTGCCTCATCGCATGGATTTTGCTTATGTCAGATGGATAAGTTAAACCAACTATAACCAACACGTTTGTTTGGAAAAACAACTACAAGAGATAAAAAATCCCGCTCTAAGTAAAGTTAGGCGGGATTTTTTGTGAAAAATTATCGGTGTTGTACCAATGTGTGTCTGTTACAATTTGGGTCCGGCAACTACCAATGCTTTTCCGGCATCGTTTCCGGTAAATTTGGCAAAGTTTTTAATGAAACGTCCGGCAAGATCTTCGGCTTTCTCGTTCCATATTTTGGCATCGGCGTAAGTGTCGCGCGGGTCTAAGATGGCAGGATCCACTCCCGGCAACGCTGTCGGCACTTTGAACCCGAAATATGGAATTTCTTTGGTTTCGGCTTTGTCGATTGAACCGTTCAATATAGCATCGATGATGCCGCGGGTATCTTTGATAGAGATACGTTTGCCGGTACCATTCCATCCGGTATTTACCAAATAGGCTCTTGCACCCGATTTTTCCATCTTTTTCACCAATTCTTCGGCATATTTGGTTGGGTGCAACGATAAGAATGCTGCGCCAAAACAGGCCGAGAAAGTGGGCGTTGGTTCGGTAATGCCGCGTTCTGTTCCTGCCAATTTAGCGGTGAAACCCGACAAGAAATAATATTTGGTTTGCTCGGGAGTTAAGATAGAAACCGGAGGAAGCACGCCAAAAGCATCTGCCGAAAGGAAAATAACTTGTTTGGCTGCAGGACCTTTCGAGATTGGTTTCACAATATTCTCGATATGATAAATGGGGTAAGATACGCGGGTATTTTCGGTAACCGATTTGTCGCTAAAATCAATTTTCCCTTTCGCATCCACGGTAACATTTTCCAGTAGCGCGTCGCGTTTGATGGCGTTATAAATATCGGGTTCGTTCTCTTTGCTCAAGTTGATAACTTTGGCGTAGCAACCACCTTCAAAATTAAATACGCCTTCATCGTCCCAGCCATGTTCGTCGTCGCCAATCAGCAGGCGTTTCGGGTCGGTAGATAGGGTTGTTTTTCCGGTTCCGGAAAGTCCGAAGAATACCGCTGTATTTTCGCCTTTTAAATCTGTATTTGCAGAGCAGTGCATCGATGCCATTCCTTGCAAAGGAAGCAAGTAGTTCATGTAAGAGAACATACCTTTTTTCATTTCGCCGCCATACCAACTGCCGCCAATGAGTTGCATTTTTTCGGTCAGATTGAACACGGTAAATGTTTTTGAATTGAGTCCCAACTCTTTCCAGTTGTCGCCAGCATCGGTTTTCGATGCGTTCATCACAACGAAATCGGGCTCGCCATAGTTAGCCAATTCTTCTTCGGTGGGGCGGATAAACATATTTTTCACAAAATGTGCTTGCCAAGCCACTTCCATGATGAATCTGATTTTGAGACGGCTGTTTTCATTGGCACCGCAAAATGTGTCCACCACGAAAAGTCTTTTGTTGGACAACTGTTTGCCTACAATTTTTTTCAACTCTACCCAAGTACTTTGTGGAAGAGGCTTGTTGTCGTTTGCATATTCATCCGATGTCCACCAAATGGTGTCTCTGGATACGTCGTCCATGATAAAGAATTTATCTTTTGGAGAGCGTCCGGTATAAACGCCCGTCATCACGTTCACGGCATCTAATTCGGTTACTTGACCCACTTCAAAACCTTCGAGTCCCGGTTTTGTTTCCTCTATAAAAAGCTGTTCGTATGAGGGATTGTATATGATTTCGGTAACATCCGATATCCCATACTTGCTTAATGTATTTGAATCTAACTTTGTCATTTGGTTGGTTATTAATTTATTGTGATATAATTAGTTTAGAATTAATCAATATAGTTCTATATTTATGTAGATTTACAAAAGTAAGTATATTTCGGAAATAATAAAAAGTAATTTCATTATTTTTCTTTGGTGGAGATTTTTTATCTAAAAAATATTTACGAAAAAATAGTAGAATATAGTTGGACGCTTTAAAAATATTGGTACATTTGTATTTTCAACCATACTATGGATACAGATTTGAACAATAAACTTTAAAATGAATGTTTATGACCAAACAAGTAATAAATAAAATTGGGATCGTGAATTTTATACTTCTGTTGATTCACATCACAACTGTATTCTCTCAAAATAACCCCAGTATTTTGGACACCTCTATCCTCAAATGTGAGTATAAAACAATTTATTACACAGATACATTGGCTATGAATAAAGGATTGTGGATGCCGGACGACTTTATTCTTCAGGTGGGAACTAAGGTCTCGAAGTATTACAGCAAAACAACCGATATGTACGAAAGAGTGAAATCAGACCCAAAGGCAAAAGAGGCTTATAACAAAGAGATGATTCTTGCATTGGAGAGAGCAAAAAACAAAGGCGGTTTTTTAGAGCAAGCGCCACTTGCTAGAAATAATCCATTGGTAATCTACAATAATTATCCTGCCAATAAACGAACGGTACAAGATGCGGCATTTTTTGATTATTATATTTTCGAAGACGACAATGAACCTCAAAAATGGGCTATCGTTGGCGATAGTGTGAAAACCATACTTGGTTACAAGTGTAGAAAGGCTGTTTGTTCTTATCGCGGACGTGATTACGAGGCTTGGTATGCGCCTGATATATCCGTGAGTGCAGGTCCTTGGAAGTTTTCGGGATTGCCCGGTTTGATTATGAACGTGCAAGACACCAAAGGGCACTACACTTTTGAAATAAGCGGTTTGGAGAAAACCAAAGAGCCGATTGAATACATAGAATACGGCGGTCGAAAATATACCCCTACAGACCGATTGAAATTTTTACGTACCAACGCCAAAGCATCCAATATCGGTTGGGCAAGATATATAGACGCAAATTCCCCCAAATCGACAGGCTACAACAAAAATAAAACAACAAATAGTGGGTCGAAATATGATTTATTGGAAAAAGATTATTAGCACGCATCTGTTTATGAAATACTATTCATTGATATTTCTCATGTTCTTTTCGTTTATTCCACTTCGGTCGCAAAATCAAGAAATAAAGGGTAAAGTAAAAGACAGAGTAGGTACATTATCAAATGTTGTTATTACCATAACCTCTGAGGATGAAAACGATGTAATTTCTTATACTATTACAGACAATGAAGGAGAGTTTTTTCTCAAAAATGTGAATCTTACAAAAGCCAAGTTCATTCGTGCCCGATTGATGGGATACACTACACAAGCGAAGGCATTGGATAAAAACAAAACCGAATACTTGTTCCTTTTGACGGAAGAATCCATTCAGTTAAATGAAGTGCAAATAAAAGCCACAAAAATATCTGGAATCGGCGATACCACCCGCTATTTGGCTTCTTCCTTTGCAAAAGAAAACGACATTACATTGGGCGATGTGATAAAGCGGATGCCCGGCTTTCAAGTTACAGATATCGGGACGATAAAATACCAAGGAAAAGATATTAGTGATTTTTATGTGGAAGGTTCCAATATCATGGGTGGGAGATATCCTGTGGCGGTAAACAGTATTCATCAGGGAGATGTGGGCAGTGTAGAAGTTATTGAAAACCATCAATCCATAAAACTGTTTGAGGATTTATTATTCTCTGATAAAACAGCTGTCAATATTACGCTCAAAGAGAAAGCGAAAGAAAAATGGGTTGGGCTGTTAGATTTGGGCGGTGGTTTTCCAAACCTATGGAGCGCCGATGTAAACGCTATGCGTTTTGCCAAAAAAGTAAAAATACTCAACACTTACAAAGACAACAATACCGGAAATAATGTTTCGGCTATAGGTAAATCTATTTTTAATTTTACAGGAGAAGCAGAAGAAGATGCACGAGAAATTATACAGATGCGAAGCATGAGAAATCCTTTTCTGGAAGAACGAAAAACACTTTTCAATAAATCGCATTTATTGAGTTTAAACAATCAAGTTGTATTAAGTGAAGCATTTGTATTAACGCCGCAACTGGATTTGGAAAAATCATCCTTCGATAATACCGTTTGGGAAGAAAGAATTTATTTTCTGCCCAATGGGGAAACGACAACTATTTCCACGCGCGAAAGAGGATTGCAAAAACAGTGGAACATAAATCCGACCATACGGTTGGAAGCCAATACACCTAAAGTTTATCTAAACAATGTGCTTACATCCAGCATTGTACACAAAGACAACGCGGTTGATATTACGGGAACTTATCCTAACAGCGAAAACGGAAGAATGGATTATATAAACATTCACAACGCATTGAATGTGATGTTTCGGATGGGGCAAAAAGTAGTTGGAATAAAATCTGTAAACAGTTGGCGACAACGTCCGCAAGAAATACAAATCAGACAAAACGATAAGCTGATAAACGAAAATATCAAAACCACGGCTTTTAATTCGCAAACCTCGACTTCACAGTCGTTTACTTTTGGGTATGCTACAACGCTTTCACTCGAAGAGGGCTACAATTTTTCGCGACAACAATTCAAAAGCATTTTGACAGGAATAAATGAACTCAATTTTGCACAACCTTTTGAAAATGATTTTGATTACCGCACCGCATTAATTTACATAAAACCATCATTATCTTCAAAATTTGGCGACTTCAAGACTTCGTTGTCCTTACCGGTAAATTTTAATCATAACCAGTATACAGACAATAATATGGGAAAAACGTATCCGAAAAACAGATGGTTGTTTTCGCCATCTGCATCTGCATCTTGGACAATCAACAATAAATATACATTGTCGGTAAACGGTGGTTGGCAGCAACTACCCGAAAATACCGAAAAATTCTACTCTTCGCCTTTGCTAATATCTTATCCTTTTATTCAAACCGGATTGCTCGATTACAGAAATGCCGAAACGGCTAATATCGGAGCTTTAATTCGTTATAAAAACATCCTAAACGGATTGTTTTGGAACATTTCTTACAATAAATTATGGAGGAAGGATGATTTGGTATTCACTCAGAATTTTGAGGATACCTATATCGTGTCGGGATTGATGCGAAGTCCGAATACAACAAAATTCGATAACCTTTTGGCAAATATCAGCTATATGCTCGATTTCTTGAAAGGAGGTACATCCTTACGGGCAATTTACTCATGTTCCGACTCATATTTTATTCAAAATAAGGTGCAACAATATTCTGTTTCAAAAATGAAACAATTGTCGTTCAATTTCTATTCTTCTCCTCTCTCTCACTTGGATATTGATTATACATTTTCTTTTGCAAATAATTCTTTTCAACTAAAAGAAAAAGGCAAACAATCTACCAATACACTGCATCAAAAATTATCGTTGACGTTTATTCCCACCGAAAAATGGAATCTTATTCTCATTGGAAATCACTATTTAAATACATTGCAAAGTGGTAAGAAAAACACTTACTTATTGGATGCTGATTTGAATTACAAGTTTTCATCCAAGTGGAATTTTCAGCTATCAATACAAAATATATTTAATCAAAAAGAGTTTTCCTACACTACATATACCGATATGATGTCAATGGAAAGGCTATATAAAATTCGCCCATTTTCGGTGCTGTTTTCTATTATCACCTCGTTCTAATCATCCCATCCTTCTGTCCCATCGGAAATGCCCGACAAATGAACAAATAATTACGCCGGTCGGCGGGATTTCCAAAATCCTGCCTTCAGTATTAAAAGGATTTGCAATCTGTAAGATAAATATTTAAAAACAAATTCATATATTTGTGGAATGAATATTCAAAACTGATATCTGGCGGTATTTTAAGAAGTTTACTAGCAAAGAGATAGTAAACGCATTGAAGAATGATCCGCAGGAAAGTCGCCGGGAATGGATGTTGAATCGGTTTGAATATGCCGGAAAGAATGACAAGAATATCAAGAACTATAAGTTTTGGCAGGACGGTAACGACGCACAAAAAATTGCCGGAGGTAAGGGATTGTTGGACGTGATTGTTGTGTAAATTTATATTTTTCCGGATTGAAAATCCTGATAATAAAAGAAGCCGGGATTGCAAATCCCAGCGACGGGCTGCACAAAACGTATACATTTAAAGAGCATATCCGTGAGGACGGGGTCTTTCCCTGGTAATTTAGGTGGAAGAAGATTACAAGGTATAGATGTACACTCTGTGGGTAGCATAAAAAATGATGACGGGGAACATGTTTATCCAGCTATTTATCAGTATTCTAATGACTTGAAAAAATCTTTAAACAACAAAAAAAGTTGATAGGAGGAGGGAGATAATATGAAAGTACGATCTTTGTTGTATCTTTGTATTTGTTTTAGCCTTTACGCGTTTGGACAAAAAAAAGATATATCAGGAACCTATTTTAGCAAATCTGGAGCAAAAATAGAAATTATAGGAAATGAAATAAATTACATTATACCTCAAATTCATTCTCCTGTTTGGAGTAATGACACATTGGCTAAATGTACTTTCGAGTGGGTTGATGTTAATTTTATTGAATTAAATTCAACTCCGCCGAACATCCTTGCATTAAAAGGATTAAAAGTTGTTCAATTTTCAGATTCTACTATAAATGACAGTATAAAAATTTCTTTTTTAATTCCTCATCAAAGGTCGAATCTTAAAATATCAGTATATACCGATACTTTCAAAACATTTGATTTTATTTACTCCAAAAGTAGTAGAGAGTTGATGCTGCCTAATGATGTTGAATCAATAACATTTTATATTGTGCCTGAACATATGATACCTCATACTTCTGATGGTCTATTTTATGGTTTAGTTGGATTTGATTCATTTCAGGAATATAAAATAGAAAAGAACATTAATCATATTTCGATAGAAATTCCCGCAATAGATGATTCTTTTTTTGAAAAATATTATGTTAAAGACGATTACGTTAAAATATCAAAAGACACCATTACTTGGAAAGGGGAAGTTTTTATGAAGAATAAATAATTTACCCCGCTCGCGCGGATATTTATCCGCGTGCTGGTCGTCAGAGCAGGAAAAAACATGAAACAGCCGGAACGGTAGCAGAATAGCACACGCGGCAGTCTTCTTGTTGAAGACAGATTGGCTTTTAAGTCGGAGCAACATGTGCATGGCTGCGCTTTAGATTATGCAGGTGATAAAGGTTTGTTGGATATGACTTTAATTGAATAATTGCTTTTCAAGCAACGCACGGAGGAATATCCGCGCGAGCGAGGGAGTCAATTATCTAATAAAAAAATCCCGATAACAATTAGTTATCAGGATTTTGCTAAGTTTCGGTATATATCTAAAGTGATCAGGCTGGGATTCGAACCCAGGACCCACAGCTTAGAAGGCTGTTGCTCTATCCAGCTGAGCTACCCGACCGAACCTTCTTGTTTCGGGTTGCAAAAATACAGTAAATCTGACAATAAAAAAAATTTAATTCGGGAAAATAGATAAAGATTGCTTGTTTTTTGCTATTTGCACCCATTATCTGTTCTTCATATCCTTGTAAATTGGTATAAACACAAATGCTCCCGACAGGATAATGTAGATGATGGTAAGCCCGGTAACCTTTCCGAAAATAAGGATATAAATAACCAATACTGTCCATAACACGAGCAGGAGTGTCATCTGCCTTCTGGTGAGTTTTTTGCGCGCCATATAGTGGGTTCTCTTTGTTTTTTTAATCAGATACAAATGTAATAATTTGTGGCGACGTAAAAACTATTTTCCCCATTTTGTTGCATTACTCTTTTCATTTCTTCGTTCTCCATTTAATCGGGTTGCAAGTGAATAAATACAACAAAAGGCACAGATGTCGCATCTATACCTCCGTTAAAAAAATCCATAGAGAGTAAATGAAAAATAGTTTTGTGAAATTATTTTTGAACTAAGTGAGGAGTAAATCCTTGAAATTGCTAATAAGCTATCTTAAAAAATCTCTATGCAATATTTGTAAAATTGCTGATAAATAAAGTCAGTTACTGTTGGTTCAGGACGATATTAATATTCTTGTTGTTGTCTATATCTACCTCTATTTCCGAAGGTTGATAGGAGATGAGCTCTACTCGGAGCAGATGTTTTCCGGGAGATAGTTTAGAAATGGTGAAATTTCCATCCAAATCAGAATAATATTTGTTGCCATCTACGTAAATGGTTGCTCCTGCCAATAATTCGTTACTTTTATTGTCTATAATAGAACCCGAAATACTTGTAATATTCACTTTTTCGCTGATTTTTGCAGAGTTTGCTTTCTCATTTTTTTCGGCTTTCTCGTTGTTAGAGTATGCTGACATTGCAACAAAAACAGCCACCAATAATACCAAAATCTTTTTCATCTTATTTGCTTATTAATTATTTTATTGTTTTTACGATGCAAAGATGAGATATTTTGATTACAAAGTGGTTACGTTTCGGTTAAGTATTTGTTAAGTTTTATTTGGCGCCGTATTCCTATCAGAACTTCTTCTCGTCCACCAAGTTGCCTTTTTCGTCCCACATGCGCCAGGTGCCAATTTTGGTGCCTTCGTCATAATTCATTTCGTAACGTTGCACCCCCAATTCGTCCCAAATACGCCAAATGCCATGTTTTTTGCCGTTCATATATTCGGCTTCCGAAATTAACTGACCCGAAACGTCGTATTTTCGCCACAAGCCGTGTAGTTGCCCCTCTTTGTAGGAGCGCACTTCTTGTGGTTTTCTATTTTCAAAATAGACCACATAGGCACCTTCCGGTTGTCCGTTTTTTATTTGGATTTCGAGTTTCACGGTGCCATTATCGTAAAACTCGCGATAATCGCCCGAAAAAAGTTCGGTTTGCTCTCTGTCTCTGTAGTAAATGCCTTGGTTTTCATATACTTTTGCCTGTTGGGCATTCGCGATAAATGCGGTAGAGAGTACAAATAAAAGCAGAATTATTTTTTTCATATCATAAATTATTGTGGATGAAACAAATTGTATTTCAGACAAAAATAGGAAAAAGATTCTATAATCGGGCTCTTTTTTTTTGAAATTGAAAAAGAGGTTACCCAAACATCAAATCTTTACAGATTAAATAGAAAGGTATCTCCCGTTGAAAAGAGATACCTTCCTGTTTTTTAATTATCTGATATACACGCTCTATTCATTAAAATGTATATTTTGTCCAACTGAAAATGCTGGTAGGGCAACCGGTATTTCCGTTTTCAATTTTCAAATTGGTGATATCGAAACCATCGGGCACTCGTATGGCTTGACCTACAATGGAGTTAGAAAGGGCGTTGGTCAGGCTGATGCTTGTGCCGGCGTTTCCTGCTCCTTTGCCGTCGGTCATGTCAATCAGGTCGTTTGCCGTTCCGATACCTTTAACCAATGCATTTTCGATTTTTGCTTTCGCACCACGACGAATTTTAAGCACGTCTTGCATTTGGTGTGTGTTTGTTGTAGCCGGATCCAGTCTCAAATCGATGGTCATATTTTTTATGATAAAATCAGATTGATTGGCATGGTCAGGAAATCCACCATCCAAATTGCCATCGGCTTCCACGCCGCGAGGGTCAGATTCGGAGCTGGAATAACCTTTTTCCCAAACACCGTAGCAGTTTTCGAGCGTACCGTTCCATCCTTGTGTAACGTCAAACATATCGTCGTCAGAATTTACTACAAGCAAATTTTTAACGCTGACAGAGCCGCCAAAAAACTCGATACCGTCATCTGCTCCATCAAAAATAAACAAATCGGTAATATTTGTTCCAGCACCTACACCGTTAAGTGTTAGTCCGTTGTGCTCCACATCGGCACTTGAGCGTGCGCCTGTGTAACCCAATTTCAAAAACGAAATAGAACCCGAGTTGTCGTTTGCATCGCTTCCACCGTAGGTAAATGCAGAGCTAATTTCGGTAGAGCCGGTAGAGTTGCCCGCCAAGGGAGCTTTCCCGTTGATAATGAGACCACCCCAATGCCCTTGCTCTGCATTTTCTATATTTGCAGTCATGGTAACCGGTGCGGCAGCCGTTCCGTTCACGTTGATTTTTCCACCTTGCAAAACAAGGATATAGTTGTTGAATCCTTTGTTGGCTTTGATTACCGTTCCTGCCGGGATATTCAGTGTGCCGCCGTCTTCTACAATAAGCGGACCAACCAAAGCATACTCGATAGATGCATCGAGCGTGCGAACACCGGTGATAGAACCGGACAGTTGGTCGTCTTTTTGCTCGGTATCATCCGGATTGTCATTGTTACAAGAGGTTAGGGCAAAAGATGTTGCCATTGCCAAAGCCAAAAATAAATTGAAAATTGTTTTTTTCATTTCTGTTTTAAATTAATTAATTATTAAAGTTGTTGATAATGTTCTTATTAAAAATCATAGTTTATTCCTAAACTGATGTTTTGTCCTTTTTTAAATTCGTTTAATAGCTCTTTTTTGTTTGTCGTGGAGCTTTCGCGTGTCAATCGGTAAGATGCATTTAGCAAATTGGACATGTTTAGTTTCACGCCAAAATGTTTGTTGAACTTATAAGATGCTGCAAAATCGAGCGTGGGAACTCCCTCTTCCACAATATCCTTGAAAGTTTTTGCACCAATGGTGTAAATCCGGTTGCTGAAATAGTTGAATAGCAGCGAGGCGGTCAATATCTTGTCTCTTTTGCTGTAGTTGTACGACAAATCTACATTGGCAAGAAAAGGCGAAGCCCCTTCCAGCGCGCTATTGCGAGGCTCGGTGTCGCGTATGTTCAATTTGGTGTTGGTGTAGATGTAGGATGCGTTGAAACCCACGGAAAGCCTATTTGTCCGTTCCAAAGAGGTGTTGAACTGGTTGAAAATATTTTTTCTGAACTCTATTTCGGCACCACCCACCACGGCATTATCGGCAATATTGTTGTAAGTGAGCAGTCCGGCAGAGTTGCCTTCGTCCACCCGCCCAATGGGGTTCACAATATGCTTATAAAAACCGGTGATGCTCAAAACCTCTGCCGTGCTGATAAAGAAATCCCATTTCAAATCGATATTGTAATTGTGTGATGGTTTCAAATGCGGATTTCCTTGGCTGGCAAACGAAATATTTACGTATTGGTAAGGCGAAATTTCTTTCGATTGTGGCAAAGTATAGGTTTTGCTTGCTCCCAAACGCAAACTATTTTTACTATTGATATCGTACTTGATATTTAAACTGGGAAGCAGATAATTATTTTTGATGCTTTCTTTGCCCGGGGCAACGTGTTGTACCCGGTGATTTACAACCATATCTACGAAATCCATTCTTACGCCCACGTTGGCACTCAAATCAGGCAACAAACGATACGATGCTTCTGCAAATGCAGAGTGAATATATTTGGTAACGTGATACGAGTTTGGCTCGCCCGTAGTCATGCTAAAATCGCCATTGGCAAGATTTGTTTGGTTGTACAAGTTGTCCAGCAGAAGGTTGTTTAAAGTATAAATGCCGTTTAGCGGGGTAAAATTATACTCTGTCGATTCAAATTTGTCATCCACAAAACGCCCGTTATAACCAATTTTCAGAGCCGAATTGTCGCTGTTGTATCTGTCAGAAAGTTTGTACGTGATGTCTGTTTTTACATTGATATCGTGGTTGCGAAGTTCAGAGAAAAAGCGTTTTTGCCTGTTGCTGCCGGTCAAAATATAGTTATTTCCTTCCACCTGCGAGAGATAATTTTCGCGCCTGTCCGGCTCCAATCCTTTTACCGTGTTGTAGGAAACGCCCGCGTCCAACTTCAGCCGTTCGGCAAGTGTCCAATTGGTTAGTAGCTGATTGACCAATAAAAGATTGTCGTTGGTTTGTTGTCGTCTCAGGAAGCCGATGTTGTCGGGGCTGTCTTGATGGCGTTCAGAGTTGTATCCACTGTATTCGCCCACATATTGGTCGTTGTCATGAATCATCATCATGCTATATTGCAAATTGTGCTTGTTCTGAAGCAGATACGTTACATTGGCAAGTCCCAACTGGTTGGTTGTCATGGCATATTTATTCCCAATTTGGTCTTGCCAAACAGTGCCTGCCGTGTTGGTATTTCGTACTATCTCTTTGGTGTAGTAGTAATTGGTTCCGTGTGTGAGTACGGCAAAAATGGACAATGGATTGCTGTTATTGCCCAAGCGAAACATTTTTCCGCCCGAAATCCCAATGTTGTGATTCATCGGGAGCGATAGTTTGCTCAAATCGAGACTGTTTGAGAAATTGTATGTGCCATTGGTAGGACGATTGTTGTTTGCAAAACCCAGCACATTGGAGCCACTCTGGCGCAAAAAATCCGTACCTAAAACCGCGCTGTTCATTCCGCCCGAAATATCCACGTTTAGTGCATAGTCGCCAATGAGTTCTTTGGCTTTGATATCGATAATGGCGCCACCCACATCCGAGTAGTCGCTTCCTTTAAATACTTTATTTACGCCGATGCTCTGTATTATATCGGTACCGAAAAATCCCAAAGCAATATTTTTATACTCCGGGTCTTCCGAGGGAATAGGAAATCCGTTGAAAAGCGTGGCATTATAGCGGTCGCCCAGTCCACGCACAAACACGTTTTTCACCCCCTCTTGCCGCGATATACCCGATACCTGGGCAACGGCAGCTTGCGCATCACCAATTCCCTTTCTCGAAAGTTCGCGCGCACCCACGGCTTGCGTCGCCACCAGAGCTTGTTTTTGCTCCATCAGCAATATGTTTTCGCTTTCGCGATTGGCTCGTGCAACAATTTCTACCTCTTTCAGCAAGAAATCGTCCGCATTCATCGCGAAATCTATCTCCAAAACCTGTCCGTTTTTCATCACGACATCGGATTTGGTCATCGATTGGTACGAAACGTACGACGCTGTCAATGTTTGTTTGCCCGCCGGCACGTTCAAGATTACAAAGTTGCCATCCAAATCGGCTGCCGCACCAATGGCTGTTCCTGTTACCAATACCGACGCGCCAATGAGCGGCTCGTTGGTTTTGGCATCGAATATTTTTCCTTTGATTGTTCCGGTTTGAGCTTTAGAGGTTTGGGCGAAAGCAAGGAACAAGAGAATGACGAAAGTCAATTTTGAAAAAACTATTTTATGTGTCACAAAATCTATTTTTGGTTTTTACATTTGTGGCGCAAAGGTCTATTATAAATGTTACAAAGTAATTACGAAGTAGTTACGTTATTGTTAAGATTTTTCTTTCGTTTATCAAAAGGCACATAACTATTGACATACGTTTCCGGTTTCGAATATTTTTTGTATCTTTCGCCAACAAATAAAAAAAGTAGAGCAACTTCAATAACAACTGATTATGAATTACGATTACAACAAACTACGCATCCATGGCGGCGAAAAAGTGCATCTGCACACGTTTGCCACCGACACGAGTGCCGGATTCGATAAAAAATCGGCGAAAGAGGAGGTGAAAAACAACATCGACGAGCTGAAAACCTACCAAGAGATGTTTTATGCCGACGACCGCTATTCGCTGCTCGTTATTTTGCAGGCGCGCGATGCGGCGGGCAAAGACGGCGTTATCCGCCACGTGATGTCGGGCATCAATCCGCAGGGATGCCGCGTGCACAGTTTTAAAACACCCACCAAAACCGAGTTGGAACACGACTACATGTGGCGTCATTACAAAGAACTGCCCGAACGTGGCATGATAGAAATTTTTAATCGTTCGCACTACGAAAACGTGCTGGCAACACGAGTCAATCCGCACTTTATCCTCAACGAACGCATTCCCGGATACGAATCGGTGGATAAAATTGATGCCAAATTTTGGGAAAACCGCTATGCCGCCATCAACGCCATAGAGAAACATTGGACGGACAACGGTATGCACATCGTGAAAATTTTCCTCAACGTATCCAAAGACGAGCAGAAGAAACGTTTTCTGTCGCGTATCGATAATCCCGACAAAAACTGGAAGTTTAGTTCGGCAGACCTAGAGGCTCGCGCCGATTGGGACAAATACGAGAAAGCATACGAGGAGATGTTGGAAAAAACCTCAACCGATTATGCGCCGTGGTACGTGGTGCCGGCGGATAAAAAATATTTTGCACGGGTTGCCGTGGGCGATATTATTTTGGGCGAGTTCAAGAAGATGAATCTTCGCTTTCCACCCGCCGAGTCGCCCGAGTTGTTGGCAAAAGCCAGAGAAATATTGATGAAAGAATAGTGCCGATTTGGGAATTGGGATTTGGGAATTAGGATGTAGAGGCGGACGATGGTTCCGCCTTTTTTATTTTGAATGGGAAGTTGAGTGAGTTTTTCTTCTTTTTTCCCTCAACCGCTCGTCCACCCGCGTCATCAACCAAAACAGGCTGAACACGGAAGAGATAAGCACTATCATCCAGATAAAACCGGACGAAGTTAAGACTGCCTTTCCTTTGAGCAAAATACTTCCGACAATAAAAATGCCCAAAACAATGTACATGGTACTAAAAATACCGATAAAATCTTTCAGCACAAAACCTTCTCGCTTGCTTGCCGAAACGGGTTTTCGGGTAAGCGCGCTTTCGGTCTCAATCTGTTGCATAATGCGATATTTCAGGTTTTCGGGCGCCTGTTTTTTTGCCGATTGCATCATCTGACGAATCAGTTCGTCATCGGTGTGTATGTTGTTTTTGTTGTTCATCGTTTTTTTGTTCTTTGGTAGAGACGTGGCATGCCGCGTCTCTACAGTTTAAAAATCAAGCGAGTTGGAACTCGCTTGTCCCAATCAATTCCCTGAACATTTTTCGGGCACGAAAAAGTTTCACTTTCACGTTCGATTCGTTCAATCCCGTAATTTTTGCCACATCTTTTACCGAATTATCTTCCATATAATATAATGTGAGCAGCAGCGCATCGCCTTTCGGCATTTTGTTCAACGCGTTTTGCACCATTTCGGTTCGTTCGGCGTCATCCATTTGTTTTTCGGTATCGAAATCCGAAGTCTCGTGCACGTTATCCAGTTCCGTTTCCGAATCGGTCAGCCACATTTTTGTTTTCGTGTGCGAAACCGCCGTGTTGTAAACGATGCGATAGAGCCACGACGAAAATTTACTTTCGTTCCTGAACGTGTGCAAGTTGCGGTACACTTTCACGAAGCTTTCCTGCACAATATCTTCCGCGTCCTGCACGTTGCCGCATATCCGGTGCGCGATGGTTATCGCCATATCCTGATAGGTTTCGACAAAGTAGCTGAAAGCGGAAGTATTGCCTGCGAGCACTTGTTGCACACGTTGGGTTTCGTTCATCGGGAGCGGTTTATTCTTCGATAAGATTGTTGTTTGCATCGTTCATCGACATATTTCTTGTAACGAAGAAATAGATTAAGTAACCGATGCCGAGGAACAATAAAATGGATGCGGTGTAAATCCAGAAGGCTTTTTCGTTTATCAGTTGCATCTGTTCTGAGATGAAGAATCCCACCAAAATTCCGATAGCCAAGCCAATCAGTACAATGCCGTTGCGAAGAGATACAAATCGGTTGGGATTGGATTTTTGTTTTGTTCTTGTCTCTTCCGGTGGAATGATGCCTTGGGCAATAAGTGCCATTCGTTCGCTGTTGCGTAATTTCGATTTTCTAAATTCTAAAATAATCCAGATAGCCAACACGGGGGCAAAAAAAACGCCCAAAATTCCAAATATAGGTACTAATTCTTGAAACATAATCAGGTAAAATTAAAAGTGAATAATTTGTTTACATACATAAGACAAGGGTAAACACAATTTGGTTACAAAAATACGGAATTATTTTCGATGAATTTTAATTTATATTGAAAATCAGCAGATTAAAAACTTATTCACAAGGAGTATTTTTTTAAGATATTAAATTCGCAGAATTAAATTCTATTTGTTTTCTTTGTAACAATCAAATATAAAAGTCTCTCCCTTGTGGGGAGAGATTTAGAGAGGGGCTATGAACGAAAAAACGCTCGAAAAATTAAAAATTCTTGCCGATGCCGCTAAATACGATGTATCGTGTGCATCGAGCGGAACTTCGCGTGCCGGAACCAAAAACAGTATTGGTTCGGCGGCGGGCTGGGGCATTTGCCACAGTTTCACTGCCGACGGGCGATGCGTTTCCTTGTTCAAAATACTGCTCTCCAACCATTGCATTTACGATTGTGCCTATTGCAGCAACCGCCGCAGCAACGATGTGCAGCGCACTGCTTTCACTGCCGAGGAGTTGGCGGAGCTGACCATCGAGTTTTATCGGCGCAATTATATCGAAGGGCTTTTTCTGAGCTCCGGCGTGATGCGCAACCCCGATTACACGATGGAGCAGATGCTTCGGGTGGTGAAACTTTTGCGCGAAGTGCATCGGTTCAACGGTTACATTCATATGAAAAGTATTCCGGGCGCGAGTCAGGAACTCGTTACGCAAGCGGGAATGTATGCCGACCGAATGAGCGTGAACCTCGAAATTCCCTCGGAACAAAACCTGAAACTGCTGGCTCCCGAAAAAAACTACGAAAGCGTTTTCGCACCCATGCGCTACATTCAGCAGGGAATGCTGGAAAGTGCCGAAGACCGTAAGAAGTTTAAGAAAGCGCCCAAATTTGTGCCCGCCGGGCAAAGCACGCAAGTGATTATCGGCGCCACGCCCGACAGCGATAAACAGATTCTCACGTTGGCTTCGGCGTTGTACAAACGGCCGTCGTTCAAGCGTGTGTATTATTCGGGATATATTCCTATCAATAAAAACGACAGCCGCCTGCCGATGCTCGCTAAACCGCCGTTGGTACGCGAAAACCGTTTGTATCAGGCCGATTGGCTGATGCGCTTTTATGAGTTTAAGGCGAGCGAAATTGTAAACGATACGCATCCCGACCTCGATTTGGACATTGACCCCAAAATGGGTTGGGCGTTGCGAAATCCGTCGTTTTTTCCCATCGACGTTAATACCGCTCCTTACGAAATGATTCTCCGCGTACCGGGAATCGGGGTGAAATCGGCAAAACTCATTATTGCTTCGCGAAGATACGGGCGGTTAAACTCCGTTCAGTTGAAAAAGATGGGTGTGGTAATGAAGCGGGCGCAGTATTTTATCGTGTGTCGCGAACTGCCGATGCAAACCGTGAACGAACTCACGCCGCAATACGTCCGTCGGCAGGTTTCGCAGAAACAGAAAAAGCAGGCAGCGGAATTATTGCAGTATTCAATTGATTGGGGGGAGTAGTTGGGAGACGATGGCTTTGCCTTCGTTATTCAAATTGATATTGCTGAAATGTTGAGTTGGTTACATTATGTAACCAACTGAGATTATGCGAAAAAATGAGTTGACTACAGATTGTAGCCAGTTGCCAATAGCTAATAGCCAACAGCTAGATATGATTATTTTCACCTACGATAAAACTTTTGACGGACTTCTGTCCTGTCTGTTTTTTGCCTACGAGCAAAAGAAGTTTCCCGATATGATTCTTGCAGAGTCCGACCAAAAACCGTTGTTCGTTGACGAACAATACCATATTATTAGCGAAAAAGAAAAATCGCTTCGCGTGTGGAAAGCATTGGAGAAAAAACTCTCGAAAATAGCACGAAATATGATGTTGAGCGCTTGGCTGTCGGAATTGCCCGAAACGGAAATGTTGCTATTTCGTTACATCCGCAAAAATATAGACCATCCGCAAGGCATCGAAATGAATTTTGGCGATGACGATGTGCTTCGTGTAAAAGAAATTGCCCAGAAAGTAGCCAGGGAAGCCGAGCAGTTGCGGCAATTTGTCCGGTTTCAGGAAACTGCCGACGGCATTTATTTTGCTCCCGTTACACCGCGTTATAACGTGCTTTCCCTCATCGTTCCACACTTTCAGAATCGCTACGGCAGCCAATCGTGGATTATTTACGACACCAATCGTAACATGGGTGTTTATTACGACACCCATTCCGTTACGGAAATTTCGTTCTCGCAAAAAGATTTATCAGAACTAAAACTGGGTAAATTGAGCGACGAAAAACTGTCGGAAGACGAAGCGCTTTTCCAAAAAATGTGGAAAGAGTATTTTAAAAGCACCACGATAAAAGAGCGCATCAACCTAAAACTACAACGGCAACACATGCCGCAACGCTATTGGAAATATCTGACTGAAATGCAATAAAAAAACCGTCTTGCCGATTATCGGTCAGACGGTTTTTACAAATTTTCATTTATGGAGAAAAATCTATTTATTTGTTTTTCAACAAATCGCGGATTTCTGTCAATAAAGTTTCTTCTTTGGTTGGTTCTGCCGGAGCTTCGGGGGCTTCTTCTTTTTTGCGTTTCATTGAGTTCATCGCTTTAATTACCATGAAGATTGCTGTGCCGATAATTACAAAATCAACAACTGCTTGGATAAATGCTCCATAATTCCACGTGATAGCAGGAACTTCTGCACCGGCAGCATCAATAGCTGCTTGTTTGAGCACCACTTTCAAATCGGCAAAGCTGCCTTGACCAAATAGCATAGCAATGGGCGGCATCAAAATATCGTTTACAAACGAGGTTACGATTTTGCCAAAAGCTCCACCAATTACAATACCCACGGCCATATCTACGACATTACCGCGCATCAGGAATTCTTTTAATTCTGTTCTAAATGACATGATTCTAATTATTAAAATGTTATTACTTAGGGTTATTTTGAAAACCAATAAATAGTTTTTCGACTTTTTTTAAATGGAAATAGTTTGTTTCAATAAAAAATTTCTGCAATCATACATCGAGCAGAACCGCCACCGTTTATTTCAATTGTATTCAGTTCGGGCGAAAGAATTTTATTGTAGGTAGCAATGGTGGCTTCCTGTTGTGGTGTAAGTGCACGGCGTGCCGTTGCCGACATGATCATGAGCGGATTGCCATTTCTGTTTTTCAACTCGAGCATGTTTCCGGCAAATTGCTCCACTTGGTCGAGCGAAATATCCACGATAACTTTTCCGGTTTCTGTCAGTTTGGAGACAACTTTTTGTCTTTCCGTTTCGTCTTTTATCGATTCTAAACAAACAATAGCTACTTGACTACCCACTTCCATCATCACGTTGGTGTGATAAATGAGATTGCCGTTTTTGTCGAACGAATCAAAAACTACCGCGTCAAAATTCATTTGCGAGCAGAAATCGCGTATCACTTTTTCCGATGTGCGCGGCGAGCGACAGGCGTAGGTTATCCGTTTATCTCTGTCAAAAATCATGCTTCCCGTGCCTTCCAGAAACTCGTTTTTTTCTTCCCAGCCGGTCAAGTCAATAATTTTGGTGTGATTTATTTTGTTGCGAAGCAGTTTCAAAACTTCGGGTTTGCGCTCTTGGCGGCGGTTTTCGGCATACATAGGATATAGCACCAACTCGCCACTGATGTGCGATGAAAACCAGTTGTTTGGAAATACCGAATCGGGAGTCCATGGTTCGGGTGTGTCTTGCACTACAATTACATCCACATCGTTGGCACGGAGCAAATTTACGAAAGCATCAAATTCGTTTAACGCTTTTTCTGCCACGTTTTCTTGCTCATTTTTTTGTTGGAAATAATTGTTGCCGGCAGTTTCTTCGTTAAACGCGAACCTAACCGGGCGAACCATCAATATTCTTGAAGTTGTTTGCATATTGCTAACTTTAAGATTCAGAAGTTTGAAAAAAGTACATACACGGGGTCTTAGCCCAAAGTTGCGAGCATTGACCCTGTATATGAGACAATTTTCTTATTCTAATGTTTTGATAGAAGTTTTAATAATTTCGATAGCTTCCATTAATTCTGCTTCGGTGATAACCAATGGAGGAGCAAAACGAATAATATGCTGATGCGTTGGTTTTGCCAACAGACCGTTTTCTGCCATTTTCAGACAAACGTCCCAAGCCTCTTTGCCGTTGTGTGGCTCAATCACGATGGCATTCAACAATCCTTTTCCACGAATCACTTTCACGAACGGGCTTTTCATTTTTGCCATTTCGTCGCGGAATAATTTCCCCAAATATTCTGCTTTTTCTGCCAATTTTTCATCTCTAACTACCTCTAAAGCAGCGGTTGCTACTTTACAAGCCAACGGGAATCCACCAAAGGTAGAACCGTGTTGTCCGGGTTGGATGGTCATCATGATTTCGTCATCAGCAAGAATTGCCGATACGGGCAGTACACCTCCCGAAATAGCTTTACCCAAAATCACGATATCGGGACGGATATCTTCGTGGTCGCAACACAATAGTTTGCCGGTACGGGCAATACCTGTTTGTACTTCGTCTGCAATGAAAAGTACATTGTTTTGGTCGCAGAGGTGTTTACATGCTTTCAGATAGCCTTCGTCGGGAACAAAAACTCCCGCTTCGCCTTGAATGGGTTCTACCAATAAACCGGCAATTTTATCGCCTTTTTCGTCAAATATTTTTTGTACCGCATCCACATCATTGTAGGGAATTACTTCGATACCGGGCGTGTAGGGGCCATAATCGGCGCGTGCATCGCCATCTGTAGAAATGGAAACAATGGTAATGGTTCTGCCGTGGAAATTTCCTTCACATGCAATAATGATAGCTTCGTTTTCGGGAATTCCTTTTTTCTGATAACCCCATTTGCGAGCCAGTTTCAAAGCAGTTTCCACTGCTTCGGCACCGGAGTTCATTGGCAACATTTTATCGTAACCAAAATAATTATGCACAAATTCTTCGTATGGTCCAAGGCAATCGTTGTAGAATGCACGCGATGTCAGGCATAGAGTTTCTGCTTGTTCTTTCAGCGCATTTACAATTTTTGGATGGCAATGTCCTTGATTTACTGCCGAGTATGCCGATAGAAAATCGAAATAGCGTTTTCCGTCCACATCCCACACAAAAGCACCTTTTCCGCGTGCCAAAACTACGGGCAGCGGGTGGTAGTTGTGTGCGCCGTACTTGTCTTCTTGGGCAATGAATTGTTTTGATTTTTCAGTGATTGTCATAAATTTATTTTTTTGATAAGTATTTGGAGTAAAATTGTTTATACCAATTATTTCGGCATGCCAAAGCGTGTTCGGTTTCCGATTGCTGTATTCAAAAATTACTCCTTTGGTTTATAAGATATTTTGGCGTTTGTTTATAGAGTTTATGTAATAAAACTGTTATTATCTGCATTTTGTTATAATGAATTAAAGCATATTCATCTACCCAATGAAGATAAAAAAGAACCCTAATATTGAAAAAATATTACCGATAAAATACTCGTTATAAGATATATATGAAATACTTGATGCGTTTTATCCAATAATAAAAACAAAAATAAAGTTTTTTTTCGATATATGCAAATGTAATTTGTGCTTGCCGTGTTAATCGGCTTAATAAGTTTTTTTCAGAAAAAAAATCTCCGAAAACTTCGGGGATTATGTATATTTGTGGAAAATATAAAAAAGACTTCGATAATGAAAAATGCGCGCCTACTTTGGATTGATGATGAGATAGACCTATTGAAACCATATATTCTTTTTTTACAAGAAAAAGGGTACGACGTGGATACGGTAAATAGCGGACAAGATGGTCTTGAAAAATGTAGGGAATCTTTTTATGACCTCATTTTTCTGGATGAGCACATGCCCGGATTGTCCGGTCTGGAAACGCTTACCGAGATAAATGCCATTTTGCCCAACGTGCCCGTGGTGATGATTACAAAAAGTGAGGATGAGGGGATTATGAACAAGGCAATTGGTAGAAAAATTGCCGATTATTTGATAAAACCGGTCAACCCGAACCAGATTTTGCTTACCATAAAAAAGAATCTCGACAAAAAAGATATCATTAGCGAAGAAAACACGGCAAACTATCGCGAAGAATTTAGCAAACTCAGCAACGAGATAAATAATTGCAACTCGGTAAAAGATTGGCAAGAGGTTTATAAAAAGTTGGTTTATTGGGAGCTGGAGTTTGATCAAAGTCAAAATCCGATGCAAGAAATGCTAATGATGCAAAAATCGGAAGCCAACAAAGAATTTGGAAAATTTATTAAGCGCAACTACGAATCGTGGTTTCAAGACGAGGATAGACCGGTTTTGAGTAACGATTTGTTTAAAACGCACATTTTCCCATCGTTAGACAAAGACGAGAAACTCTTTTTTATCTTAATAGACAATTTCAGATTAGACCAGTGGAACTCCATAAAAGACCTTGTTGCAGAAGATTTTACTTTTGTAGAAGACACCTACTTAAGTATTTTGCCTACGGCAACACAATATGCTCGCAATGCTATTTTTTCTGGTCTGATGCCTTTGCAAATATCCAAAATGTTTCCCGAGTTGTGGGTAGATGAGGAGGAAGACGAGGGCAAAAACCTGTTAGAAGAGCCACTCATCCAGTCGCAATTTGACAGATACCGAAGAAAGCACGCGTTCTCTTACCACAAAATAAACTCGAATGCCGAAGCCGATAAACTGATTTCTCAATTTTCTGATTTAGAGAAAAATGAGTTGAATGTATTGGTGTTCAATTTTATAGATATGCTTTCGCATGCACGTACCGAGTCGCGCATGATTAGAGAATTGGCGTCCAACGAGTCTGCCTATCGTTCTCTTACACGTTCTTGGTTTTTGCACTCGCCGCTGCTGGTGTTGCTCAAAAAAATTGCCCAAAAAGGCTACAAAGTAGTTTTAACAACAGACCACGGCACCATTCGGGTAAAAAATGCGCAAAAAATTGTAGGCGATCGAAATACCAATACCAACTTGCGGTATAAATTGGGAAAAAATTTGGCATACGACGTAAAAAAAGTTTACTCCATATCCAATCCCGAAAAAATTGGACTACCATCGCCCAACGTGAGCACGAAATACGTGTTCGCCCTCAACGAAGATTTTTTTGCTTATCCCAACAATTACAATTACTACGTCTCTTATTTTAACAATACTTTTCAGCATGGCGGCATATCGATGGAAGAGATGATAATTCCATTCATGACGCTTATACCCAAATAGATATGAAAATTGAGATAAACGATATTTCCGATATACAAACAGCAGCACAAACATTTATTGATAACATGAGCAATTATAAAGTGTTTGCTTTTTACGGCGAAATGGGTGTGGGTAAAACCACCTTTATCAAGGCAATTTGTGAAAAATTGGGAGTTGAAGAAACAATTACCAGTCCCACTTTTGCCATCGTGAACGAGTACGGAGCAAACGACGGCAAAACTGTCTATCACTTCGATTTTTACAGAATCAACAAGCTGCAGGAGGCTGTAGATTTTGGTTGCGGCGATTATCTGTATAGCGGTAATCTCTGTTTCATTGAATGGCCCGAACTCATTGAACCGATTTTGCCCGATGAAACCCAAAAAATCACCATTCGGGAAACGGAGGACAAAAAAAGAGTGGTGGAGTTTTTAAACTAATTGCGCGCAAAATCATCTCAACTATCTACACAGAGAAGAAAAAACCAGATAATGAAAAAAATAATTCTTTCGCTTTTCATCGTTTTGACAACCACGTCATTAACTGCCCAAGTAAATACAGATAGAGTGATGACTATCGGCAAAAATGCACTCTATTTTGAAGATTACGTGTTGGCAATACAGTACTTTAATCAAGTTGTAACCGCCAAACCATACTTGGCAGACCCATACTATTTTAGGGCGATGGCAAAATTCATGTTAGACGATTTCAAAGGAGCCGAAGAAGATGCCAATCTCTGTTTGGAGCGAAATCCGTATTACACGGCGGCGTATCAGTTGCGTGGTGCGGCACGACAAAACCAGGATAAATTTGATTTGGCTGCATCCGATTATCAACGAAGTTTGGAGTTCTTTCCAGAAGATAAACTTACGTTGGTAAACATGGCAATAGTGAACGTAGAGATGAAAGATTATGAAATTGCCGACAAGTTTTTTGAAGTGTTGCTTCGCCGATTTCCCGATTACACACCGGGTTATCTCACCCGGGCTCAGATGTATTTAGAGCAAGAAGATACTACCAAAGCAATGCAAAACATAGAAAAAGCAATAGAAACCGACCCATATACAAGTCAATCGTTTTCTGCTCGCGGACTGCTCTATTTACAACAAAAAGAGTATAACAAAGCACTTGCAGATTTGGATGAAGCCATTCGGTTAGACCCCTATTTCGAGGGAAATTACATCAACCGAGGTCTCGTGAAATATAATCTGAACGACTTGCGTGGCTCCATGGCAGACTATGACAGAGTGGTAGAAATGGATAGCGAAAATTTGATTGCTCGTTTCAATCGGGGGCTGTTGCGTGCGCAAGTAGCCGACAACAATAGGGCGATAAAAGATTTTGACAAAGTGATTGAGTTAGAGCCTACCAATACCATCGCTTTCCTAAATAGAGCCATGCTCTACAACGAAATTGGCGACAACCAAAAGGCAATTGCTGACTTGAATAGGGTGCTGAAAGAGCATCCCGACTTTTTTACCGGTTACTACATGCGTGCCGATTTAAAAAGGCAATTGAATGATTTGCGTGGAGCAGAAAAAGATTATCTCACTGCGCGCAGCGAAGAGGCAAAAGCACGCCAACGGGCTACCGTGAACCCGGTTGACGGTAGAAAAAAAGATGAACAGACAGATACGAAAGATACGCGTGAACAAACGGATCAAGACATCGAGAAATTTAATTTGTTGGTTGTTGCCGATAAAAAAACGGAAGAACAAAGCAAAAATAAGTACCAGCGAGAATCGCGCGGAAAAGTACAAGACCGAGATGCAAACATTGCTCGTGAGCCAAAATTTGTCATGACCTACTACGTTAAAGTGCACGATGTGAACAGACCGGTTTATTACTCCCAATCGTTAGAAAAAGCCAATCGTGATTTAAATCTGAATTGGACGTTGAAAATGGCAAACAACGATGCTCCACTCAACGAGCTGCAAGTGCAAACACATTTTCGTTCCATCGAAAACTATTCCAAATTGATAGCTCAAAAAACCGATGACGAGTCGTTGTATTTTGGTAGAGCCATTGATTTTGTTCTGGTGCAAGATTATGAAAACGCTTTGAAAGATTTAGAAAAAGGAATCCAATTGAATCCCAAAAACGGAAACGCATATTTTGAACGAGCCGTAATTCGTACCAAGCAATTGGAGTTAGAGCCAATTACCATACCCGAAGTGAAAATTGAAGAACCGGACAAACCCGCCAATTTACCAAAAAATCAACCCCAAATAGCAAGCTCTGTACTGCCCGAAATATCGACCAAATCGTTGCGATACAACGGAATATTACTCGATTATGAGCGGGTTTTGCAATTGGAGCCGAACAATATCTACGCCTATTACAACCGTGCCGAGATTTTTTGTTTAGAAAACGATTATCGGGCGGCAATTACCGATTACAACCGAGCAATAGAGTTGGAGCCCGATTTTGCCGAAGCTTATTTCAACAGAGGAATTGCCCGCCTTTCTATTGGTGAAACCAATCTCGGTTTGGACGATTTGCGCAAAGCGGGAGAATTGGGAGTAGTGCAGTCCTACAGTATCATCAAACGGATGCAATAAACATTCCATCGGTCAGTACCAATGTTTATTAATACATGATTATAAAAAAGAATTTCAAGCAATATAAAATGAAAAAATTAGCAGACATCGGATTAATCGGATTGGCCGTGATGGGCGAAAATCTGGTTCTAAATATGGAAAACAAAGGTTTTACCGTGGCAGTTTTTAATCGCACGGTAGCCAAAGTAGATGCCTTTTTGCAAGGAAGGGGCAAAGGTAAAAATTTTATCGGGGCACACACCTTACAACAATTTGTGGATTCCATCGAGCGACCACGCAAAGTAATGATGTTGGTAAAAGCCGGTACGGCAGTGGACGATTTCATAGAAAAACTAATTCCCCTGTTAGAGCCCGGCGATATAATTATTGACGGGGGCAACAGCCTATATACCGACACCATGCGACGTGTGAAATATGTGGAAAGCAAAGGGTTACTATACGTGGGAGCGGGAGTTTCGGGTGGTGAAGAAGGTGCGTTGAATGGTCCATCCATCATGCCCGGCGGATCGCCCGAAGCGTGGCAACACATAAAAAATATTTTCCAATCCATCTCTGCAAAAGTAGATGACGGCGTGCCTTGCTGCGACTGGGTTGGCGACGATGGTTCGGGGCATTTCGTGAAAATGGTGCACAACGGCATAGAGTATGGCGATATGCAAATTATCAACGAGGCATATCACTTGATGTCTAATCTGCTCCGGATGGATGCTTTTGAACAACACGAAGTTTTCAAAAAATGGAAAACCGGAGTCTTAGATTCTTATCTGATAGATATTACAACCGATATTTTGGCATACCGCGATACCGATGGAAGTGCTTTGGTGGACAATATTCTGGATGTAGCAGGACAAAAAGGAACAGGCAAATGGACAGCAATTTCGGCACTCGATTTGTGCGTGCCGCTAACGCTCATCGGCGAGTCGGTCTTTTCACGTTGCCTGTCGGCACAAAAAGATTTGCGAGTAAAAGCATCCAAGGCAATTGCCACAACCAAACCCGATTTTAAAGGAGACAAGCAGCAATTTATCCAAGATTTGGAGCAAGCTTTGTATGGAGCAAAAATAATATCGTATGCACAAGGTTACAATTTGATGATGGAAGTTGCGAAACAAAACGGTTGGAACCTCAACTATGGCGGTATCGCCCTGATGTGGCGAGGCGGTTGCATCATTCGTTCCCGATTTTTGGGCGATATAAAAAATGCGTTCGATAAAAATCCACAACTCGAAAACCTGTTATTCGACTCGTTTTTCAAAAATGCCATCGAAGCAGCGCAGCAAGGTTGGCGTAGAGTTTGCGCTGCCGCGCTACAAAACGGCATTGCCATTCCGGCGCTCACATCGGCATTGTGCTATCTGGACGGCTTTTGCAGCGGACGTTTGCCGGCAAATCTGCTACAAGCACAACGCGACTACTTTGGCGCGCACCAATACGAAAGAACAGACCGCCCGCGAGGCGAGTTTTTCCACACAGACTGGACCGGTCTTGGCGGCGATACGGCATCAACTACCTATCAGGCGTGATGAAACGGCAAAAAAATAATGGAGATAAGTCCTTAAAACTTATCTCCATGAGTTTGTAATTAAATAAAAATGAAAAAGCGTAATTGTTATGCAAACTGAGGAGCTAACTGTTGCACCCAATTTGCCAAACGCTCTTTTGTTTTATCGTATTCGTTGTCCTCATCAATTGGCAAGCCAACCCACATGCCATCTACCACGGCGGCAGAATCGTCGTAAGTATAACCTTGGTCGGCTACTTGCCCAATGATGGTTGTTTTGTCGTGAATTTCGTCATAAATAACCTTCATCGACTCTGCGAAGCTGCTCGAAAAAGAGGCACTGTCGCCCAACGCGAAAATGGCTACTTTTTTCCCCGCTAAATCCATTTTCGAAAACGATGGCAAAAATCCATCCCAATCATCTTGCAAATCGCCAATGCCCGTGGTAGATGTTCCCAAGATTAGGTAAGGATAATCCTTAATCTGATCCAGTTTTACATTATCCACGTTATAAATATCGGCTTTGTTGTCAAAGAGTTGCTGAATTTGTTTTGCTACCGATTCGGTATTTCCGCTCGAAGAGCCGTAAAGAATTGCTATTTTGTTCATTTTGTCGTAATTTTTTTGGGGTTATGGTACTTCTTCTTTTTATTTAGTAAACAGATGAAAAAGAAAAATGTTTACATTTTTGTACTCCATTCACAAAAACAGGTTCCGATTCAAATGTAATTGAGAAAATGATGCCGTCAATCTAATTGTCAGTTTTACAATAAATCATTACCTTTGCATCGTTTTATAAAGATAGAAAACAATGGAATATAACTTTGGAGAAATTGAAAAGCGATGGCAACAATATTGGGTTGACCATCAAATATATAAAGTAAAAGAAGATGCGTCGAAGCCCAAGTTTTATGTGCTCGATATGTTTCCCTATCCATCGGGAGCAGGCTTGCACGTGGGGCATCCTCTCGGATATATCGCGTCCGACATCTACTCCCGATACAAACGCTTGCAAGGATTTAACGTGCTCCACCCCATGGGATACGATGCCTACGGACTTCCTGCCGAGCAATACGCCATACAAACCGGTCAGCATCCGGCAATTACCACTAAAAATAACATTGCCCGCTATCGCGAACAGTTAGATAAAATAGGTTTTTCTTACGATTGGAGTCGCGAAGTACAAACCTGCGATCCGGCATACTACAAATGGACACAATGGGCGTTTATTAAAATGTTCCATTCCTACTATTGCAATCAGGCGCAACAAGCACGTCCCATCGAAGAATTGGTAGAAGTTTTTTCACAACAAGGCACTGCCGGAATGGATTTGGCATGCACCGAACCGATGAGTTTTACCGCCGATGATTGGAACGCCAAAACGGAAAAAGAACAACAGGAAATTCTGATGAATTACCGCATCGCCTATTTGGGCGACACGATGGTTAACTGGTGTCCGCAATTGGGAACCGTTCTCGCCAACGATGAGGTGAGCGAAGGGGTTTCCATCCGTGGCGGATTTCCGGTGGAACAACGAAAAATGCGTCAGTGGTGTTTGCGTGTTTCTGCTTACGCACAACGATTATTGGACGGTCTAGATTTGGTAGATTGGACCGATTCGTTGAAAGAAACACAAAAAAACTGGATTGGAAAATCGGTTGGTGCAGAAATGATATTTGAGACACAGTCCGGTATTTCTTTTGATATTTTCACCACCCGTCCCGACACCATTTTCGGCGTTAGCTTTATGGTTCTCGCCCCTGAAAGCGAATTGGTGGAAGCGCTCACCACTTCGGAACAAAAAACATTAGTGGACGAATACATCCAAAAAACAAAAAAACGCACCGAGCGCGAGCGCATTGCTGATAAATCGGTAACCGGCGTTTTTTCGGGCTCTTATGCTACGCATCCGTTTACGGGCGAGCCATTGCCCATCTGGATTTCGGATTACGTGTTAGCGGGCTACGGCACGGGCGCCATTATGGCTGTGCCGGCGCACGACAGCCGCGACTATGCTTTCGCCAAACATTTCAATCTGCCCATTATTCCGTTGATTGAAGGCTGCGATATTTCGGAGGAAAGTTTCGATGCCAAAGAAGGCGTTATGATAAATTCCGACTTTTTAAACGGGTTGACGGTAAAAGAAGCCATGGCAAAAGCCATCGATATTATTGAAGAAAGAGAATTGGGCAGGCGCAAAATAAATTTTCGCTTGCGCGATGCCATTTTCTCACGTCAGCGTTATTGGGGCGAACCATTCCCCATTTACTACAAAGACGGGATGCCATATACCATTGCCGAAGAAAATCTTCCGCTGGAACTTCCCGAAATAGACAAATTTCTTCCTACCGAAACGGGTGAACCTCCATTGGGTCGCGCCAAAAATTGGCAAACCAAAGATGGTTATCCTTTGGAATTGAGTACCATGCCCGGATTTGCCGGTTCGTCGGCATATTATCTTCGATACATGGATCCAAAGAACGATAAAGCACTGGTTTCAGAAACTGCCAACCAATATTGGCGAAACGTGGATTTGTACATCGGCGGAACAGAGCATGCCACCGGGCACTTGGTTTACAGCCGCTTTTGGAACAAATTCCTTTTCGATTGGGGCGTTTCGTGCGAACAAGAACCGTTCAAAAAATTGGTCAACCAGGGAATGATACAAGGGCGAAGCAATTTTGTGTATCGCATCAAAGATACCAACACGTTTGTTTCGCTCAATCTGAAAAACCAATACGACGTTACGCCCATTCACGTAGATGTAAATATTGTGCACAACGATATTTTGGACATCGAAGCTTTCAAAAATTGGTTGCCCGATTACAAAACTGCCGAATTTATTTTGGAAGACGGTAAATATATTTGTGGCTGGGCTGTAGAAAAAATGTCCAAATCGATGTACAACGTGGTAAATCCCGATGTTATCGTGGAAAAATATGGTGCCGATACATTGCGTTTGTACGAAATGTTTCTCGGTCCGTTGGAACTCTCCAAACCGTGGGACACCAACGGGATTGACGGCGTGCATCGTTTCCTTCGCAAATTGAGGAACCTGTTTTTTACCAACGACGAGTTCGTGGTTTCTGACGAAGCAACTACAAAAGAGGAGCTGAAAACGCTACACAAACTCATCAAAAAAGTAACATTCGATATCGAGAATTTCTCGTTCAATACATCGGTCTCGGCATTTATGATTTGCGTGAACGAACTCACCCAGCTAAAATGCAATAAACGAACGGTTTTACACGATTTGTTGATTTGCTTAGCACCTTTTGCACCGCATATAGCCGAAGAGTTGTGGCAAAAATTAGGAAATGAACGCACCATATTTGATGCCCAATTCCCTGTTTGCAACGAAGAGTATCTGCGAGAAGACAATTTCTCATATTCCATTTCATTCAATGGAAAATCGCGTTTCGTATTGGAATTTGCTGCCGATGCAACGAATGCCGAAATCGAAAAAACGGTTTTGGAACATCCCAATTCCGAAAAATGGCTCGATGGCAAAACTCCCAAAAAAGTGATTATCGTTCCCCGAAAAATAGTTAATATTGTTATTTAAATATATTTGCATTTATTATGAATTTACCTACAAAAAAATATTTGAAAGCCTTTGAATGGCGCGACTATTTGGTCATTGTTATTGGTTTGGTTCTCTACGCCGTTGGACTTACCGGTTTCCTTATTCCAAACAAAATTGTAACCGGTGGGTTGGCAGGTATTTCGCTGCTAATCAATTATTCGGCAGGTTTGCCTGTGTGGCTGTCCACCCTGATTATTAATTCGGTTTTATTGATTTTTGCCTGGAAAATTTTAGGGCGAAAATTTGTTATCAATACACTGTTTGGTGCTTTTGGATTGACTTTGGCAATAGGTTTAGCCGAAAAATACATCACACAAGCCATCCTTCCCAATGTCGATCCGCTCATGGCAAGCATCATTGGTGCAATTTGTTGTGGTGTGGGGTTGGGTTTGGTCTATTCGATGAATAGCACCACCGGTGGAACCGATATCGTGGGCGCAATTATTACCAAATACCGCTATATCAGCATGGGACGTGGTCTGATGTATGTGGATATCATTATTATTATGAGTTCGTGGTTTTTGTTTCAAAGTCTCGAGAAAATAATTTACGGACTTATAGTTATTGCTGTACTTTATTATGCTGTGGATATGGTGATTAGTGGTTCGCGACAATCGGTGCAATTCTTTATTTTTTCTAATAAATACGAAGAAATTGCTTCGCATATCAACTCCGAACTTAGCCGTGGTTGTACCATTATCGATGGGGTAGGGTCATACACCCAACAACCACAAAAAGTGTTGATTGTTTTGGCACGGAAAACCGAATCTACCTCCATCTTCCGCTTGGTAAAACGCATCGATATGAACGCGTTTGTTGCCCAAAGCAATGTAGTGGGTGTGTATGGTAAAGGTTTTGACCAGATAAAATAAGAGCCATTTTTTATTTACACCAAACCGGCAGCCACACCTGAAATCCCGCCGAAGAGGTGTTTTAACCCATGGGTGTGGTTGTTGATAGCATCATTGGGGTTGTTTGCCCTCTCCACGAGGTTATTCATTTTCCGGTTGGGGTTCGCAACCCCAACGGAAGGGTAAACAACCCCAACACCCGGTCATTGAGCTGTTTGCTTTTTAAAGAGCACAAACCATCTGCGAAACAAAATCAGATGTTTCTTGCATTGGAATCTACAGCCTTTTCTTCTCCGAATTCAGCCAAAATAGCTTTCACACCATCGGGCGATACCCTGCCAAAAACCCGTTCGCCAACCAGCACAACCGGTGCCAATCCGCATGCACCCACGCAGCGCAGGCAGTTGATGGAAAATTTGCCGTCTTCGGTGGTTTCGCCCACTTGTATGTTTAATTGTTTTTTGAACTCGTCCAACACCTTTTCCGCCCCACGCACATAGCAAGCCGTGCCGGTGCAAATGGATATGGGATGCTCGCCCTTGGGCAGCATGGAGAAGAACGAGTAGAATGTAACCACTCCGTAAACGTGGGCGACAGATACGTGCAGATTGTGCGCGATAACATCTTGCACCTCGGCCGGGAGATATCCAAATTCGTGTTGGGTTTCGTGCAAAACATGAATCAATTCGCGGGCATCGTTGCCAAACGAGTTGCATATTTCGTTTATCTTGTCTATCTTTTCTTTGGGCAAATTCACTTTTACCTCTACGCCATCCGTGCCGTGGTGGGGATGCATATATTCAAAAGCTTCGGGCGATATATTTATTTTCTTGGTCATAATATTCTGCTTTATTCATTAGATAAATGGATGGTAACTTCATTGCTTTTTTCAAAGTAATGCGTATGCAACAAACGGTGCGCTTTGGCGCTGCCCGGCTCTCCCAAAAACTCGTTGTAGAGACGGATAATAGATGGGTTTTCGTGCGATTTGCGTATAGTTTTGCGCTCATCCTCCTCGTAGATAGAGGCGGCTCGTTGGGCAAGAATTTCGCTTTTACCATGATGAAATGGCTGTCCGCCGCCACCAATGCAGCCACCCGGGCATGCCATGATTTCGATGGCGTGATATTGCGATGTGCCGGCACGAACTTCGTCTAACAACTTACGAGCATTACCCAAGCCATGGGCAATTCCTATTTTCAGTTCTAACCCGTCAAAATCTACCGTAGCAGAGCGGATTCCGTCCATGCCCCTCAATTCGGTAAACTCTACCTTGTCCAATGTTTTGCCCGTGTGCAACTCGTATGCCGTACGGCATGCAGCTTCGATAACGCCACCCGTGTTTCCGAAAATAACGCCTGCGCCGGTCGATTCTCCCAACGGACTGTCGAAATCGGTTTCGTCGAGATTCAGAAAATCGATATTTGCCTGTTTGATAAATGCTGCCAGCTCGCGTGTGGAGATGGAATAATCTACATCCGGATTGCCATCTACCTGGAACTCATCGCGTTGGCATTCGTATTTCTTTGCCAGGCAAGGCATGATAGAAACTACAATTAGATTTTTTCTGTTCACCCCAATTTTTTCGGCAAAATACGATTTGGCTATCGCGCCAAACATCTGTTGTGGCGATTTGGCAGTGGAAGGTACGTCCAACAAATCGGGAAAGTTGTGTTCAAAAAAGTTTACCCATCCCGGGCAGCATGAGGTGAGAATAGGCAGTCGCACCTGTTTGTCGCCCGCCAAGTGTCCTTGTATGCGGTTCAGTAACTCGGTTCCCTCTTCCATGATGGTGAGGTCGGCACTAAAATCGGTATCAAAAACGTAATCGAACCCCAATTCGCGAAGGGCAGTTACCATTTTACCGGTAATACGTGTGCCGGGTTTTAGTCCAAACTCTTCGCCCAATGCCACACGCACTGCCGGCGCGGTTTGCACTATTACCGTTTTGGTGGGGTCGTTGAGGGCGCGCAATATATCGTTGGTGTGGTCTACTTCGGTCAGTGCGCCGGTGGGACACACCGAAACACATTGCCCGCAATAGGTGCACGGCGAATCTTCCAAATTCATCTCGAAAGCCGGGGCAACCACCGCCATAAAACCTCTGTTCACGGCAGAGAGCGCACCCACGGTTTGCACCTCGTTGCACATCATCTCGCATCGGCGGCACATGATGCATTTGTCCACATCGCGAATGATGGATGACGAGGTGTCTTTCCTGTACTTGGACTGCTCGCCCTCGTAGGGGATGCTTCTTATTCCGAATTGTTTGGCTAATTGTTGCAACTCGCACTGCCCCGATTTGGCACAAACCAAACAATCGAACGGGTGGTCCGAAATAATCAGTTTGAGCACGGTAGTGCGTGCATTCAAAACGCGTGTAGTGTGCGTGCTTACTACCATGCCGTTTTGTGCTTCGGTCATGCACGAAGGAGCCAAATTGCGTCGGCCTTCCACTTCCACCACACAGATACGGCAGCCGCCAGGCTTGTTTTCGATGCCCATGTCGCAAAGTTCGAAATGGCAAAGTGTGGGTATTTCCACACCGGCTTGTCGAGCGGCTTTGAGTATGGTTGTACCTTTGGGTACTTGTATTTTTTTCTTGTCTATCGTGATTTCTATCTGTTCCATATCGGATGTTTTTTATGAGTAAAAATGAGGGTGAGAATAAACAGTTTTTTTATTCTATCTTGTGAAATATTTTTGGTTCTAACTCGATAGTGATGGCATCGAAAGAGCATTTTTCGATACACTCGCCACAGCGAATACAAATATCGTTGTTGATGAAGTGTGGTTGTCGTTTCTCGCCGGTAATGGCTTGCACCGGACAACATCTTTTGCATGCCGAGCATCCCACACACTCTTCTTCGTTAATCACGAAATAGAATAGATTTTTGCAATGCCCCGAACGGCATTTTTTCTCTACCACGTGTTCGTGATACTCCTCTTCAAAATTTTCTAAAGTAGAAAGCACCGGGTTGGGCGAGGTCTGTCCCAATCCACATAAAGAGGTGTCCTTTATCACGTTGGCGAGATTTCTGAGCCTGTCTAAGTCTTCAATCGTGCCTTTACCTTGCGTTATTTTATTGAGAATTTCGTACAGTCGTTTGTTGCCGATACGGCACGGGGCACATTTTCCGCACGACTCTTCTACAATAAAATCGAGATAAAATTTTGCCACAGAAACCATACAATCGTCTTCATCCAGCACAATCATTCCTCCCGAACCCATCATGGAGCCGGCAGCTGTCAGGCTTTCGTAATCGATGGGCGTGTCCAGATGCTTTTCGGTGAGGCATCCGCCCGACGGTCCGCCGGTTTGTACCGCTTTAAATTTTTTACCACCTTTGATGCCGCCGCCAATTTCGTAAATAATTTCCCGCAATGTGATTCCCATCGGCACTTCTATCAGCCCAACATTATTAATTTTTCCTGCCAGTGCAAACACTTTAGTACCTCTTGATTTTTCGGTGCCTATGGATGCAAACCACTCAGCACCACGCAGCAAGATGATGGGTATATTTGCCAAAGTTTCTACATTGTTCACGTTGGTGGGTTTGCCCAAGTACCCGCTTTGTGCCGGGAATGGTGGTTTGTTGGATGGCTCGCCACGCAAACCCTCCATGGAGTGGATGAGCGACGTTTCCTCGCCGCACACAAAAGCGCCCGCGCCATAGCGCAGTTGGACATCGAAATGGAATCCGCTGCCTAAAATATTGTCTCCCAACAGACCGTTTTCTCTGGCTTGTTCGATGGCAATTTTTAGCCGTTTTACAGCCAATGGATATTCGGCTCTGATATAGACCAGACCTTGCGTTGCGTCAATGCAATAGCCGCAAATAGCCATGGCTTCGAGTATGCTGTGCGGGTCGCCTTCCAATATAGACCTATCCATAAATGCGCCCGGGTCGCCTTCGTCTGCATTGCAAACCACGTATTTTTGGTCGGCTTGGTTGTTTTTGGCTATTTCCCATTTCAATCCCGTAGGGAAACCCGCGCCTCCGCGTCCGCGCAATCCCGATTGCTTGATGATATCGATGGTTTGTTGTGGTGTGAGTTCGGTCAGTACTTTCCCCAGAGCTTGGTATGCGTCGCGCGCGATGGATTCGTCAATGTTTTCCGGGTCTATCGTTCCGCAGTTGCGCAATGCTATTCGCATCTGTTTTTTATAGAAATTCATGTGCTTGGAGTCGGGTATATGCTCCTCGTTTTCCGGATTGACGTAAAGCAATCGGTCAACCCTTCTTCCCTTTACAACATGCTCATCTATAATCTCTTTTACATCTTCCAGTTTTACCTGTACGTAAAAGGTGTTGTCGGGAATTATTTTTACAATTGGTCCTTTCTCGCAAAACCCGAAACATCCGGTAGCTATTACCTGCACTGTATCGGACAGATTGATGCGTTTCACTTCCTCTTTGAGTGATTTGTATAACTGTTCGCTTTGCGACGAATGACAGCCCGTACCTCCACAAACCAGAATGTGCATTTGATATGGATTCATATATAATAATTGTTTTTTTTGTTGAGTAAAAGATATTTGTTTCTGCCTGTTTTTTTATGTCGAGATATCTCTTTTATTGAGAAAAACAGATTGCCATTCTTTATTTATGATTGCAGGTTTAACCCATTTTTGGGCATAATGCCGTGAACCAGTTCCCCACGTAAAATAAATCGTTCGATTATTTCGTCTGCTTTTTCGCAATTGACCAGTCCAAACACGATGGGGTCGTGTTCGGGTAAAATAATTTCCACAATCGGTTCGGCATAGCAATGTCCTGTGCACTCCATTTGAGTAACTACAGCATCGATGTGGCGCAAGGGCAGCTCTCTGACAAAGTATTCCATCACATTTTTAGCTCCCGCGGCTATGCCGCACGTTCCCATCGATACGCGCACTTGAATGATTTTGTCGGGATTTTCTGCCTTGTTGCGCAACTCAATTTTGTCTCGAACCTCATCTTGTCTGCGCTTCAGGTCGTCCAATGTTTTTATTTTTGTCATATTGATTGGTTTTTTGTTGTACTTATTCTCTATTTCATAAAAATACTCCGTTGTTTCAGCATATAAAATTTTCGTCTTTTCGGGTTGAAAAAATGTCGAACAGATTGTTGCTGATATACTCATTGGTTGCTTGCATTATTGGCGGAAGTTGTATGTCGATATTATGCTGTTTTAGATGAATGGAACTGATGCTAAATGTCAAATTGTCAATTGAATAGGAGAAAGAGAAATCAATTAACGGATTTGTGGCAAACAGCAATACCATTTGTCCACTCAAGTCGCCCAACGGCAGGCAATTGGGGTTGTCTGTTTTGAAAATTGCCTCAATTTGTGTTCCTATATATAACGCCGATTGCACGTGAAAACTGCCACCCGTTTGCTCGCAGGTCATCTGCATCAAAGGTATACCCAATCCGGTATTTCTCGTGGTACGAGTAGTGAAAAACGGGTTTATTGCTTCTTGTAGTTGCTCTGCATCCATACCTTTGCCATTGTCTTTTATCGTTACTTTCAACTCATGACGGGCACTATTTTCCTCCATTGCCACTTCTACGCTATTTGCTTGTGCACGAATAGAGTTACAGACCAAATCCAAGATATGTGAAGCCAAATCTCTCATGTTTTTATCGGTGAAAAAATTTATAAATAATTCCGCTGGTTTCAAATGTGGTGTGTGGCGAAACAAGAATTACTATGTTTTGGTACTCGGCAAGCGAAATTACGTCAGATTCGGGTTGCCAATTGTTGGTAATAACAATGGCACTCAGTTTTTTGGCGTGTGCAATGGCTACAATATTTTTGTGCAATTGAGAAGTTATCCACAAACTTCCCTCCTTGGCATGACCCAAAACATCGGTCAATATATCCGATGTATAACAACCGGTTATATTTTGGTTCAACAGCTGTTTGCCCGACAGGCATTGCAGTTGAAGCTTTTCGGCTAATTTGGCAAGATTTCTTCCCATAGAGAAATTGGATGAATCTATTTATAAACAGTTTCTTTATCAGCGTTACAAAATATAACCCAATAATCGGTTTTTGTGATAGCGTTTAACGTGCATTATAACAGTTTGTTGTGGCTGATTATTTTGCTTCCTCTCTATACGGCATAAAATTAGTAATTATTTTTATTTAACATTGTTAAATATAGATTTAATTTTTGGCAATACCGTAATATAGAATTATTCTTAATAATAAAAAGTAGATTTTTACCTGAATTGAAATCTTTTATTTAACTTGTTTTATCAAACTCACCACAAATGTATTTTCTTATCAATATATTTTGTACTTTTGTGAAATAATTAGAGTATCCAATACAATTAAAATCAAAAAAATAGATGTATACGCCAGAACTAAGCGAACAAGAAATAATTCGTCGTCAGAGTTTAGATGAACTCAGAAAATTAGGAATTGAGCCCTATCCGGCTGCTTTATACGAAGTTGACGCGTACTCAACCGACATTAAAAATAATTTTTCCGATGGCGAAGAACGCCAACAAGTGAGAATTGCAGGGCGCATCATGAGCCGTCGCATCATGGGAAAAGCCTCGTTTATCGAGCTTATGGACTCCGTTGGTCGCATCCAGGTGTATATCACGCGAGATGATATTTGCCCCGACGAAAACAAAGACCTCTACAACATCGTTTTCAAAAAACTACTCGATATCGGCGATTTTATTGGCATTACCGGATATGTGTTTCGCACACAAATGGGCGAAATTTCGGTACATGCTCAAACCCTCACCATCCTCTCCAAATCGCTTAAACCGCTTCCCATCGTGAAAATGAAAGATGGCGTGGCTTACGATAAATTTAGCGACCCCGAAATGCGCTATCGCCAACGCTATGTCGATTTGTTGGTAAACGAAGACGTGAAAGAAATTTTCATTAAACGCACAAAAATATTCAATGCCATGCGCGATTTCTTTAACGCGCGCGGTTATTTGGAAGTAGATACGCCCGTTTTGCAAAGCATTCCGGGTGGAGCTGCTGCCCGTCCATTCATCACCCATCACAATGCGTTGGATATCGATTTGTATTTACGTATTGCCAACGAGCTGTATCTCAAAAGATTGATTGTAGGCGGATTTGAAGGAGTGTACGAGTTTTCGCGCGACTTCCGCAACGAAGGCATGGATCGCACACACAATCCCGAATTTACCGTCATGGAAATTTATGTGGCATACAAAGATTATAAATGGATGATGGAATTTACCGAGCAGATGTTGGAATACACAGCTATGCAAGTACTTGGCACAACCAAAACAACGGTGGGTGGCAACGAGATAGATTTCAAAGCACCTTATCCGCGAGTTACGATGATTGATGCCATCCGAGAGCATACCGGGATCGATATTACCGGGATGAACGAAGCTCAATTGCGCGAAGTTTGTAAAACCCTCGGTATAGAAGCGGACGAAACCATGGGCAAAGGTAAGCTGATTGACGAAATATTTGGTGAAAAAGCCGAAGGCAAATACATACAACCCACTTTCATTATCGATTACCCGATAGAGATGTCACCCCTTTGCAAACGACACCGAAACAATCCCGAGCTTACCGAACGCTTCGAGTTGATGGTAAACGGAAAAGAGTTGGCAAACGCCTATTCGGAATTGAACGACCCCATTGACCAACGCGAACGATTTGAAGAACAGCTTCGCTTGTCTGAAAAAGGTGATGACGAAGCCATGTTTATCGACCAAGATTTTCTGCGTGCATTGGAGTATGGCATGCCGCCTACATCGGGCATGGGAATAGGGATGGACAGATTGGCAATGTTGCTAACGGGGCAAACTGCCATACAAGAAGTATTGCTGTTTCCGCAAATGCGACCCGAGAAAGTTGCCAAAAAAGATTCCACTGCAAAATACACCGAAATTGGAATCCCCGAAGAGTGGGTGCCTCTCCTGCAAAAAGCCGGATACATGGAGGTAGCCGCTCTGAAAGAGGTAAATCCAAACAAATTGCATCAGGAAATTTGCGGATTAAATAAGAAATATAAAAAAGAGTTGAACAATCCTACCCCCGACGAGGTTAAATCATGGATAGATAGACTTTAAATTGATAGATCGACACGCGTTTTTTTAAAAAGGAGGCATCATGAATTCACTTGGGAAGATTTGTATTTTGGGAGGCGGCACTTGGGGAACAGCCTTGGCTAAAATTGTGTTGATGAATCACAAGCATATCAATTGGTACATCCGTCGCGATGACCAAATTGATGGCTTTTACAAATTGGGGCGAAATCCCAACTATCTGACAAATGTCAAGTTCAATCTGGCTCAAATTACCTTTTTCTCCAACATAGACAAGGCAATAAAAGAGTCCGATACCATTATTATAGCCATTCCTTCGCCTTATGTGAAGCAATATTTCAAGCGGGTGTGGAACAGAACCCTAAGAGATAAGTTTGTTGTATCGGCGCTAAAAGGATTGGTTCCCGGCGATAACATGGTCATCAGCAGCTTTTTCAATAAAAACTTCAATGTGCCGGCAGAAAATATCGGGGTTATCTCCGGACCGTGCCATGCCGAAGAGGTCGCTTTAGAGAGAATGTCGTTTCTTACCATCGCCTGTCGAGATTTGGAAAAAGCAAATATGTTGAGCGAAAGCATCAACTCCCGAATTTTAAAAACTTCGGTTTCGCAAGATGTGGTGGGTACAGAATTGTCTGCTGTGCTAAAAAATATATATGCTATTGTTGCCGGTGTTTGCTCCGGACAAAATTATGGCGATAATTTCCAAGCCGTGTTGATGACCAATTGTGCCAAAGAGATGGATAAATTCCTGAAAATTGCCGCTCCGTTCGATAGAAATATCTGCGAACAACACTATTTGGGCGATATGCTTGTAACCGGATATTCGCAATTTAGTCGCAACCGCATGTTGGGTACAATGATTGGAAAAGGCTATTCGGTAAAAACCGCTCAATTGGAAATGGAAATGATTGCCGAAGGATATTATGGCGCACGTTGTATTTACGAGATAAACGAGAAACTAAAAGTAGATACACCCATTATTGATGTGGCATACAAAGTGTTGTACGAAAAACTCAACCCCGGTTTAGCAGTGAAACGTCTGATAGAAGTTTTTTAAAATAATTCAGATTCTGTTTCTCTTGAAGAGAAAATAAATATCCAACCCAAAAGTAATATTGTAAAAATTTAAAATCAAATGGAAGCAATTCAATTAAAAATTAACCAAGTTTACGACGTAGTTTCGGAACAGGAAATTTTGGCTCGCGCAGCAGATGCCGCGGCATGCAATATGGCGTTACATACCGGTTCTTTGCCGGGAAGCGACTTTTTGGGATGGGTGAATTTGCCATCTGCATTCACAGAGGAATTGCTTGCCGATATCGAAGATACATCGGCCGAGTTGCGTACGCTTTGCGACGTGGTAGTAGTAGTCGGCATTGGCGGCAGTTATTTGGGCGCTCGAGCTGTAATAGATGCTTTATCCAATTCTTTCGACTGGTTACAAACAAAAAGAAAAAATCCCGTTATCCTCTACGCGGGTAACAATATCAGCGAAGATTATATTTTTGAACTCACAGAATATCTGCAAAATAAACAATTCGGGATAATCAATATCTCCAAATCGGGAACCACGACTGAGCCTGCTTTGGCATTCCGTATTTTGCGCGAATTGCTCATAAAAAAAGTGGGAGAAGAAGAGTCCAAGAAAAGAATTGTAGCCATTACCGATGTTCAAAAAGGTGCGCTTCGCACTTTGGCAGACAAGGAAGGATACAAAACTTTCATAATTCCGGACAATGTGGGCGGCAGATACTCCGTACTTACTCCTGTGGGACTTCTGCCTATTGCTGTTGCCGGAATAAATATCCGAAAATTGTTGCAAGGCGCGATAGATGTGGAACAGGCTACAAACGAAAATACATCATACGAGGTAAATTTGCCCGCCATTTATGCCGCCGTGCGTAACGAACTGTACAACAAAGGGAAGAAGATTGAAATCATGGTCAATTACAATCCTAAATTGCACTATTTTGCCGAGTGGTGGAAACAACTTTTTGGAGAAAGTGAAGGAAAAATGGGGAAAGGTATCTTCCCGGCGTCTGTCGATTTTACTTCCGATTTGCACTCCATGGGACAATGGATTCAGGAGGGCGAGCGCACCATTTTCGAAACCGTATTGTCTATCGTTGAACCCAACGAAAAAGTAGAGATACCACACGATAATGTCAACCTGGACGGATTAAACTATCTGAAAGGCAAACGAATAGATGAAGTAAACAAGATGGCTGAATTGGGTACACGTATTGCCCATGTGGATGGCGGAGTACCAAATATCGTGATTGAAATACCTCGCCTCAACGAGTATTTCATCGGGCAATTAATCTATTTCTTTGAAAAAGCCTGCGGAATAAGCGGCTATATGCTGGGCGTGAATCCGTTTGACCAACCCGGTGTGGAAGCTTACAAAAGTAATATGTTTGCACTGCTCGAAAAACCCGGTTTTGAGGCTCAAACAGAAGCTATAAAAGAAAAAATATAACAGATTTTGGCCGTTAGACTTTGGCTTTGCGAAGTATTTTTCAGTGAACAAGTAAGTTTTTCTGAAAGTCGCGATTGCAAATCCATTTGACAATAGAATCGGGTTTTAACCGCTACAAGTCGGTTTATCCCATTGTTTAAAGTCTTAGAAATTCAACAAACGGACTTTGAGCCGTTTGTTGCTATGCTTTTGCTCGTGCCATTCTGTGAACGGTGTGTCGTAAAGAAAATAATAGCCTATCGGCAGACACACTTTGTAAAAGCGTACCGGCTATATATAAATTTCTTAGTGATACTCCATGTGAAACTTGGCGGGCTTCGCGGTTAATCTTCGCGACCTTCGCGTGAAACAAAAAAACGTCGCGATTGCAAATCCCTATGACAATTGTGTTTTAATACATTCCCTTGCCTTTTAGCCCTTAAACCTGCTGTAAAACACCTTTTATTATTTGCTTTTTTGGTTTGTTTGCCTTATCTTTACGGCGTGAAATTAACAAAATTTAATACTTTTGATGTTGCATTCCGGGGGTAAAAACCGTCTTATAGATACAAGACCATTTTATTAACTTCTAAAAACAGAATGTTTATGAAAACAAAAACAATTTTATTTAGCGTATTCGCTCTGCTTTTGCTGATAGGAGGGACAGGGTGTGAAAAAGAAGAATATTCTGATTATGTTGAAGGGTACATTGTTGCTTCTTTCCAAGCCGATAAGATTGGTGAGAATGGCATTGCATCTGGAAGAACTCCTATAGGATTTTGTATATTACTTGAAAACAGTAAAAATGAAAACTCTAACTATCCAATGGATTTCTACACTTTTAACTTACCTGATGGTCTTCTTGACTTTCCTGAAGAACTTATCGCTTTAGGATGTAATGGAAGTAATTGTGGCCCTATATTTTTTCCGGAAAATAAAAGAACCTCTTATAAAATCAGATTTAATTACAAAGTATTAAAAGAAAGTGAGAATATGAATTTTGTATGCGGTCCTTGTACTGCAATGGAGCATTCATTCCCTTGGAAAAATTACTCAGAAATATTATTAAAGAACATTGTTAAACTTGAAAAATAGCGACTATGAAAAAGAATTACCTCATTTATTTGTTGTTTCTGTGTGTTATGATTATTTTCTTAACATCATCTACAACAGAAGACACTACTTATTATTATGCGTTTGATAAAAAGATACCCTCTGTAGCGTAAGTTTGAGTGAAGCGGAAACTTGTGCCAAATAGAGTGAAGTGTTAAAATCGCACTCCTTTGCAACATTTTACGGTTTCGTTCATTATATATATAGAGGGCTGTTTTTCAACGAAATATTTCTGATATTTTAAGAAAAAATACTGTTTTTACAGTGTATTTAATATAAAAACAAAGAATAGAGGATGAAAAACCGATTACTCCACAGGGCTGTTGACATCGCCGGCAAACCTTTTTTGTGGGTGGGAAAGAAATATATAAACCGAATTTTTAATTAAAAAAATAAAAGATAATGAAAACAAAAACAATTGCTTGCTTTCTTTGCAATAGTTTTGTATATTTGCAATCATAAAACAATTTGCGAGTAAATTCATGGGAACGGGTAACCAAACTAAACCGCCCAGGTGTGCTGAAAACGAATTGGGAGCAATGTTCTGTTTGGAGACTTTGCTCTTTTTTTATTTATGCTTGTGAATATGTATCCTACCATCTTTTGTAACAACCAATATCCTGTTAAAACGATAATCATTTAACTTTTCATATTCAGCTATTCCTTGTTCAACAGATGCTCTTGAGTGCTTATTATGCTTCATATAAACAACCGCAATATCAGCCCTCTTGCTTTTAGCATGTTCAAGAGCTTTATTCATATTTTTATGAGTACTCCCCTCTGGTGTTTTTTGCTCATAAGACACACTAAATATTTTACCATCAATTTTAAGAGTAGAACCAGCCTCATCAATCAGCACAACCTTGTAGCCTTTATTTGCCAAATGTCTTGCAACCTCAATCTCCTCATTTTTATGTTTTGTTCTACTTTTTTCTGTAAGGTAATAACCTCCACTTTTATTATCAAAATAGCAATCATTCTTGCTATATTTGCCACTTGCCAGTACAGCTTCAAATTCAGCTTTACGGTTTGCCTTTGCTTTTGCTCTCGAACCCAAACCTCTAACTCCACCACTCGTTTTAGCCATAACTTTTTCTACGACAATATTTTTAATATAACATCCCAATTATCTCTCATAAAGTAAGGCAAAGTTCCGGTAGCCTTAGCTATTCTAATACGCTCCTCATTCTCTTTTAGCCACAGCTTAAAGTCAGATGAATATTCTTTGACTGCATTCACACTGTCAGCAATAGGCTCATCCTCTCCTTTCAAAATACTTTCAATAGCATCATCAACCTCCTCCTGCTTAGCCAATACAGGTGTCATGTAGCATCGGCAATTTGGGTGCCATCCAGTCCACTTAAAGTTTTTTGGATATATCCCTTTCATGCTTTCACAAACGACACACGGATAAGGATTGTTTGAGCGTTTTATTTCAAAACCTACAACAAAATCAAGCTGCTGCCATCTCTCATAATCAGCAGCTCTATAAGCCATGTTTGTTTCTGTACGTGCAAGCCTTTGAGCGTTGCGAACAGACGAGCGATAAATACCTTGTCCGGGTTTATATCGTGGGTTATCATCAATCCATGTGTAAGTGCCTGTTTCTTTATCATAAATCCTACGTTTCCAAACTCTGCCATAAATAGCATTCCCAGCCTCATCCTCTCCGATTTTAATTCTGAAGCGTCTGTAGAACCTGTCAGGCTCTTTCAAATACTTTTGCAATTTGCCTGCAAGTGCTTTAGCTCCTGTACCCTCCCCAATAGCTAAATCTAAAGCCTTTTCAAGCTCATCTCTGTAAGAACCTGTGTATTTCCAAACTCTTTGTGAAAGGCTCAACCCCTCATCCTTGCTTTTTCGTGCAAAAAAAGCATTCATAGCATCCATGTTGCGCTTAAAATACCTCGCAAAATGATTGTCATTGATTGAGTTTTTACCAAAAATACTCCTTACAAGCTCATCATTGTTTATGTTTGATAACAACCACTCTCTTTCAACTGCTTTTCTGATATATTGATATACATTGCTGTACATAGCTCTGAACAGCTTGTTAGCTTTATCTCCATAGCCGTAATCAGCGAATGTAAATGGCTTGTTATCCAAAAGCTCTGTTCCTTTTATCATATCAACTACTTGCTGTAGGTAATATTCATATATTTTGCCTACATCAACAGCATATTGCTCTGTTCGTGCAAGCAAACTTTTCTGTAATTGTGAACCGCTTAGATAATTAGCCATTTTTTAAAGAATGTGTCACGTCCTAAAAAAAGTGGACACTTTTTGTCAGTTATTATTCTTGTTAATT